>JADFRS010000183.1 GCA_022561145.1 Gemmatimonadota bacterium
CTCTACTTTAGGAGGGCCGATTGAAATTCCTATACCGGGCTCGATGTCGATCGTGGACGTGACCAAGCTCACCGAAAGCGCCCGGGTGCCGCTGGACGAGTCGTTCCCATATGGGATCACCATCACAGCGGACGGAGCCACGGTTCAATACACTTCGAAATAGGCTGCCTTCGCTTTCTGGCGCACGAGGGCCACTTTTGGCCATGCGACGCCACAGGTTGGTTGTCGCTGCGGGGTTGGGCGTGTCGGCTCGGGCTCTCGGCGTCGCGCAGCTTTGAGCCCGGACGCCTTCGTCTGACGGCGAAGGGGGCGTGAGAAGCAGGAGTTTCCCGGTGTTAAGGTCATCGGCATGTCCGGCGGTGGCTACGCGGACAAGGATGAGGTGCTGGATATGCAGGCAAGGTTTGGGGGCTCAGTACACGATCGCCAAGCTCGTCGCAATTGTACGGCAGGCATTGGCCTCATGAAAACGACCGTTCTCGTTGCCGAGGATGACCCCTCCGAGCGGACTCTTCTGGAGCGCATGTTGCGCCGGGAAGGGTTCGACGTCGTGGCGGCCCCCGACGGCGAATCGGCATTACGCCTGTTCAAGGAGACACAACCGGACCTCGTTCTGTTAGATGTCATGATGCCCGACCTAGACGGGTTCGAGGTATGCAGACATCTCAAGAGGAACCCGGAGACCATGCTGACACCCGTTGTGCTGATCACCGGCCTCGGGACCGTGGACGACCGCGTGCGAGGCATCGAAGCCGGCGCGGACGAGTTTCTCTCCAAACCGTTCGAGAGCGTTGAGTTGTTGGCCCGCGTGCGATCGTTGCTCCGGGTGAAAAGCTACACCGATGAACTGGAGCGGGCCGAGTCTGTAGTGCTAACGCTGGCCCGGAGCATCGAAGGAAGGGATCCCTACACAGAGGGTCATTGCGAACGCTTGGCGAATTACGGGAGTCTCCTAGGCGAACGCGTTGGGTTGTCCCAAGCGGAAATTACGGCATTGCGTCGCGGCGGCATCGTACATGATATCGGTAAGGTGGTTGTTCCCGACGCAATCCTGAATAAGACAAGCGGGCTGACGCCTGAAGAGAAGACGGTCATGCAGCAGCACACTGTTATGGGTGAGCACATCTGCAAGGAGCTCAAGTCCTTCAAGCTGGTGCTCCCCATCATCCGCCACCACCACGAGAAACTGAACGGTTCTGGATACCCGGATGGCCTCCAGGGGGAGGAGATTCCGATAACAGCCAGGGTTCTTCAAATCGTAGACGTCTACGACGCGCTGACCACTGAGCGTACCTACAAGGAAGCGTTCTCACCACAAGTAGCGCTGGATATGATGCAAACCGAAGTAGATCGAGAATGGTGGGATGCAAGGATCTTGGCGGAGTTTCGGCAGATGGTCGAGGTGTCATTAGCCCCGCACGGCTGACCCAAGCATCTTTGGCGAGGTCGTGAGCACGACGGGTTTGTTGTCGCTGTGGGACTGGGCCCGGCGGCTCGGGCTCTTGGCGTCGCTCAGCTTTTGGCGCGGAGGCCTTCGTCTGACGGCGAAGGGGGAGGCCGTGAGTACAGGGACTGAAGCGGACGAATGAGAATGGAACCACATCGCGTGCTTGGAGCATGCTTGGCTGCGTCGTTCACGCTGATGGGATTCGGAGGTGACTCCGACTCTTCGGCGGCTGTCGAGCGCGAGCAAGGAGGCACCGTGATGGGGACAGTCCGGCTAGACGCACCTCCGCCAGAGCCACCGCCGATGCTCAGCCCCTACTCCCGGAGGCGGTACAGCCGACCACCGCGCTTCATCGCAGGCGGCGTTACGGATGTCGTGGTCTTTCTCCAGGCTCAGTCTCCTCCCGGATCCGCACCAGACTCCACTGTCAAAATCGCGCAGCGAAATCGCACGATCGTTCCCCATGTCACCACGATTCAGACCGGCACCCGTGTGGACTTCCCCAACGAGGACGTCGTCAGTCACAACCTTTTCTCCCTGTCCCGCGGCAACAGGTTCAACCTGGGGCGCTACCCCCCCAAAGAATCCCAGTCTCACGTGTTCGAGAATCCGGGCATCGTACGTCTCTTCTGTGATATCCATGCAGAGATGGCCGGCGTGATTCTCGTGCTGGACACTCCCTACTTCACGCGGCCCAACCCGGACGGCAGCTACCGAATCAGTGGGGTGCCGCCCGGGCGTTACAGCGTGGTCGCGTGGCACGAGAACGCCGCACCGGATTCCACGGTGGTGGTGGTCCCGGATTCGGGAGTGGTAACGGTGGATTTCCACATCCTCCCCTAAGACGCGATGTCTCTCTCTCTTCGGCAACGGATCCTAGGGTGGTCGGGGGCCAGCACCCTGGTCATCGTCCTTACGGTCTTCCTCTTCGTCGACTCGGCCTTTCGGACGACGATCCGTTCGGATCTGGAGGAGAACCTCTCCTCCGGGGTTCGGTTGGCGGCGGAGCTCCGCGCGTCGCAAATGGGCGAGCTGATCCGGGAGGTGGCAACTGTGGCTCTGAACCCGCTCGTCAAGGGGGCGGTGGAGACGGGCGATCCAAACTACATGCTGGAGATCCTCGAGGAGATTCGTAACAACCTGCCGGTTGATTGGCTGGCGCTCACCTCGCATACCGGAGAGCTCCTGGCATCCACCGAAGGCACTCCGGCCGGGAGGCTCACGCAGGCGCGAGCGCTCATTCGGGAGGTCCGCTACTACGACAGCGGAGATCTCTGGAGTGTGGAAGGCGCGCTTGTCGAGGTGGCTGCCAGCACGATTTACTTCGGGGGGATGCCCCTGGGGATTCTACTGGCGGGGACGCGCATCGACAGCGCGAGGGTGGCCGATCTCGAAACGTCCACGCAGCAACGCGTGGCATTCCTCTCAAAGCAACAGATCGTCTCCGGCTACACAGGACTGGCCGAATCCTCCGCCCAGATGCTCAATGCATGGAGCGAGCCTCCCGCAGCGACCCATGCGGTGCCCGGTACGCCCGGGGGCGGAGGCCTGGGACGTGCTCAGGAGTTCGCCTTGGAAGGGGAAAAGTTCCTAGGCGCTGCAGTGCCCCTCCTCAATGCATCGCGTGAGCGGGTGGGCGACTTGGTGGTGTTCCACTCTCTCGATGCGGCCCTCCAGCCCGCCCGGCGACTGCGCCTGGCCCTGCTGGCTATCGCCGGCGGAGGACTCCTGCTTGCCCTCGTGTTCAGCCTCGTGCTCTCGCGGAGCATAACGCACCCGGTGAGCCGACTCCTCGAGGAGATGGCTCGTATCGGGACGGGGGATCTCAATCATCCCGTAAAGCCTGTTCGACACGATGAAATCGGAAAGCTCGCCGAGGGATTCGAACAGATGCGGGTCTCCCTGTCGGGGGCTCAGGACGAGTTAATCCAGGCCGAGCGCCTTTCCGCCATAGGACGGGCCGCGGGTGCCATCGTCCACGACTTGGCCCAGCCCATCACGGTCATCGGCGGTTACGTAGACCTCCTCCCTTCGGAGGAGGACGAGGAAGAGCGGGGAGCGTTCTACGACGTGATCCGCAAGCAGCTTGACCGCCTCACGACCATTAGGCAGGAGATCCTCGAGTTCGTCCGCGGCGAAGAGCGGATTGACCGGCGTCCCGTCGGCGTCCCCCAACTCATCGACGAGCTCGCCCGCACCTTGAAGCCAGGCCTTCAGAAAAACGGAATCGGCCTCAGGGTGGAGCACGGGTATACGGGACTCTGGTCCATGGACGTTTCCGGAGTAAGCCGGGTGTTGGAGAACCTCGTACGGAACGCGCAGGCGGCCATCCAGTCCGACGGTACGATTACGATCCGTACCGCCGCGACGGATGGCGCCCTACGCGTCGAAGTAGAGGACACCGGTCCGGGTATACCGGAGGAGATTCGGGGCTCTCTCTTTGAGCCGTTTGTGACGCAGGGGAAGAAGGAAGGGACCGGCCTCGGCCTCGCCATCGTAAGGAACATCGTGGAGCGTCATGGTGGGGCGATACACTTCACCTCATCGCCTGCTGGCACCGTCTTCGTGCTCGAATTCGCCGGGGACGGTGAAGCCAACCTCGGAGGTAACTGATATGTGTCGTATGCCCTCGTCCCTCCTTGTCCTTGGCGGGATTTTCGCGACCGGCCTCCTCGGCGTGGCCACTCCCGCCTCCGCCCAGCTCCAGATCTCGGGTCAGGCAGATCTGATTGCGAAGGCAGGCACAGATCGACTGGGACTGAACAGGAACTTCCGCGGCGACGGCTCGTTTAACGAAATGCGAGTGCGCCTCTTCGCCCGTCGCTGGATCACGGAGCACATCGGCGTGTTTGCAGAGTTCCTATTCGATATCGATGCTCAACCCAGGCTTCAGGGCGCCTATCTGGTCCTCAACGAGCTGGGTGATCTGGAGTGGTTGAACGCCCGGATCGGCTTGGCACCTCCCCTTATCGGAAATTTCGGCCTTCGCAGCACGTACTTCAACACGAACCCGTTGACCGGCGTGCCTATGGTGTGGCAACACCGCACCACCCTGGATCTAGAGGGCACTGCATCGAATGAGGATCTTGTCGCCCGAAAGGCGTCGAACCAGCGCGCCCTCCCGATGTTGTACGAAACATGCTGGAACATTCAATGGGAAATCCTGGGTGAGATCGGGCGTTTCGAGTACTCGCTCGGAGTTACGCCCGGCTCGCTCTCGAATCCACTCACGAGTCGTGGGGACGATGGCATCCAGGTGCTGGCACGGGTTGGGATTGAGCCAACGCTCGGATTCCGGATTGGCGCTTCGGCAGCGGTGGGCCCATACATCGGCCGCGCACAGAGCGCCCGGGACACACCGTCCTCGTTTCCGGGAAGCCCGACGGATTACGTGCAGCGTCTTGTGGGCTATGACTTCGAGTATTCGAGAGGCAAGGTTCGCATCTTTTCTGAGGCGTACTGGAACAGTTGGGAAGCCCCCCTGGTGACCGAGCTGCTGAAGATGTGGGGGGGGTACGCGGAGGCACGCTACGACATCGCTCCGGGCCTGTTCGCGAGCGCCCGATACGGTCGCCTCTGGTTCGGCGACATCAGCGCCACCAGTGATGGACTGGGGGAGCGTGTGAAGTGGGACGACGAGGTCTGGCGGTGGGAAGCGGCGCTGGGGTACCGCCTCATTCGGGAGATTCTCGTCAAGCTGGACTGGCAGCACACCGAATTCGTTACGGGCGGCAATGCGGCGTTGAATCTCCTCGCCCTCCAGCTCTCCGCCGTGTTCTAAGTTCCACAACGACAGATCTTCTGCAGCGACGATGTCCAAGCAACCTACGTTATGTGCTCCAGTTGGTCGGCAAGCTCTGCCGCGCTGCCCAGCCGGCGGTCGGGTTCTAGAGCCAACAAGCGGAGGACAAGGGCCGAGAATGATGGTGGGACGTCTTTACTGACAACTGAAGGACTGGGAGGGTGCTCTTCGAGCACCTTCATGGTCAAAGATGTCAAATCGTCTGCTTCAAAGGGTAACCTTCCAGTGAGACACTCGTACAGCACGACCCCTGCAGAGTAGAGATCGCTCCGCGCATCCACGTCTCCCCCAAGGAGCTGCTCCGGCGCCATGTAGGCAGGCGTACCGACGATCATCCCGTCCCTCGCGCGAGAACCCGTGCGTTCCGCGAGACACGCGACACCGAAATCCATCACCTTTAGCACACCAGCTTCATCGAGCAGTAGGTTTGCAGGCTTTATGTCGCGGTGGATTACGCCTTCCTTGTGGGCGATGTCGAGTGACTGGGCAAGTTGTGAACCGATGGCGAGCGCCGAGGAGATGCCGACCTGTCCCCGTGTATCGATGAGTTCACGGACGGTAATCCCTTCAACGTACTCCATGGTCAGGTAATACGTGCCGTCCCATTCCCCAAAGTCGTGTGTGCGCACTACGTTGCGGTGTGAGATACGTCGTGCCAAACGAATTTCCGATTTGAACCGTTCGGCTACCGAGGCACTTCGCTCGAGCAGTTCGGGGTCCAGCCTCTTGATCGCGATGTCTTCATCCAGTTTGCGGTCGTGCGCTTTGTAGACGACCCCCATGCCGCCGCTCCCCAGCTTCTCCAAGATCTCGTAGCGCTCGGCGAAGAGTTGACCTGAAAACAACTCCAGTCTCTGCATCGACGACGACGATCGTCGCACCTCCATCGCCCTTGGGCTGGCCTTTTCGATCTCCGCTTTGAGATCACGCACTTGCTTCACCAGCCGCTCCTCACGGGCTTTGACCTCGGCTGCCATTTTGTTGAACACGCGTGCCAAACGGCCCAGTTCGTCGGCCCGGGCGGCAACTTGTGCAAGGCTGCCAGCCTGGTACGTTCCTGACTCGACTGCGCCTGCAGCGTCGATCACTTGCTTGACTCGCTGGAGATGTTCCTTTTCCAAGTCACGCAACCGTTTTTTCTCTAGACACGCGCGAATACGGGCCCGCAACAACACCGGTTGAAAGGGCTTGGAGAGATGATCGTCAGCCCCTCGCTCAACGCACCGCGCCACACTCGCGAGGTCATCCACCGCCGAGATCATTATCACCGGGATATCCCGAGTTGCTGCCCGTTCTTTCAGTTCTTCCAGCACCTGGTACCCATCCACCTCCGGCATGGTGATATCGAGGAGAAACATATCATACGGTTGACTGGCGGCCATCTCGAGCGCGGCGCGACCGTTGTCGGCGCAGTCCACCACGTACCCTTCCCGTTGGAGGAGACGTTGCAGCAGGACACGAATCTCTTCTTGGTCATCAGCGACGAGAATGCGCGCTGGTGGCAGGTCGTTTGCGCGGGCAGTAGGCCCCAATTCAGTATCTCGTGATGAGGTCACGGAGTTCGCCAAGGCTTCCGGGGATTGATCAGCGTCGTTCATTTTGGCCCGCAGTGTTGCGATGGTCGGCTGCCTTAACGGGTTCTACCGGCGGCTTTTCTCCACGCGAGAGCCGGGAATCGGCTGAATCGCGAGTCCGGTCGCACGGAGCGTTTGTCATGTATTCGCGCATCAATGAATAACCTATACAACCCCAACCGAAAGATGACCCCGGCATCCTCTAGAATACGGTTTCGGGCGCCAGTCGGGCAGCTAGTGGGGATGAGAACGCGGATGCTGAATATCCAATATTGACCGCGACCTGCTTGGCGACCTCTCTCGGGTTGCCGCGCGCACCATCACCGCGTTCATCCGCACGACCGTGGGTGAGCCGGGCCTCTCGGTCGGCATCGTCGCCTCGATCCAGACCCACGGCTCCCTGGCCAACTGGCACCCGCACCTCCATCTGCTGGTGACCGATGGCGGATTCCGGGCGGACGGCACGTTCGTGCCGTTGCCGCTGCACGATGTCACAACACTCACCGAGGCCTTCCCACGGGCAGTGCTGCGTCTGTTCGTGCGCCGGGAACTCATGGATGTCGAGACGGCGTAGGGGCCCCGGTGGCGTCCGGGCAAGGAATGGGGCGGTGCCACTGGCGCTTGGAAGCCGGCGCGTTATGCTCTTCGCGTGAACGAGCGATGGATGATCTACGGCGCGTACGGATACACGGGCGAACTGATTGCGCGAGAGGCCATCGCTCGGGGGATGACCCCGGTGTTGGCCGGCCGGCGCAGTGAACCGGTATCGAGCCTGGCCAAAGAGCTCGGACTCGAACACCGTGCTTTCGGTCTCGAGAATCCGGATCTCGTAACGAGCGGGTTGGAGGACATGACGCT
>JADFRS010000184.1 GCA_022561145.1 Gemmatimonadota bacterium
GAAGAGGGCATCGAGATCGCCGGCATCGAGTTCGTGGAGAACGCCCAGGGGCGTCGCTACACGTACGATGTCAACGGCACCACGAACTACAACCAGACCCTGGGCGCTCAACTGGGGATCGACGGGATGCGCGAGGTCGCCCGCTACGTTCGGCGGCTGGCGGTGCCGGGCCTCCGGTTCACGCGCGTCGCGTGCTGAAGGGGTAAGACGCGCCAGGGAATCGGGTCGTTTAACCTGCCGGTCCGGTTCAGGGGGGATCATGTGACGACGGCCAAACCCGCCCCGCCAATCCCGCGCGCATCCGCTGGGCCGTGCTCCTCGCTCGTATCTATGGTGTGCTTGCGCTGCTCTGTCCGGGCTGCGGGGGCCAGATGAAGATCCTCGCCTTTCTCACCGATCCGCCTGTCGTTTCCACGATCCTCCTTCACCTCGATCTGAACCCCAAACCCCCGCCTCTCTCGCCTGCGCGTGGACCACCTCAGGGCGACTTCCTCTTCGATCAGACATCGGGGTTCGAACCGAATGAATCAGAGCCCGTGCCTGAGTTCTTGTTCGATCAGTCATTGCCCGAAGAGTTCGCAGACTGAGCACGTGGACGGTGTAAATGGCCTGAATCGCCTTGGGGCCCTTGGGGCGTGGCCCACCATCCCCCGGAAATCTGCCGCCCATCCACGCACCCCGGTGGCCCATCCGAGTATCGACGCACCTTGAGCGCTCACCAGGCCCTCTGCACCTCAGCTCCCTCGCGGCGGTTATGGGTTCTCCCTCCAATCGAGTGATCACTCGCCACGCGATCGCTTCTCTTTCTGCGCATTAGGGCTTTTGAATCTCCTATCCGTCCTCGGCGGACGCTGAAGTCCAGGCGTCCGGCTGGCGATCGAAGGGGGCGACCAAGAAGACCGGTCGCATGGCCGACGCCGCCAAACTCACACACCATTCCAAGTCGCGACTTCCTAGGTCTTCGAGCAGAATGATGGCGATGCCATCGTTTCGCAGCAGCTGGGTGAAAGCCGACCGTGACGAGGCAACCTCGGGCTTGCCAGGCGCCAGGAGGTCCAGCAGGTCTTGCAGTCGCTCGTGATCTCTTGAGTATACGACTATCCGCCCGGCGGGAGTGCGTTCATCGGAAGTGGTCGTGTGAGGTCCTGTAGCCCACCGATCCCTCGTCGTTTCCATGCACTTGATCTCCTCACAAGTTTCTCAGTACCTACGGATCGGCGTGGGTATCGAGCGACCTCCTAACGCCGAGTCCAAAGGAGAACCACGCCGCAACCATTGCCCATGTATTGGATGGGCGTGGCGACCCCGTGGTAGACCTCCACCGCCTCGATCTGGTCCGGGTGGATTTGGTCGAGATCATAGGACGTAGACATCCGCAAGCCGTCGACGTAGACCAAGAGTCGACACGAACCCGTGCTACTACCCACGCCCCTCATGCTGACGGCGGAAGACCTGCCAGGCCCAGTCCGCCGCACTGAAACCCCGGGAACACGCGACAGAACGTTGGACACCCGCTCGAGGTCGAGAGTCTCGAGTTCCATCGGCCCGAACTGGTGCCCGAATCCCTGATCGCCTCTGGCATAGAAACCGCTCAGTTCCAGAAAGCGAGGGCGGACCGTGACCCTAATCGCTTCGAGCTCGATCGGTCGGGTCGACATCGTCGCGGACAGATCGACCGTCCTCCCCGGCTGGACGACCAATAGCACGGTGCGGGGAGCGTAGCCCAGGCGCGTGAGTCGAACCTGTGCGGGTCCGGGCTCCAGGTCCCGTAGGGTGAATCGGCCCTGCCGATTGCTGAGTGTACGTACCTCCGTCTGGCCCACTACCGTAATGTCTACGTCCGAGAGCCCACGGCTCTTGCCCTCCTCCATGACTCGACCGTTGATCCTTCCCGGGCGGAGAGGGTTGTCGGCTGGAGCGAGGTCGCAGGCCAGCAGCTCGCCTCCTTCGCAGGCAACCTGGTAGAGGACATTCGCGCGGGCGACATCCCGGGGCACACCGGCACCGGCCTCGTACATGCGAGCGAGGTTCGTGCAGCCCACCGGCAAGCCGCCCTCGCAGGCCCGCTCGTAGAGACCCACGGCACGCGAGAGATCCTGGGTGACTCCTTCTCCTCGCTCGTTCATGAGGCCGAAGACGTTACAGGCACTCACGTTTCCGTTGTCGCACGCTTCCTGGTACAGCCGCTCCGTGAGTTGTGAGGCAACCCTACAAGGCCACAAGCAGAGGAGAACCCCTAGGAGGAGGCGGGCTCGGCTCATGCTGCTCCTGGAGCGCTGCATGGCGGACAGGAACCTTCGTGGTCAGATGGGCACTTGCGTTTTCGTCTATGCAAACCGGGTGTCGTTTTCACCGGGTGAAAAACAAGCTTCGGACCACGAGCCCTAAACACCACCGCCCGGATGGTGCCCAGCTACGAACAATCCATGAGGATTATCCGTTAAACCCCTTGAGATATCCACTAGCTGTTCGTTCCTATAGTGTGAGCCTTCACAATTCCCTCAATCGTCTCTGAGATCCATTCGTTCATGGACTGCCCACCGGCAGCAGCCAGTTGGGCAACCGCACGGTGTACCTCGGGACTGATACGCACCATGAACTTGCCGGAGTACGGGCGCTCGGGGTCAATTTCCTTCTCTGCGCACACCTTGAGGTAGGTGTCCACCGAAGTGGCCATCTCCTCGCGCAGTTCGTCCACCGAGGATCCGTAGAACGAGATCACGTTACGCATGTTCACCACGCGTCCGTGGAACTGCCCAAGCTCAGAATCGAACTCGACTACTCCGCGATATCCCTTGTACTCGATCATGGCTCAATACCCGCCTCTCTCAACAGGTCCCGTACATCCCGCACCGCGCCCTTGTCCGTCTCGGGGCTCGCGTGTGGCCGGTGGAAGACGTGTACCTGGCCCTCCAAGATCACGGCCACCCTTGACCCCGAACGCTCTTCAATCTCAGCGCCAACCGCTACCAATAGTGCCTCGATCGCCGACCACTTGATAGTGCCGGATACCGGGTGCCTGTAGATGGCTTCGAGCGTCTTGAGGTGCTTGGCTTTCATGCATAGAAGATACTATAATCTGGTATCACTGTCATTACCAGATTATGATACCACTTGGGTCTATTTCAAAGCTCAGAATCCACCGCGTCGATCGCCTCACGTGGCCTTGAAGACGTTCCCACAATCACGGCATTACAAGCCGCCTATCGTACCCTTGTGGATCCCTACACTACCGCACTCCGGGCACTCGGGTTTCTTTGGGCAAAGTCGGTTCGTGCATCTCGGCGTCGGCGCGAGCCTATCAGCCCGAATCTCTTAGCTCTGAATTTGCCTGTACCCACAGCTAGGGCACCGTGGCGGGTATCGCCTGGTCATGGGTCCTTCTTCTCAATCCGCTCTAGGGTCCTGTTCATCCGCTGGACCGGGCTGGCGCAACCATCGGCTATCCCCCGCCCGCCTCAGTAATCTCCACGCCATGCCCCTCCCTCGGCCTCCAGGTTCGATTCTGCTCGACCTTCTTCACGCAGCAACTCTGTCTCGAAGAGGGCATCGAAATCGCCGGCATCGAGTTCGTGGAAGACGCCCAGGGGCGTCGCTACACGTACGATGTCAACGGCACCACGAACTACAACCAGACCCTGGGCGCTCGGCTGGGGATCGACGGGATGCGCGAGGTCGCCCGTTAGGTTCGGCGGTTGGCGGTGCCGGGCCTCCGGTTCACGCGCGTCGCGTGCTGAGAGAGAAGCCGAACATCGCTACTGCCAGACCTCCTCGAACACCCTGAGAAAGTTCTCCCCGAGTATCTTGTGCACATCCCGCTCCGAGTATCCGCGAGCCGACAGCCGATCGGCGACGTTCACGATCTCCGCGTAGTCGCTGTACCCCTCCACGTTCCGCATCGGCGAGCGGATGTCCGCCGTTACATGTTCGTTGTACTGCGCCGTGAAACTGGGATACGCCGGCGCACCCCAAGGGTCGTGCACGTGTTCGGGGTACGTGCCGATCGACATGTCCGTGCTGATTCCGATGTGATCGGTGCTTCCGGTGAGTTGCGCCACGTGGTCGATGTGCTCGATGAACTCGTCCAGCGTGGGCCGGTGTGTGGTTCCGGGCTTCATGACCAGGGGGCCCCAGGCCACCAGGCCGATGACGCCACCGCGGGACGCGCACGCCCGGATCTGTTCGTCATCGATGTTTCGCGGGCTCGGCACGAGAGCGTCGACATTGGAGTGGCTGAAGACGCACGGCTGCCCGCTTCGCTCCATGATCTCCAGCGTGGACCGGTGTCCCGTGTGGCTACAGTCCAGCACGATACCCACGCGGTTGCACTCCTCCACGACTCGCCGACCCAGGCGTGAGAGTCCACCTTCGGTCCGGTCCAGACAACCGTCGCACAGTTGGTTGGTGGCGTTGTACGCAAGGAGCATCATGCCGAGCCCGGCTTGCCGGAACGCTTGAAGGCGGTGCAGCTCATAACCCACCCAATCGCCGTCCTGCGCCGCCAACAAGAGCCCGGCCTTCCCTTCCCGTTTCGCCCGGCGAATATCCTCCACGGTTTGGACGACCACGAGGTTCTCGTGTTCCCGCGCGATGCCGTGCCAGTACATGAGTCCCTTCAGTGCGGTGGCCGCGTCGGCGTGGGGAAGCCAGGCGGTGACGCCGTACACGGTGACGCCGTGGCGGTGCGCCAGGTGGAAATCGGCATCGGGCCACATTTGCATGCAGGAGTCGATGTAGACGTAAGGATGGTCGCGTTCCAGAACGGTGTGCACGGCTTTGCCGGATGGACATGCCTCTTGAGCATCGGCGGCTTTGGTCAACGCCGGCACGCTCACGCCGGCCAAGGCGGCGCTTCTGAGGAAATCTCTGCGACTGGTGGTCATTCAAGGGTCCCTTTCGTCAAAGCGCTCAGTTCACCTGAGACGCATCCACCCGCGTGGGAGTGGCGGCACCCGACACGATGGTAGCCGCTCCCTTCGCCAGGGCTTCGATGGTGGCGGTCATGTGATCGAGATCCAGCGTCGCGACCTCGTCGGTGACCCGGTGGTAATCCGGATCGACGTCGATGGGCGTGGTGGAGATGGAGTGCGCCGGCACCCCGAGGCGCGCGAGCGTCGCGTTATCGGACCGGTAGAAAAGGTTTCGGTCGGGGTACGGATCCGGATAAAACGAATACGGCGTTCCGTCCACCGCCTCTTGCAGAATCCGGCCGAAACTCGACCTCTCGAAGCCCGTGATCCAAGCGGTGTTGGGACCTTCCCTGGCGGGTTTCCCGATCATCTCGATGTTGAACATCGCGACGATGTCATCGGGGTCCACCTGTTGTGAGAAATATCGGGATCCATATCCTCCGGATTCCTCGCCGGTAAACGCCACGAACATCAGCGTGCGCTCCGGCCTGCCCATCGCCTTGAAGTACTTGGCCAGCGAGATCACGGCGGTCGTGCCCGAGGCGTCGTCGTTCGCGCCGTTCGCAATCGAGTCTCCGTTCACGGGAGGGCGGATGCCGATGTGGTCGTAGTGGGCCGAAAAGAGTACGATTTCATCTCGCCTACGGCCCGGGATCACTCCCACGACATTGCCGAGATCGCGTTCCGTGACCGTAGCCGTCACCACGATCTCGTACGAGTCGACATCACTTTCCCCGGTGAGAACGAGTACGAAACTCGCGCCGGTCCCCACCTCCATGGTGTTCACCGGCCGAGACATGAACGTCTTGATTCTGTCGAATGCCGATCGGTGACTTT
Source organism: Gemmatimonadota bacterium (assembly GCA_022561145.1). Classification (GTDB taxonomy): domain Bacteria; phylum Gemmatimonadota; class Gemmatimonadetes; order Longimicrobiales; family Gaopeijiaceae; genus JACZXQ01. The sequence goes on from JADFRS010000184.1 coordinate 5,748, forward strand.
CATGCACCAGCACCAGGGTGTTCAAGTCGCTGTTCGTCACCGGAAGGACCAACTGCATGACGTCATCGTCCTTACCGACTCGCACCAGGTTGATGTCGTCTTTCTCGGTCCAGTGGATGGCCTCCTGCGCCACCCTTACGCCATAACGATCACTTGGAACCGCGCGTCCGTTCAAAACGACCCGGCTGCTTGCGGCCGCGAAGGAGTACATCTTGAACGGCTGTGCGTAGCCGTCCAGGCCGTCCAGCGTCTCGAGCTCGATCGCCGCGAATTCCTCCTGAATGAAGCGAGCCGCCCGTTCGATGCCCGGCGAGAAAACCCTGCGCCCCTCCATATCGTCCGCGCTGAGCGTGGTGATGATCCGTTCCACCTCGGAACGGTCGATCTCCTGTGCGGAGGAAGGGCCCGCGAGAACGGTCAAACCGCCCCAAACGACGAGCAGCGACGATGCAGCGATATTCATGGAATCACACCCCAGAATCCGGAAAGAAACCTAGAACGGTTCCTCGGGAACGGACCGAACGCCAGTCGAGACCGAGACCCTCGACGTCGAGATACCGGAGCGGGAACGCCAGCCCCTAGCCAGCCGGTTCGTTCTGGTTCCAGATGACATGCGCGAAGCGCCAGGTACCGTCGTCTCCCCGACGGAATATGTCGGCGAACTCGATGCTCATGGCAACGTCCTGGCCATCGATCTCAAGCGTCATCTCCCCCTGGCCCACACCGGTGGCCAGGTCACCGCTGACCTCGATCTTGTCGAAACCCCATTTGAACTCCTTCACCACCGGAAACGTGTCCAGCCACGTCCGGACTCCAGCGCCCGAGACCTTCGGCTCTCCAGGAGGGCTGAATACTATGTCGTCCGTGCACATCGCGAGCAGCGCGTCCCAGTCTCGGTCCAGGCATGCCTGGCTCCAGGGTGCGACGAAGCCCCGAATCTGTGCGGCGTCATCCGGTTGAAGCTGAGCACCCGTGGCTGTGGTGTCCATTGTCTCTTGCTCCCTATCAAGAATCGGCGCGCGGGAGAACCAGACAACGGTTCAAACCATCCTGTCTGCCTCCCGTTCACTGTGAACGTGCGACACCGAGGGGAACGTTGCAAGCCAGGAAGTGGAGCCCTGGCGCAGCAAGTCGCGCGCGAGGGGGGGGTCAGATCCATCGAGGCCGCCCCGCGTGGGGCGTGAGTCATCCGTCCTATCCCTCGGCGACTTCGGGACCATGAAACGCGATGGCCTCGCCGCGAGGCTCCGGCTCGAGATCCGGCCGGCTCGAATCCAGTAAGACCTCGTGTAACTCCAACTGGTTCTTTCTTGTGAACGCCTCCGAGGGAAGCGTGCCGGAGCGTGCGTGGCCTTTCACGAACTCATCGGATTGGACCCAGGCGTCGAACGCAGAGCGTGACTCCCATAACGTCAACACGACGTAGGGGTCCCCCGGCTTGACTGGGCGCAGCACCTTGTTCCAGATGAACCCAGGCATTCCATCCACAAGGCCAGACCGCGTCCGAAAACGTTCCTCGAACTGCTCAGCGAACTCCGGTGCGACGTAGATGCGATTGGCGGCGGTGATCATTGGGCTCGAGCCTCGGCGTGTGCGGTGGGATCAGGTATCAGCATCGCTCCGGGCCTATGTTGACACGATCCCACTCCTCGCGAGGAAGGTCTTCTACTCCGCCGCATCACTTACCCACCATGTTGTACTTGGGCTTTGACCTCTTGATGCTCCGAGCTTCCGCCTCTCTCGCCTCAGCGATCGAATCCTTCTGGGTGATCTCCACGCTCGTGGCACCGGGGATGTGATCCGGACCTCCTGGCAGATGTTCCTTTAGCCGATCAGCGACCCGTCCCTTCTTCGCGGCGCCAGTGTATGTATTGGTCCCGCCTCGGTTGCGGATCTTGT
>JADFRS010000027.1 GCA_022561145.1 Gemmatimonadota bacterium
GATCAAGGCCTCGACCTGGGCCTCGCTCAGCTTCGCGGTCTGTTGGCCGATGTGGCCAGGGACCGAGGCCTCGTGCGCGGTGGAGATGGCACGTCTCGACGGTGAGACCGGAGCAAGTCACCCGTACTCCTCGACGCCATCTCCGCGGAGCCTCGACTCGTAATTAAGACCGTTGGGCCGGTTTCAAACGCGCCGAGCCTGGCGAAACCAAGCGTTTGATCTCCTTCCGTTGCGGCAGGGCTACCGGTGTATGCTGAAGGCACAGGACCGGACGGAGGGCTCGGCAAGGGACGCCTATCGCGTTGGAACTCTCTCGACACATAACAGGTCTGTCCCAACGGGGCAGGATGCTATCTGCGATCCGGCAGGGACCCGTGTCCCTCACGGCTCTCCTGGCGATATGCGCGCTGGCGTTGGGACTTCGCCTGTACGGCCTGAACTGGGACGAAGGCTTCTCGTACACGCCACATCCCGACGAGAGAGCCATCCTTGCCAAGGTCGACGAGATCGCCCCACCCCCGCTAGGGGACCTCGGCGTGTTACTGGACGCGGACGAGAGTCCGTGGAATCCCCGGTGGTTTCCCTACGGCAGCCTGCCCCTCTACCTGCTCAAAGGCGTCGAGCTGACCTCCGCGTTGGGGCCCGGCGACGGCATCTCGGACCTTCGGCTCGCCGGCCGCACGATCTCGGCCCTTGCCGACGTGGGCACCGTGGCGGTGGTCTTCCTGCTGGGCGGGAAGATGTACGGCCGAAGGGTAGGCGTCCTGGCCGCGCTGTTCGTGGCGCTAGCCGTTATCCACATTCAGCTAAGCCACTTCTTCGCCGTCGACACACTGCTGGCGCTGTTCACTGGGGCCGCCCTGTACTTCATGCTCAGGGTCTCGAGGGAGGGCCGGCTCACCGACTCGCTGCTGGCAGGAGTCTTCGTCGGCCTGGGACTGGGGACCAAGGTCAGCCAGGCCCCGTTGTTCGGAGCGCTGGCCGTTGCGCACATCGCCTTCGCGCTATCGCTAGCCGGAGCTCCCGCAGACGGCAGGGTGCCGCTCGAGAAGCGCGGACCTGCGGCACTCAGAGGCTTCGCGGCGGCCGTGATCGCGGCTCTCGCAGTCCTCTTTATCGTGCAGCCGTACACGTTCCTGGACTGGGACCGTTTCAGGGACCAGATCGGCGAGCAGTCCGAGATGGTGCGTCGGATCAGGGATTATCCGTACACGCGCCAGTACGTCGATACCACGCCGTACCTGTACCAAATCCGCCAGCTCGCGACGTGGGGGCTGGGGTGGCCGCTGGGCATCGTGGCCTGGGCGGGGCTGCTGTACGCGTCCCTCAGGGGCATGCGCGCCAGGCGTGGCCTGGTCTACCTCGCGGTCGGCTGGGGCCTCCCGATGGCCCTGCTCCTGTCCTCCAACAGCCTGGCCGTCACCCTCCTGGCCTCGGGCATCGCCTTCGTGGCGCTGGTTGCCACGCTGCCCTTCCGATCGGCCGACTCCAGGGGTGTCGTGCTGCTCCTGTCCTGGGTGACCCCGTACTTTCTGATTACGGGCGCGTTCGAGGTAAAGTTCATCCGGTATCTCATTCCCATCACGCCGCTTCTCCTGCTGATGGGCTCCAGGATGGTGGTGGCGCTCTGGGACCGGGTGGATGCGCGGTGGCGCCGGCTCCGCCCGCTGCTCGCCGCCGGGCTTGTGCTGCTGGTCGGCAGCGCCGGCTTCTACGCCTTCTCGTACATGGCCGTGTACGGCGAGGAGCACACGGCGCTCCGGATGTCCAAGTGGATAAACGAGAACGTTCCCGAGGGATCAGTCATCCTTCGAGAACACTGGGAGGAGGGGATTCCCGGCCTCGGCGAGTACAAGATACGCGTGCTGCCCCTGTACGACGACGACAAGCCGGAGAAGCTCGAAAAGCTCTCCGAGGACCTGTCGGCCGGCGACTACATCGTGTTTTTCAGCAACCGTCTCTACGGCACGATTCCCCGCCTGCCGGAACGGTACCCCTTCACCAGCGCGTACTACCGCCTGCTATTCTCCGGCGGGCTGGGGTACGAGATTGTCGACGACGCGGTCGAGACCGCGTACCCGAGGCTGGCCGGCGTGAGCTTCGTACACGACACCCTGGGACGGCCGGTGGGCGGGTGCAGGATGCAGGTTTATGAGCGACCCGAAGACGGGCTCGTCGATGCGCTCCGACTGGCGAAAGGCATGACTCACAAATGGGCCGCCATCGACTTCCCATTCGGAGGCGGCAAGTCGGTACTCGCCATCCCGCACGAGCTCGAAGGGGCCGAGCGCACGGGCCTCCTCCACCGGTTCGGGGCGCTGCTCGAAACGTTGAAGGGCGCATACGGTACAGGCGAAGACATGGGTACGACGCCCGAGGACATGCTCACGATCGCTCAGGTGACCTCGAACGTCATGGGCGTTGATGCCGGGTCGACGGAGGTCATCGACCCCGGTCCGTATACGGCGCTTGGAGTGTTCGAGTCCATCCTGTCCGTGCTCCGTCATACCGTGGGTAGTGACGACATGGCCGGAAAGAAGATCCTGATCCAGGGGATCGGTCGTGTCGGTGACCCACTGGCCCGCAAGATCAGCGCTGCGGGGGGCCAGGTCCTCCTCTCGGATGTCGACGCATCCCGTGTGGCAGCCTTGGCCGAGGAGTTGGGCGGGGCCGTCGTGCCTGAGGAGGCCGTCTACTCGACCGATTGCGACGTGTTCGCGCCCTGCGCGATCGGCGCGATTCTGAGCGAGGACACGATACCTCTGCTCGAGTGTCGTGGCGTGGCCGGATCTGCGAACAACCAACTCCGCGACGACGACAATGCCGAGCTTCTTCATGGTCGTGGCATCCTTTACGCCCCGGACTACATCGCCAACGGTGGTGGCGCCATGGCGTTCGGACTCATCTTGCAGGGTGTGACCGAGGATGAGGCCCTGAGGAGGGGGGTGAGCACGATTGGGGCTTCGCTCGACGAGATTTTCGAAGAGTCCGCTTCCGAGAGCATCTCGCCACTCGTTTCAGCGAGTCGCAGGGTTGAACGGATTCTCATGGCGGCTCGAATACGGACCACATAGGCGTACCAAGACCGTCCAGGTCGGGACCATCACGGGGCGCGTCTTCGATACCGATGGTAATCCGATACAGCACGCCTTCGTCACGGTGAGGGATCCCGAACGGGGCGTCTCCTCTACCGCGTACACGGATTTGGGCGGCCGGTATGCCATCCCCGAGATGGTGGCGGGCTTCTACGACGTGGTTATTCAGCATTGGCGTTTCGGCCAGGACGAGCGTGAGAGCCTCGAGTATGGCGGTCCGCCCGAGCTGTGGAATTTTGCGCTCGCCGGCCAGCGCTATCGCTTCGGCCCGTCGTCCACCTTCCTGAACCAGCTCCCCGAGGGTGAGCAGAAACGCCAATTCATCCTCGACTGCACGGGCTGCCATGTGTTCAACGAGCAGCTAATGATGACGGAGGGCCGCCTCCGTTCAGAGGCCGAATGGCGCGAGATCACGGTGCTCATGCTGTCGCGCTACGGCGCTGGCACCGGCTTTCCCATCATCTCGAGATTCCCTCGGCCCGAGGCGTGGTCACGGTGGATCGTACGGGCGCTTCGGAGCTATCCGGCGGCGTGGATCTTCCCGACGCCGGAGAGCGAGCGGGACCTCTCCCGTGCCGTGCTTACGGAGTACGATGTCCCCGAACCCGGTGATCTTCCGCACGACCTCATGGTCGACCGCAACGGTGACATTCTTGTCACGGGCATGCTCACGAACCGCATCTACGTTCTGGATCAGGTCGAGGGTACGTGGGAGACGGTGCCGATTCCGATCGACAACTCAGGCCCGAGGGCTCTGGAGTTGGGCCGTGACGGCCGCTGGTGGGTCCTTCTGGGTACGGCGGAAGTGATCGCCGCGTACGATCCCCGGAGGGAAGAGTGGGAGACCTACCGGATCGGGGTCTACCCGCACTCGATCGTGATGGACCGCCGGGACCGGATTTGGTACAACGGCCACTTCACGGTCTCGCCCGAGAATATCGCGTCGCTAGACACGCGTACGGGCGAGGTCCGCCAATACGAGATTCCGCCCGTTCCCACCCGCTTCCCCGGTGAGAGCAGCATCCCGTATGGGCTACGCGTGGATCGCGGTGGCACGGTATGGGCTACACAGTTCAGGGGTAATCACTTGGTCCGGCTCGAGCCCGAGATCGGCGACGTCGGGCTTTATGAGTTACCCACTCCCCACAGCGGCCCTCGACGCTTGGACGTCGGCCCGGATGGCATCGTGTGGATTCCCGAATATGCCGGGGGCAAGTTGGCGCGCTTCGACCCGGACCGGGAGACCTTTATCGAATACGATCTTCCGATTCCCGACGCGCTCCCCTATGTGGTTCGGGTCGATCAACGGCGAAATACGGTATGGATCGGCACAGCCGCCGCAGACGCCGTGCTCGCGTTTGAGCCCTCGGATGAGCTCTTTACGGTCTATCCGCTGCCGACTCGCGGGGCCCTGATTCGGCACCTGGACATCGACCCGGTCACCGGTGATCTGTGGGCGGCTTATGGGGCCTCTCCTGGGATTCCAGCAAAATCCTCAGAATCCAACATCGGTAAATGTCCTCCCTGGAGGACACTTTTTCGTCGGAGGGCAAGAAAAAGGCCCCCGCCGGACGAGCCGGCGAGGGGCAAAAATTTCCGAAAATTGGATTAGTTTTCCAGATTCCCGGAGATTGGGAAGAACTCGAAGAAGCTCTGCAAACCCGTCGCGTATAGGAAATTCCACACGTTTTCCGGAAGATCCTTGACCCACACTTTGCGGCATTCGTCATGAGCCAGTTGCCGAGCGGTCATGACGAGCGCCAACGTGACCACGTCGGGCGCCTGAAGTCCCGTAAAGTCAAAGACCAGGTCGGTTTTCAGCTCTCTCGCCCGTCCGCCGTGTGAGCGTGCCCGAGCAAGGCTCCGTCCCAGCCGGCGTTGGCCTTCTTCGATCTCGCGAATCCTCTCGTGCTCACGCATCGTCGGCCTCCTCTCCATGCCGAGGCGATCATCTCAACTAGGTACCGCAAGCCCTAAAGGTATCAAGAGTCGTGCCACGATCCATTGGCGTGGAACGTCCCTGGATGACCGTTGCCTGGCTGCCGATCTCGTGCGATACCTGGCAGATCGGCCCAAGTAGTGGGAAATTAGGAGTGGTACTGGAGAGGGCCGCGAATTCCGCGGCCCTGCTGTGGCCGCCCGGTGGGAGGGAGTGTTCTTTGTGAGGATGTTAGCCATCGCCGTGAGGGTGACCCTTATGGGTTGGCCCACGTTGGCCAGCGCACAGACTCCGGCGGCCACGGAAGGATACTTCGGTTCGGTGAGCGACCACTTCCGCGTTTCACTTGAAGAGGTTCGGATCCTCGGTGAGTGGAGGCTCTCGCCGGATGAGATCCCAGTGGTGCTTTTCGTGGCTTCCCGCGCCGGGGTGTCGCCTGACGCCGTAGCCACGCTAAGAGGTGATGGACAGTCATGGGACGACGTGACACGCAGGTTCGGCCTCGGGCCGGTGGACTTTCACATCCCCTTCACCGAAGATATTTCGCAGGGTTTATTGGCCCGGGCCTACGACGGATTCGGCAATCGGCCTCGCAGCACCTGGGATGCGCTCCGGCTCAGAGATCAGGAGATTATCGCGCTCGTGAACATCCACTTCCTGTCGGTGCAGATGAGGGTTCCCCCGGAACGGATTCTCGAGGCCGTGGAGCGCACCAAGACGTTCGTCGGCGCGCACCGGGACCTAGGAGGCCCATGACGTCCGAAGACCGATTCATCCCCCTGCCGGCGTTTGAAGAGTACCCTGTGGACGAAATGAGGGATCGGGCACGAGCTTTTTACGAGGAGATGCGGAAACGTCGGACGGTCCGGCATTTCTCCGACCGACCCGTCCCCCGCGACATCATCGAGAGTTGCATACTCACGGCCGGTACCGCCCCCAATGGGGCCAACCGGCAGCCGTGGCACTTCGTGGTCGTCAGCGATCCGGACGTGAAGCGGCGTATCCGGTTGGCGGCCGAACAAGAGGAGGAGGCGTTCTACGGTGGTCGTGCGCCCAACGAGTGGGTCGAGGCCCTGGTGCCTTTGGGGACCGACGCGTCCAAGCCGTTCCTCGAGAGGGCTCCCTACCTGCTTGTGATTTTTGCCGAGAGTTATGCGGTGGGCGAAGACGGTGACCGAACGAAGAACTACTACGTCACGGAATCGGTGGGGATCGCCACCGGCCTACTCATCACGGCCATCCACCGTGCGGGATTGGTATCGCTGACACACACGCCGTCGCCGATGGCCTTCCTGAACGAAGTCCTCGGCCGGCCCAAGAACGAACGCGCGTTCCTGATCCTCGTGGTCGGTTATCCTGAGGAGGATGCGGAGGTCCCCGAGATTACCAAGAAATCTCTTGGCGAGATTGCGACCTTCGTGGAATCACGACGAGCTGACGGATGACCGCTGAGAGGCCGATCACGCCATGGCGCGTGACGACTCCGAACGGCTAGGTGCCGAAGCCAGCAGGGTCTTCACCAAGGCGCTGCTCACAGATCTCCAGGCGCTCGAGTCGATGCTGCGCGACGGCATGATCGAGTCGGGCGTCAGTCGCTTCGGCTGTGAGCAGGAGATGTTCCTCGTCAACCGAGCATGGACACCTGCCCCCGTGGCGGTGGAAGTACTCGAGCGCCTGGGTGACGGGCCGTTTTCCATGGAGCTGGCGCGGTTCAATCTCGAGGTGAACATCGAGCCTCGGCGCATCGAGGGCGCCTGCTTCAGCTGGCTGGAAGGGCGGCTCAACGAACTCCTACGGCAGGTGAGGGACGCGGCGGGCGAACTCGATGCCGAAGTATGCCTTTCCGGAATTCTTCCGACGCTGGCCAAATCGGATCTTTCGCTGGACAACATCTCCCCCAGGGATCGCTACCATGCGTTGAACGAGGCCCTCACACGGCTGAGGGGAGGCGTATGTCGGCTCCGCATCGAGGGCACGGACGAACTCCACATCGAACACGATTCGGTCATGCTCGAGGCCTGCAACACGAGCTGCCAGATCCATCTGCAGGTCTCGCCGCAGGAGTTCGCGCGCATGTACAACGCGGCCCAGGCGATCACCGGGCCGGTGCTCGCCGCATGCGTCAACTCGCCACTCCTGTTCGGGAAGCGCCTGTGGGCGGAGACGCGAATCGCGCTCTTCCAGCAGTCTTTGGATACCCGCAGCTCAGGCGTGCACCTTCGCGAACTGAGTCCACGGGTTCGTTTTGGAAGCCGTTGGGTGGAGAACTCGGTCACGGAGCTGTTCCAGGAGGACATCGCAGATTTCCGGGTGCTACTGGCTCAGGACGTCGACCAGAATCCCTTCGAGTGCCTGGACGCGGGACAGGTGCCGCGGCTCGACGCGCTCCAGCTCCACAACAGCACGGTCTACCGTTGGAACCGACCGTGCTACGGGATCAGCGATGGCAAGCCGCACCTCCGCATCGAGTGCCGCGCCTTGCCCGCCGGGCCCACGGTGAGGGATGAGGTCGCCAACGCGGTATTCTGGATCGGCCTCACCTTCGGTGTGGTGAGGCGGTACGGCGACATCACAGAGAACATCGACTTCGACGACGCGAAGGCGAACTTCCTTGCTGCCGCGCGCTGGGGCCTGGACGCTGGCCTTCGCTGGGTCGACCAGCGCTCCGTTCCGGCGACAGAGCTCATTCTGGATACGCTCCTTCCGCTGGCACGGGAGGGCCTCGAGGGCCGCGTGGAGTCCACCGACATCGACCTCTACCTGGGCGTGATTCAGGAGCGGGTGAAGCTCGACGCCACCGGCTCGGCATGGGTTGCCCGCTCGCTCCGGTGCATGAAAGGGCAGGGTACACGGGCCGAGCGGCTTGCGGCGCTTACGGCTGCGACCGTGAGGCTCCAGTGGGAGGGCGAGCCCATCCACACATGGGAGCCGGCCTGCGTGTCGGATGCGGGCGGCTTGAAGCAGAACTACATGCGGGTGGAACAGTACATGACCACCCAGCTATTCACGGTGCACGAAGACGAGCTCATCGAGATGGTGGCGTTCCTAATGGACCGGAATAAGATTCGCCACGTTCCGGTCGAGGATGGCGAGCATAGGCTGGTCGGCCTGGTCTCGTACCGGGCGATCGTGGGAATGGCGTCGGAGGGCGACCAATCCGAGCCCCAAACCCACCCACCGGTGAGCACCATCATGGAGCCCGCACCGCTCTCCGTGGAACCTGAGACCGCTATGTTGGACGCCATCGAACTCATGCGGAAGCACAGGGTCTCTTGCCTTCCCGTGGTGAAGAACGACAAGCTGGTTGGCTTGGTCACGGAGCGTGACTTCATGCCCATCGCAGACCAGCTTCTCGACGACAAGCTGACGGAGACGGACTAGCCAGGTGAGGGGAGTCAAGAGTTCTATGGCGTGTGGACCCTCCTAATGTGCGGCCGATACTCTCTCGCCACTCCCCTCGACGACCTGATCGAGGTTTTCGACGTTCCGCCCATCGACTTCGGTTATCGCCCCAGGTACAACGTCGCCCCGACTCAGGAAGCCCCTATCGTCGCCTCGGACCGGCGCGGTACCAGAATGGGGATGCTCCGGTGGGGATTGGTGCCCCCTTGGGCCGAAGACGTGGGAATCGGAAGCCGGATGATCAACGCTCGCTCCGAGACTCTTCTGGAGAAGCCCGCCTTCAGGTACGCCGTCCACGCCCGCCGTTGCCTGGTGCCTGCGGATGGGTTCTACGAATGGTGTGCGGCGGCGGACGGAAAAGTCCCCTACCGGATCCACAGCCCAGGAGGAGGCCCGATCGCCTTTGCTGGCCTTTGGGAGCGGTGGGATGGTGGGGAGGGGGACCCACTGTTCACGTTCACCATCGTCACGACGGAGGCGAGTCGTGCTATTTCCCGAATTCACGGCCGCATGCCGGCCATCTTGGAAGGCGAGGCCCGTGCGCGGTGGCTGGATCCCCACGTGCCGGGTGAGGAAGCCGTGAAGTTGTTGATCCCGTACGAGGGTGAGTTGATGGCGTACGAAGTCTCGAAGATCGTGAACTCGCCTACCAACGACGTGCCGGAGTGCCGGCATCCGGTCGAGGGAGTCGCCCCATGATCCCGCTCAACACTTTTGTGGCCGCCGTTGCGTTGGCTCTCCCGGCTGCCGATAGCATCCTGATCACCGGCGGTGTGCGTGGGCCATCCGTATCCAGGGACGGGCGTGTGGTGGTCGAGGTACGGGGAGACCTGTGGCTCGTCGGACTGGACGATGCGGCGACCGTGCGGCTGACCGATACGGAGGCTTGGGAGCGCGAACCCGCGTGGACGCCCGATGGCTCAGCTGTGATCTATGCGGCCGCGGACGCCTCCGGTCAGGATCTCTGGAGGCTGGCCGTGGGCCCGGCGGGTGCGTCGGGCGGTCCCGTCAGGCTGATGGAGTCGTCCGAGCCCGAGAGTGAGCCTGCGGTCCTTCCAGACGGAGGCATCCTCTTCGTGCGGGGCGCCGGACAGGCCGCGGACCTCTGGCTGGTCGACGGACAAGGCATCGAGCGGCGCCTCACGAACCGCGATGTCCCGGCCCGGAATCCAGCCGTGTCACCGGACGGGCTCCTGGTCGTGTACACGACGGGATCGGAGGGCTCTCCCGAGCTCCGCGTGCTCGAGTTGGAGAGCGGCGAGGATCGGCTTCTCCTGTCGGATCAGGGGGGGTCACATGCCGCCTGGGCTTTCGATGGGAAGCGTATTGCATTCGCGAATGACTCCGACGGTGGCGGTGTATGGATCACCGATGCCGAGGGGAGCTACACCAACCTCGCGAGCCGCCGGGGTGGGGAACCCGCCTGGACGCACGACGGCGGATTGCTGGTGGCCGACATGCCACCGAGCGGCCCCGGGTACAATGGTGATCCCGATCGATTGGGTTCGCGGGAGCCTCAACGGCTGTTCCCGACCACCGGCGGCTTGAGACTGCTCTCCGAGGTAGGCACTCCCAACGCGGGCACGGAGGTGAAGGCCCGATTCCCGGTCGATGGACCTCGCTACGCGGGGTGGGTGCTCGACCGTGTCGCTGAGCGCCTCGCCACCCTGTACTTCCGTGGTGACGACCGGGCCGATGCCAGGAGAGATTGGGAGCGCGTGGTCGAGGAGGCGCGGCCGCGGATTCTCGGCGCCGAGTCGGAGTTCGCGCTGGAGGAAGAGATCCACCGATTGGTGGAGTCACGGCCGAGTCTGCGGGCCGAGGCTCGCGGGGCCGTCGCCGTTTCTTCGGCCCACCCGTTGGCCACCGCAGCCGGTCTTGAGGCCCTTCGGCGTGGCGGGAACGTGGTGGACGCCGCTGTCGCCGTCTCCTTCGCGTTGGGCGTGGTCGAACCCGATGCGAGCGGTTTGGGGGGTTACGGGCAGATGCTCATCCATCTGGTCGGGATGCGCGAGCCGGTTGTGATCGACTTTCTGACCCGTCTACCCGAGGCCGCGACGTTGGACAACGGTTCTCTCCTGGACTCCTCGGGGAAGCTTCCCGAATACGGGCCGGTACTCGCGAACGTGCCGGGCACAGTAGACGGAATGGGACTGGCCTACGAGCGCTTTGGAAGTGGGGCCGTCACGTGGAGCGAACTGGTCGAGCCAGCTATCCGGCTCGCTGAAAATGGCTTCGCGCTCGACGACGCGTTCACGACGACGCTGGCGCGCGAGAGGACGCGCTACCTCAGCTACCAGCGGACCAGGGAACTGTTCTACCGTGACGGCGAGCCCTTGATGGCCGGCGACACCCTTGTCAATCCGGATCTGGCCTGGACGCTCAGGCAGATCGCCGAAGGAGGAGCCCGCGCGTTCTACGATGGAGAGATCGCCCGACTCATGGTCGAAGACCTGCGGCGTGAGGGCAACGTCATGACCCTCCGTGACATGGCCCGCTATTATGCGGTGGAACGCAGGCCGGTGACCGGGAGCTACAGGGGCCACACGATCTTCGGGTCGGCACCCCCCACCAGCGGCGGTGCCAGCCTGGTCGGCAAGTTCAATCTTCTCGAGTTGGCGAATGCGGGAGGGCGCTTCACTGAAGACCCCGCCAAATTGCACGCGATGATCGAGGCCTGGAAGCTCGCGCCTTCTACCCGGGGCCGGGTGGCCGACCCGGGGCTCTGGCCGGTCGATGTCACCCCCTTCGAGAGTAAGGACACCGCCCGTGTGCGGTGGCGGTGCTTCCGGCCGGACCGTGCCGTGACGATGCCGCTTCCAACCCGGGTGGCCGACTGCGCGGACGCCGAGGTGGGGGGCGTCCCCCTGCAAGGGTCCCGTAGGGTCGTGCAGGCCGGCCCTCCGGAGCGGGACACAGACGCCGGCGAACTGTGCGACCTCGAGCCCGCATTAGCCGAAGGCCAGTGTCGGGCCGCCGGTACGACGGCGTTCGCGGTCGCCGACGCGGAGGGGAACATGGTAGCTGTCACCCAGACGCTTGGCACCTGGGGAGGCAATTTCTACGTGACGCCGGGACTGGGCTTTTTGTACAACGACAAGCTCCGGTCCTATGGCAGCAACCCGGATCGGTACAACGCGCGCATCCCGTTTGCCCGAAACGTCACGTCGATCTCGCCCGCATTGGTTTTCCGCGGCACCGGTGAGGATCGTAAGCCCCTGATGGCCGTGGGTGCGGCCGGAAACGCATGGATCGCTTCGGCGGTTTATCAGGTGATCACCGGTGTCATCGACGATGGGTTGGGCCCCCAGCGCGCTCTGGAGCTGCCCCGGTTTCTGGTGGGTGGGCGAGGGGGATCTCGCACGATTCAATACGAAGACGGCTTCGAGCCGGGCGTCATCCGAGTGCTCGAAGCCATGGGGCACACCCTGCACCGGATCTCGCTTCGGGGTGAGGTCCGGATGGGGTACGGCGCTGCCGTCATGGTCGACGGCGGCGTTGCCGTTGCGGGTGCTGATCCTCGCCGCTCCGGTGCGGCGGGGGCCCTTCGAAAGCGCTGATGCGCCGCCTTTCCAGTCCCCTAAACTTCTCAACCCCAAGGACGATACTCTTCGTTAGGGGCATGCGTATCTGAAATTTTGTACCAACTGAGAGGGCCGAACCCCACCGGGGTCGAAGCTCGTGGGGTCGATACGTGCTACGAGGAAATCGGGCAAATCAGCTGCAAGAGGGGAGACTCCTGGTCATCGATGACGAGGACTCCGCACTCGAGGCTTTGGAGAAAATGTTGCGGCGCGGGGGGTACACTTTCCTCGCGCTCCAGAACGACTCATCGACGGCCGTCGATACTTTCCGGCAGTTCAGACCCGACCTCGTGCTCCTGGACCTTCACATGCCGGGCATGGACGGCTTTCAGGTGATGGAAGCACTCCAGGGGCTCGTTCCCGAGGGTGAATACGTTCCGTTTGTGGTGCTCACCGGGGATCTCGATCCCGAAATCCGTGCTCGAGCACTGTCCTCCGGCGCCAAAGATTTCCTGGCCAAGCCGTACGAGTACAACGAGGTGCTTCTTCGGATCAGGAATCTGCTTGAGACACGAATGCTCCATCAGCAACTCCGGGAGCACAATGACCTGCTAGAGGAAAAGGTCCGTGAGCGGACCAAGGATCTGGAAGAGACGCGGACTGAGTTGCTGCGGCATTTGGCCATGGCGGCCGAGTACCGCGACGACGTTACAGGGCGCCATGCCGAGCGCGTTGGGGTGCTGTCTGCCCTTCTGGCTCGGCGCCTGGGCCTGTCGGAGGAGGTCGTCAGGCTGATCCGGTATGCGGCCCCGCTCCATGACGTCGGGAAGATTGGCATCCCAGACTCCATCCTCATGAAGTCCGGCCCGCTCTCCAAGGCCGAGTTCGAGGTAATGAAGTCCCATACCCACATTGGCGCTCGCATTCTTGCCGGCGGGCGGTTCCCACTCCTGGAGCTTGCCGGAGAGATCGCGCTCACCCACCACGAGCGATGGGACGGAAAGGGGTACACTGGCATGGCCGGGGAGCGTATCCCGTTGGTTGGGCGGATTGTCGCGGTCGCGGACGTGTTCGACTCGCTTTCGCACGAGCGGCCGTACAAGCCGGCCTGCGACCTGGAAGAGGCGATGGGGATCATCGAGGGTGGCCGTGGTAGCCACTTCGATCCCAGGGTTGTGGATGCTTTCGTCGATTTGGTGGAGGAGGGCGACTTGGTCCAACTCCGAGCGCTCGAGGAACTCGAAGCTCGATACGGGAAGACCGGTCGCGTGCGAAGCGAGTCGACTCAGCTACTCGCGCCCGTCAGTTAGCCCTGACCGCCCGGTCACGGGCCCAGGCGCGCAGGCTTTCCACCTTTTCGGCCATCGTGACGGAGAGTGGGCGCGTCAGGCCGATCTCAGTCAGAAGCGCTTCCGTGGTGACGGCGCTGCCCTCCGAGAACGCTCCGTAGAGGCCAGAGACCACGACCTCTTCGATCTCGGAACCGCTGAATCCCGAGGATGCGACTCCAAGCGCATCGAGGTCGAAATCCTCGGCGGATTTGCCCCTGTTGTTGAGGTGTATCCTGAAGATCTCGCTGCGGGTCTGCTGGTCGGGAAGATCCACGAAGAAGATCTCGTCGAACCTGCCCTTGCGGAGGAACTCCGGAGGCAGGCGGCTGATGTCGTTGGCGGTGGCCACGATGAACACGTCTCCGTTCCGATCCTGCATCCAGCTCAAGAAGGTGCCCAAGATCCGCTGGGAAACCCCACCGTCTTCCGAGCCGCCCGTCGCGAAAGCCTTTTCCAGCTCATCGATCCACAGCACCACGGGTGCCATGCGCTCCGCAGCCTCCATGGCCCGTTTGAAGTTCCGCTCGCTCTCGCCGATGTACTTGTTGTAGAGGTTCGAGGGATCGAGCTTGAGCAGCGGCAGCCGCCACTCGGCCGCAACCGCTTTGGCGGAGAGGCTCTTCCCGCAGCCTGGAACGCCCAGGAGCAGCACACCTCGCGGAAAGTCCAGTCCGAACTCCTCGGCTTTTTCGGGTTGAGCCACCACCTCGCGGCGCTTGGCGAGCCATGCCTTGAGGGTGGCGAGGTCCGCGATACTGTCGAGCGTCGCTTCGACGGGGTAGTACTCCAGGAGACCCTCGCGCGCGACCACCGATATCTTTGCGTCGATCACGTGGCGGATGTCGTCTACGGTAAGCCGTCCGTCTTCGATGATCGCCTTGGTAAGGATCTTCTCCGCCTCGAGCAGCGTGAGGCCCCTCATGTGCCGTACGAGGATATCCAGCTCATCCTTGCTGAGAGTCACCTCGACATGTTGGCGCCGCGAGAGGTCACGGATGATCTGGGAGATGAGGTCCTGGTACTCCTCCGCCCCAGGGGCCGGGAGCTGAACGGTGGTGACCAGACGGCGGATCGTCTCGGGAAACTCAACCGCGGCTCCGGTCACCAGAATCGCGCCGCACGGCTCGGAGAGCGCCTCGACAGCTTCCTTCATGTGCGCGGCTAACACAGGATCTTGGCCGAGGTGTGGCCCCAAATCGCGGAAGTGGTAGATCGCCGAGTTCGCGGCCGCCGTGATGTGGCGGAACGCTTTCGTGGGCACCTCTGTGTCGTACGCCGTGCTCTCGAGATCGACCCTGCCGAGCCCTCGGATGCGCGTCCAGGTGAACAACGGTGTGCCGAGTCGGTCCGCCACGTGTTGGAGTAGCGTCGAAGCCCTTTCCTCTTCGTCGGTGGCGAGGTGGATGAGACCGTGCCGCGACCGGATGAGGAGTTCTAGATCTCTAAGAGGGTCCGAGGGCATGCGTCGTCGGCCATGAGAGTTCGATTCCAGCGTTCGTAGTCAGGACACTAGCCGCTCACGATCACCG
This sequence comes from Gemmatimonadota bacterium, assembly GCA_022561145.1. GTDB lineage: Bacteria > Gemmatimonadota > Gemmatimonadetes > Longimicrobiales > Gaopeijiaceae > JACZXQ01. The sequence continues at coordinate 14,821 of JADFRS010000027.1, forward strand.
TAGCCACCATGCCTGCACCTTCGTGCGGAATACAGAAGTATCGATACGTGCCGGGCTCGCTGAACGTGTGAGTGAACACGTCACCCGGGCGCAGGTCGCCCGAATCGAACGGTTGCGCATTGGACGGAAGGCTTACGCTGCTCGGGTTGCTCGCTTTGGCTGGATCGGCCGTCACCGTGTGAATCAGGCTCGACGTGTTGGTCCATCGCACGGCCTGGCCGGTTCTGATCCGTACGGTCTCACTCGTGTACCGGAGTTGGTCGTTCATGGTCACTTCCGCCGCCACGTCGCCGGCGATATCACCTGTGGAGCGGCTCTGCCGGCTTCCGAAGTAACGCGACAACGTGAAAGGAATCGTGAATTCGAACCCGTAACGTGTCTGGCCGTCCCCGAAGGAGCTTCCCTGAAGGGTGGACGTACGCGCATTGCTAACATGGAACGAAATCGTATGTGGAGTGGCCGGAATGGCGAGTTGGAGGCCCGCGCTCCACGCCACGTCCAACTCGTGCGTCCCATCCCCCACGGCGATATCACGATCCCCAAGGGTCACGACGTCGCCGGCGAAGGCGACGCCGTCCGTCAGGCGGATGACCGCGCCGCCGCCGACGGCCCACCCGGTCTCGTCGTCGAGCTCGGCGACCTGGCCCAACAGCCGTCCGACACCATGCAGGGTGACCGGTCCAAACGGCACGGCTAGCGAAAGCTCGAAGTCGCCCGACGATGCAGCTTCATTGAAGGCTGCGGTGACGGCGACATCGACCGGCGCTCCGGCCGACGTGGCCAAGAACGCCCACCGTCCGTAGAACTCGGTCTCGTTGAACTCCTCGCCGTCGACGAGTGAGTTGCTCGCGTAGTTCAATCCAAGTAGAACACGGCCGGGAAGAGACACCCCAACCAGAAACGTGGGCGAGTTGATGATTTTTTTTTCATCGTCGGCTACGTCGACCCTCCAGAACCGGTGCAGGAAGTTGAAGTAGACCGTGCCTTCCTCACCCGTCCAACCACCCGACAGGTTCGGCGTTCGGTCCAGGACAGACTGTCCCGCGAGCGGTCCGACGGTAAGCAGTGAGGCAAAAAGGACCACCGGAACAAGGTGTGCTCTCTCACGAAGATTGATCATAGGACCGCCCCCTGTAGGCGAGAAACGTGCCCGGTCCCTCCCGGACGGACCGGCTGAGTTAGCAGGACACCGGCGCAATAGCGGAGTTCCGGCGTTCCCCGAGGCTATGGTATGGCCGACCTCTAGCGCTCCAATTCGTCGAAGGCCTCCCGCAGTCTGCCCAGCGCATCCACGAGTTCCTGGGCAGGCGGACCGAAGCCCAGCCGCATGTAACCGTCCATCCCGAAGTGGTCTCCTGGCACCACGAGCAGGTCTTTCTGAGTGCGGAGGCTCTCTGCGAACTCGGACGAGTTCACGTCGGTCCCGTAGCGAACGTAGCAGATGGCGCCCGCATCCGGCTCACGGTACGTGAAGCGTCCCGGTTGCGCGGTCAGCCATGAGGTCAGCGTCGCGAGGTTGGTCTGGATAATGGAACGCGTTCGGTCGAGGATCTTGGCGCGTGTTCCTGGCTCGAGGGCCAAGACGGCGAGGTCATCCGAGAGGCTGGCTGGCGCAATGGTGGTGTAGTCCGTGCGGCCCCAGGTCTCCGCGATCAGGTCGGAGGGTCCGAGCACCCATCCCAGCCGGAGGCCCGGAAGGCCGTATGCCTTCGACAGCGAGTTCGTGACGAGCACGCGGTCATATCTGCCCCAGAAGCTGGCCGTCTCCCTGCCGTTGACCTCGGCGCCCTGGTAGACCTCATCGCTGAGTATCCACGCTCCGTATTCGTCCGCGGCGTCGATGATCCCCTGCATGGACTCGGCGGTGAGCACGGATCCGGTCGGGTTATTCGGGTTCGTGACCAGGATGAAGCGGGCCCCATCGTCCAAGGCCGCCCTCAGCTCGTCGATATCGGGCTGCCAGCCTTCCTCGTCCAGCAGATGGAAGGGCAACACCCGCGCCCCGAAACTCGACAGAAGTCCGGGGATCTGCATGTAGTTGGGGAGCATGACGGCGGCTGCTTCGCCCGGCTCCATGAGGTGCCAGAAGGCCGTGAAATTGGCCTCGGCACCACCCACGGTGACCAGGACGTTGTCCTCTTCGGCACCGGCATAGAGCGCGGAAACGCGCGCGCGGAGCGCGTCACTTCCGTTGGATTGCCCATAGCCGAGGCTCACATCTCCGAGCACGTCGCCGTCGACACCGGCCAACGCTAGAAGATCGCTCACCGAGAGCGGATGCACCCCGCTCTCTGAGAGGTTGAAGCGAACGCGGTGTTCGTACGTCGACTGCCACCGCTCCATGACGAAGGGAGTGAACTTCATGGTCATTCCTAGGTCAGCTGTCAGATTCCACCAACGTAGCCTCTTGAGTGGAGCCCCGGTCGGTGCGAGCATCCTGTGGCTACGCATCGTACCCGCGGTGGAGGCACCGTGGCAACGATGGAAGGGACCTCGGTATAATGGGTCACCGTTGAAACCTCCTCCAGCAGAGGTGACATGACAGGAGACCGAATGCCCGACAGCTTGGCCACTACGGCCCCCGGGGCGGAAACCATCGTGTTGGTAGTGATGGACGGCGTGGGAGGTCTACCACACCCCGACACCGGGAGCACTGAGTTGGAGAGCGCCTCGACCCCCAATCTCGATGCGCTCGCCGCCGGCAGTTCGTTGGGTATGTTGGATCCTGTGGGGCCCGGCATTACTCCAGGAAGTGGCCCCGGCCACCTGTCGCTGTTCGGCTACGACCCGGTAGAATCGCTGGTGGGCCGCGGCGTCCTGAGCGCGTTGGGCGTGGGCTTCGAGTTGGAGCGTGGAGATGTCGCGGCGCGCGTCAACCTGGCCACGGTCGGCCTGGACGGCGTTGTGTCGGACCGTCGTGCCGGACGCCCCTCGGACGCCGAGGGCCGTCGCATCATCGAAGCCGTGCAGAGTGCGTTGCGTCCCCCCGATGGAGTGGAAGTCACGGTGCTCCACGAGAAGGAACACCGGGCGGTGCTGATTCTGAGAGGTGACGGTCTCGGTGGGGAATTGTCGGATGGAGATCCGCAGCGCACCGGTCTGGCGCCGCTCCCCGTCACAGCGCTCGACGCCGGCTCGGCGGCCACAGCCGAGATCGTCCAAGACCTCCTCGTCCAGGTCACGGACATCCTCTCCGGCGAGCCCGTCGCCAACCAGTTTCTGGTGCGGGGGTTCGCGCAGTACACGTCCTATCCGTCGTTCGAAGACCGCTATGGCCTGAAAGCCATCGCGGTGGCGAAATATCCCATGTACCGGGGCGTGGCACGTCTTGTGGGCATGTCCGTCGAGGGCGTCCCCGAAGATGCGGCCGAAACGGTCAGCATGTTGGGTGCCTCGTACGGTCGCTACGACTTCTACTTCGTGCACTTCAAGGACACGGATACCCGCGGTCACGACGGAGACTTCCAAGGAAAGGTCGCCGCGATCGAAGAAATTGACGGACTCATCCCCGGCATCACCTGTCTCGATCCGGACGTACTCATTGTTACCGGGGATCACTCGACGCCTGCTACATATGGTGAGCATACGTGGCACTCCGTCCCCGTGCTCATCCACTCGCGCTGGGCGAGGCCGACCGGTGACGCCTTCGGAGAATCTGCGTGCCGAGGTGGTGACCTGGGCACCTTCGACGGCACCGGACTGATGGCTCTTGCCCTCGCCCACGCTCGCCGGCTGCAGAAGTACGGAGCGTGATGCCTGATCTCCACGATTCCTTGGCTCGAGCCTTCGAACTGGGAGACCTCCAAGACTGGCCCGGCATGGCCGAGCAATACCATTCTTCCGGGGGCGCTGCGTGAGCGTCTCATGATTCGGCCCTAGGAATGAGGCATTAGACGCATGGCGGTGCTTTCCATACCGGTTGAGCGGTACGAGTTGGACAACGGCCTGCGGGTCAGTCTGTCGGTAGACAAGACGACTCCAGTGGTCGCGGTGAACCTTTGGTATGGCGTGGGCTCGAGGAATGAGCGCGAGGGACGCACGGGCTTCGCCCACCTCTTCGAGCACATGATGTTCCAGGGCTCCGAACACGTGGCAAAGAATCGGCACTTCGAACTCGTCGAACGGGCCGGAGGGTCACTCAATGCATCGACTTGGTTCGACCGTACGAACTATTTCGAGACCGTGCCGTCCCATCATCTCGAGTTGGCGTTGTGGCTCGAGTCCGACCGTATGGGCTGGATGCTACCGGCCATGACCCAGGAGAAGCTCGACAACCAGCGTGACGTGGTCATGAACGAAAGGCGGCAGCGCTACGACAACCAGCCCTACGGAGACTGGGACGAGTACATGCAGGCGATGGTCTTTCCCGACACCCATCCGTACCACCACACGGTGATCGGCTCGATGGACGACATCGCAGCGGCCACGCTCGAGGACATCGGCGATTTCTTCGAGACGTTCTACATCCCCAACAATGCGGTGCTCACCGTCTGCGGGGATTTCGACCCGGAGAGCGCCCTTGGACTCGTCGAGCGGTATTTCGGCGAGATTCCGCGTGGCGAAGATCTTCCACCGCTGCCTGGCGATCCCACGTTGGAGCCCTCTATCGGGCGGACGGTGCGGGAAGTGGTGGAGGCGGAGGTGCCGCTAACCAGGGTGTACATGGCCGCCAGGGTGCCTCCCTACACCGACGAGGGCTTTTACGCTGCCGAGGTCGCCGCTTCGGTGCTGGGCACGGGTAGGGCGTCGCGCCTGTACCGCTCGCTCGTTCGCGATCGCAGGATCGCGAAGGACGTAGTGACGTTCGCGTTCCCGCTCACCACAGGATCGTCGATGTTCATGTTGTGGGCGACCGGACTTCCCTCGGTGACGCCTGACGAACTGGAGACCGCCCTCGATGAGGAGCTCCAGGACCTCGTGACAGTGTCGGAGGAGGAAGTCGCGCGCGCGGTGGCACTGACGGAGACCCAGTTTGTGCGGGGAGTGGAGCAGGTTGGCGACCGGGCCGACATGCTTTCGATGTTCGATCGATATTTCGACGATCCCGCGCGCCTCAACAGCGAGGTCGACCGTCTTCGGGCGGTCAGCCCTGGAGATCTGAAGCTTTTCACGGAAGCGTTTCTCGGAACCGACAATCGCGCGGTTCTCGCGTACGTGCCGAAAGGGGCCGCATGATGGCGGCGTCTTTCGATCGCTCCGAGGCTCCCGTTCCTGGCCCGATCCGCCGCTTCGATTTTCCACGGGTAACCGAGTCCCGCATGGCGAACGGGCTAGACCTGCGCATCGTTCGGGCGGCACGGTTTCCGATCGTTACGGCGATGTTGATCCTGGATGCGGGCGAGTGGGCGGTCGATTCCACCCAAGCCGGCCTCGCCGTGCTGGCAGGAGATGCTCTCGAAGGCGGAACCGCTCGCCGTTCAGCCACCGAGTTGGCCGAAGCCTTGGAGGGAATCGGTGCGGGCTTGGGCGTTACCACCGGTTGGGATGCCACCACCGTCACGGTCTCATGCCTCGCGGAACGCCTGGGTGAGGCGCTCGCACTCATGGCCGAGGTCGTGCTCGAGCCGACGTTCCCGGCCGAGGAGTTCGATCGGGTTCGCGACCAGCGCCTTGCGGCGATCCAGCAGCGCGCGATGAACCCGAGCACGGTGGCCGGTGACCATGCCGCACGCTTCATTCATGCCGACGGGGTGCCGTTCGGGCGGCCGGTGGCCGGTATGGAGGAGACGATCGGACCGCTCTCAGGCGACGACGCGAGGTCCTGGCTGGGCGAGCGTTACTGCCCTGGCGGCTCGGGGCTGGTGATAGTTGGAGACATTGATGGCGGAGAAATCGAGACGCTCGTCGAGGGCTGCTTCGGCGCATGGAGCGGTACCGTCGAACCCTCCGATCCGGTGGCGGTGACCCCACGGCATGAACGTCGCCGTGTCGAAATCGTGCACCGGCCCGGGGCAGTGCAATCCGAAATCCGTATGGGCCACGTCGGCGTATCCAAGGTGACGCCCGATTACTTTTCCTTGCTGGTGTACAACACGATCCTCGGCGGTTCCTTCACCAGCCGGCTCAACCTCAACTTGCGGGAGAAGCACGGGTTCACCTATGGGGTCAGGTCCCATTTCGGGTTCCGCAGAAACGCAGGGCCGTTCGGTATCTCGATGGCGGTCGAGACCGCCGTCACCGCCGATGCCGTACGGGAGGCCATGTTCGAAGTGAAGACCCTAGTGAACGATGGCGCTTCCGCGGACGAAGTCGACGCAGCACGCGACTACATCGTGGGCATCTTTCCGCTTCGCCTGGAGACCACCAGCCAGCTCGCGTCGCGGGTAGGCGAGCTCATCATCTATGGGCTACCGGATGATTACCACGCCACCTACCGCGATCGCCTCAGGGCGGTTACGCAGAAGGAAACGACGGAGGCCGGCCGGAGACACGTGCGCCCGGAGGAGATGAGCATCGTAGTAGTTGGCGATGCCGATGAGATTCGGGCCCCACTAGAGGCGCTCGAACTCGGGCCCGTTGAGGTCCACGAACTGGCCTGAATCCCGGTCGGCATGGGCAACGCCTTGGCTGGGTACATGCATCCCATAGAGCGACCCCTCGGGATTCCGTGGAGGATGTGTCCTTATCTGAGTCTGATGCGTCTCACTCAAGGGACGGGTGGATGAGGTGAATGGCGGCATTTGGTGCCTATTCGGCGCATTCTTCGCTGGCACGAATTCTGCAGCGCCGAAGGATGGGGAAGTGTGTCTCGGACGGGAGCAGATGTGAGGTAATATGGGTGCGAAACTTGTGAGAGACGCGGAACACGACGAAACGGCCGCGGCACAGGGTGCGCGTGAACGCCGCCGCAAGATCGGCGCGCTCGGCGACAGCGATGTCGTCCAGGCGTTCCTCGACGGTGATGAGCGTGCCTTCGGGGAGCTCGTGCGCCGCTACGATGGCCGGCTTCTCAACTTCGTCTATCGGACCATCGGAGATCGCGAAAGGGCCCAGGACCTCGTGCAGGAGACGTTCGTCAGGGTCTATCGTCACCTCCACCGGTTCGACCAGTCGAAGAAGTTTTCGACCTGGGTCTACACCATCGCCGGAAACCTGGCGAAGAACGAGCTCCGGAATCGCTCGAGGAATCCTCTCGTGCTCTTCCAGACGATCCGTAAGAACTGGGATGCCGATCACCGACCACTCGAGTGGGAGGACAGTTCCTACAAGCCCGATGACCTCTACCGCAAGAGACACCTGAGGTCCCTGGTGGAGCAGGTCGTCGGGGAGCTCCCGGAGCACCACCGCATCGTGTTCGTTCTGCGCGAACTCGAGGGTAAGACCTACGAGGAGATCGCCAACATCACCGCCTGCAACCTCGGGACGGTGAAGAGCCGGCTGAATCGGGCCCGTAACAACTTTGCTCGCCTGATCGCTCCCCTGCTCGACTGATCAGCTCCTTGCGAGACGCAGGGACGAAGGTCCCGGCCACCACGGGCCGGGGCCTTCTTTGCGTCCCGGAACCAACCGAGCTGGTCCTTGGTACCACGCCGAGTCCCAACCCAGAGAGGAACCCACCGGCCGATCGGACGTAGAACACATCCCGGCGGTGGATCGAGTTGGGCGGTCTGGACCAAGAAAAGGAGTTTGTGACCACGGATGCAGTGCTCGGATTTTCTGGCTGGCTTCTCCGACTTCTACGACGCGTCTGACGGCTCCCCCGAGCGGGCCGCCGCAGTCGCCCATATGGCCGAGTGCGATGCTTGCGCCCGGTACAACGAAGTCGTGGAGCGGGGCATCGAATTGCTTCGCAGCTTGCCGAGCAAGGAGTTGGGTGAGAGCTTCCGGCCACGACTCGAGCATAGGTTGTTCCACCTCGCAGACGAGGCGGCCCTCAGCCGTGTCGGAAGTGCATCCGGAACCACGGTTGCCACGGCCGTTGGCATGGCGATGCTCCTGGCCGCCGTCGCGTGGGCTCCGTCGATCAAGAAATCCGTGCCTGAGGTCGAGTTGCAGCCCATTGTGGTGTCGGCACCGCCTGCGCGGGCGGGTACGTCTTCGGTTTCGACGTCGATATTTTTTCAGACCAACCCGTTTGCGCCTCGCCGGGATATGAGTGAGGAGATGTGGTCGAGTTCTCTTACGTTGCTATGGGAATATTCGCCTCTCACGCGGAAATACCGGGACAATGGCCTCCTTCGACGAACCGGACTGGACTAGCACGGATCAGCAGCGCCCGGCGAACGGATCGGTTGTGGCTGACCCCCTCCGGGTGGTCCTCGACCAGGGCCCGCGGAACGGGGTCTTTTTCCTTTATGGTGACGATTCCTACCGTAAGGATGAGGCTGCCCGACGCCTGGTCGACCTTCATGTGGATGAGGGTACCCGGGATTTCAACCTCGACGTGCTGTGGGGCTCGGACGTCGATGTGGAGACGCTGGCCAGAATTCTGGCCACACCCCCGATGATGGCGCCGCGCAGGGTAGTCCTCATCCGCGATGCCGAGGCATTTGCTTCGAGTCCTCGTGCGCGCGACGTCATCCTCAAGCTCGCCGAAAACCCGCCCCCGGATCTGACGTGTGTGTTGGTGGCCCGGATCCCGGATGGCTCGAAGGCAAAGTTCTATCGTGACCTCAAGCGCGCTACCCACTCGATTGAATTCCCGGCCATCACTGAGGCTGATGTGCCGGGTTGGCTCATGGAATTCGCGCAGTCCAACTACTCGATCGACATGGATGAGGATGCGGCTCGGGCGCTCGGTGGAGCGATTGGCGTCGACCTGGGGATTCTGGTTCAGGAGATGGCCAAGCTGGCCGGCCTGGTCGGAAATCGAGGGCGGATCAGCATTGAAGACGTGCGGAACGCTGGCACCAACCTGCCGAGGCAGGACCGTTGGGAGTGGTTCGACCTCATCGGTGGACGGCGCTTCGCGGAGGCGTTGGACGGTCTCCCTGTACTCATGCAACAGGAGACAGGGGTCGCGCTCACAATCGGTTTGGCGACGCATGTGATCAGGGTCGGAATTGTCGTCGAGGGAGGCCCGCAGGCCCTGGAGCGTGCCCTCCCACCGCACCAGAAGTGGCTTGCCAGACGGTACACTGCCCAGGCCAAGGCATGGACGATCGCCGAAATCGAGACGGCGCTCCTCGGACTCCGCCGAGTGGACCGGTTGCTCAAGTCGTCGGCTTTGCCGGACGAACATCACCTCGAGGCCTGGCTGTTGGAGCAGATGCTTCCGGGCGAGGCGGCGGCGTGAGGGCCCTGCCCCTGTTCATGGTCTTTCTCGCGGCAGTGGGGCCCGTTCCCGTGACCGCTCAGCAGGCGCTCCAATCGGTGACTGCCCTTGTCTCCCAGGGACGATCCGACCAGGCGCGACGGGCTTTGATCGAGTGGTGGAATGAAGAGTGGCCGGGCGCCTCCAGGCGCGACAAGCAGCACGGCCTCTGGATGCGCGCCAGGCTTACAGTGGATCCCGGCCTGGCGGCGCTGGACTACCAGCGACTGGTGGTCGAGTACCCTGGGGGGCCATATTCCGGCCAAGCGCTATACAGGCTGGCACAGGCTGCCGAGGCGCGGAGCGACGCTCGAGGGGCTGCAAGGTACTTCGAGACCCTCGCAAAGGATTATCCGGCGAGTCGCCACTCGGCGACGGCGACCGCATGGCTCGGGCGTAACCCTGTTGCCGTGGCGGAACTGCGATCTAAGGAGGTCGCCGTTACTGCGGAAGCTCCAAAAGAGGCCCCAGAAGAGGCTCCGCTTGAGTCCGGGGGTTACGCGGTTCAGTTGGGGGCGTTCTCGGATGCCACCGGCGCACGGAGGATCGCGGATCGGGCTGAGGCTGAGGGATTCAGCGTGAGGATGGTTCGTGTCAGGGGGAGCCAGCTCGTCCGAGTGCGTGTTGGACGGTTTGAGAATCAGGAGGACGCCCTGGAGCTCTTGCGGCGTGTACGGGCTGGTGGTTTTGAGGTGGCGTTGGTTACTGATGCGGCCCGGGAGGACCCGATCTCATGAGCCAGAAAACCAAGAAAGAAAGGGAGCGATGGGATATCATCGTTGCGGAGGACAATGACGACCATGCCCTACTCATCCAGATGGCATTGGAACGTGCGGCGGGCATCCCCGTGGATGTGCGCCGGGCGCGAAACGGCGAGGAAGCCGTCAAACTGCTCGAGGAGTCCCCGCCGGACCTCCCTCCTGCTATTGGATCTGAAGATGCCTGGGATGGCCGGACACGAGGTACTGGAGCGGGTAAAGGGCGATGACGAGCCCCGCAAGATCCCGGTGGCCGTCCTGACCTCATCGGACCGGGACGAAGACGTCGCCCGCAGCTACGGACTCGGTGGCAATCATTTCATTACCAAGCCGGAGAGTCCAGGCGAACTCGAACAGCGGTTGCGCGCGTTACTCAAGAACCTGTCCGAACTCTCGAGTATCCGAAGGGGATCCGAGGGCCTTCCCGCGACGGCTGTCACCGCAGTGGATCCGGACTCCGTGGCCTTCCGCGCCATCGTTCGCTGGGTGGCGCTGACCGCAATCTTGGTGCTGCTCTTCGTCTTCGCGGTACTGTCTGGCGCGATCTTCTAGAAGGCGTCTAGATCCGCTCCAACACACGCTTCAGCCGGCTCGCAATCTCACGGGCGAGCGGTTCGATGTCGTCTCTGCCGGTCACGGAGAGCTGAACCACGGGGTCGAGCACCGCGACCACCGAGGTGCCTTCCGATTCCCCTTGGTACACCACGAGGTTGCAGGGGAGCAGAAGTCCGATGTCTGCCTCGGCCGTGAGGGCTTGGTGAGCGAGCGTCGGGTTACAGGCGCCTAGGATGCGATACGGCTTGAAGTCGATGTCCAGTTTTTCCCTGAACGTTTCTTTGATGTCGATCTCGGTCAGCACGCCGAAGCCCTCTTCTTTGAGCTCGGCTCTGACCCGTGCTTCGGCTTCAGCGGGCGGCAGGGCCACCGTTTTCTTGAGGCCGTACGTGAAGGTTTGTATGTCCATGCTACCAACATGTGCACGATACGCCTGGCCGACAAGGAGAACCATGGATCCCGGGGGGGTACGGTCTAGTTAGGGCCTCTCCGGTCGCGCTTGGAGGGACGAAGTCTCGAGACGTAAGGACATCGAAGTGACGGCAGAGCATTCGACGAGAGAACATGACCGGCTTACTTCCGAGCAGGTGCGGATCATCGGCATGCACTGCGCGGCATGCGTGAGCCGCGTCGAGCGCGCGCTGAAGTCGGTCCCGGGCGTGGCGGCGGCCGAGGTGAGCCTCGCCACCGAATCCGCGCGCCTGACGTTCGATCCCGAGATCACCGACCAAGACCAGGTGCGAGAGGCTGTCCTGGACATAGGGTACGACCTCGAGCGCGTGTCACCGACCGAGGAACTCGAAGAGGTCCTTCGCCGGAGGGACGAGGAGCGCGAGGCGGAGTACAGCGAAATGCTGCGGCGATTCAGGGTCGGGCTTTGGCTCACGCTGCCCGTGCTCCTGATCGGACACGGCGGCTTGCTCATTCCGGTCATTCGGGATCTCGGTCCGGGGACGATGCGATGGCTGTGGGCCGTGAGCGGCGTACTCACGCTCCCGATCATGATCTACGTGGGGCGCGGCTTCTTCGTGAGGGGATGGGCGGCGTTTCGGCGGCACGACGCGACCATGGACACCTTGGTGGCCCTCGGTACCGGAGCCGCCTGGGCCTACTCCACGGTGGCGGTCGTCGCTCCGGGTCTCTTTCCTGAGGGCACGGGACACCCATTCTACGAAGCGACGGCGGTTGTGATCACGCTTGTCGTACTCGGGCAGGCCCTCGAAGCGCGCGCCAAGGGCAAGACGTCGCAGGCGATTCGGCGGCTCATGGACCTCAGGCCCCCGACGGCGCGGGTGGAGCGTGACGGCGCGGAAATGGAGATTCCGGCTGTGGAAGTGAGGCTTGGCGACCTCGTCGTGGTGCGACCCGGGGAGAAGGTCCCGGTCGACGGTGAGGTGGAGTCGGGCCGTACGGTGGTGGACGAGTCCATGCTCACGGGCGAGAGCATCCCGGTCGAAAAGGAACCCGGTGACGAGATCGTGGGTGGCACCTTGAACGCGTCCGGCCTGGTCCGGTTCCGGGCGACGCGCATTGGCCGGGACATGGTGCTCGCCCGGATCGTGGAGATGGTCCGCGAAGCCCAGGGATCCAAGCCCCCCATCCAGAAAGTCGTCGATGTGGTGGCGAGCTATTTCGTGCCATCCGTAATGATCATCGCCACCGTGGCGTTCGCCCTGTGGTACACGTTTGGGCCACCGCCCGCGCTCAACTATGCGGTCGTGGTTTCAGTCTCGGTGCTCGTGATCGCGTGTCCGTGTTCTCTGGGCTTGGCCACGCCGATCTCGATCATGGTGGCCGTCGGTAAGGCCGCCGAGTACGGCATTCTCATCCGCAACGGTGAGGCTCTGCAGCGGGCCAAGGACATCGACACCGTGATCCTGGACAAGACCGGCACGATTACGCTGGGCCGCCCTCAGCTCACCGATGTCGTCACACTGGCGGACATCGGCGAGGACGATGTGCTAATGCTCGCCGCCTCCGTGGAGCAGGGCTCGGAGCATCCGATTGCACGAGCCGTGGTGGAGGGCGCGGTGCAGAGGGGCCTGCAGGTCGAAGACGCGACCGCGTTCGAGGCGGTTCCGGGCAAGGGCGTGCGGGCCACCGTGGGCGGCCGTACGGTGCTGGTGGGGACCGCCGACTTCCTGGATGAGCAGGGGCTCGATACGGTGGCCGCGTCCGAGGCGGCCGACCGGCTGTCGGAAGACGGCAAGAGCCCGATCATGGTAGCCACCCACCGCGAGGTGGTCGGAGTGCTCGCCGTGGCGGATGCCGTGAAGGAGGATTCGGCGGCGGCCATCGCCCGGCTCAAGGCCATGGGACTCCGGGTGGTGATGATTACGGGCGACCACGAGACGACAGCGGCTGCCATCGCCCGACAGGTAGGTGTAGACGAGACGTTCGCACGGGTGCTTCCGGGTCAGAAGGCAGGGCGTGTAAAGGAACTACAGGCCATGGGTCGCAGCGTTGCCATGGTGGGCGACGGAATCAACGACGCGCCCGCGCTGGCCCAGGCAGACGTGGGGATCGCCATCGGCACGGGCACCGATGTCGCGATCGAGGCGGGAGACATCACGCTGATGGGAGGATCCCTGGTCGGAGTCGTGCACGTTGTGGAGATCTCGCACGCCACGCTCAGGAACATCCGCCAGAACCTGGTCGGGGCGTTCTTTTACAATGTGCTGGGGATCCCGGTTGCCGCGGGCGTGCTCTTCCCGCTGTTCGGAGTATTGCTTTCACCCATGCTTGCGGGAGCGGCGATGGCTTTCAGTTCGGTGACCGTGGTGACGAACGCCAACCGGCTCAGAGCCTTTCGGCCTGCCGGAGTAGGCACGTGAGCCTCGACGTTCTTCTCGTGGATCTCGGCGCTCTCGTGGTCGTGGTCTGGATCGTCTGGTATTTCTGGTTGTCTCGTCGGGGGTAGAGGTGGACGTCAGTGCGTACCGTCGAGATACTTCGCGGGAATCGCGTTCTCCTGGCGCTCGCTATCCCACATGATCGTGACGATCCAAAGCCGTTCCCCGTCGTCCATGAGTTGGATCGAGTTGATCCCGCGGCTGAACGGTTCCTGGTCAGGCGCGCGTTTGGATTGGTAGGTACTGAAGACGTGGATGATGTTGCCGAAGGCCTCGGTAGTACGTCCGATCTCCGGTTCGAAGAACGGATTTTCCGCGAAGAACGGCCCGTTGTTTTCGCTGTATTCCGTAGGCGTGAGCACTCGGGAGGTTCTTTGTCCGTTTCGGTTGACACCGGTGGGAACCAGCCGTGCGCCTGTCATGAACAGCGACTCCCAACGCCTCCAATCACGTTCGCCCGCCGGCCCCGAGATCACATCGTAGAGTGCCTGGACGATGGCGTCGACCGAACCTACGTCGGCGGGGTCGGCCGGCGGGCGCCCGTCTTGGCCGGCACTCACTGAGGGGAGAACCAGACCCGCGGCCACCGTACAAACGAGAACGAGCCCAAAGGTTCGAAGAGCGCGCATCACCAACTCCTAGTGTGTTCTCCGGATTAGTTGATCGGCGTCGTCCGCCTAGATATCCTTCCGCTCCGATCGCTTCCCAACTTCACCGGCGCGGATGGCACAGGCTGACGATACACCCCTGATGCGGCAGTGGCGAGAGGTCAAGTCCCAACACCGGGACGCCCTCGTCTTTTTCCGCGTCGGTGACTTTTACGAGCTCTTTTTCCAGGATGCGGAAGAGGGCTCCAAGCTGCTCGGACTCACCCTCACCTCGAGGAACAACGGGGCGGCCAGCCGCGTGCCTCTGGCCGGTATCCCCGTGAAGGCCCTCGACGAGTACCTCGGGCGGCTGGTTGCGCTCGGCCAGCGCGTGGCCATCTGCGAGCAGGTGGAGGACCCCGCGGAGGCAGAGGGCATCGTCCGGCGCGAAGTCGTAGAAACCGTCACGCCCGGCACCGTTTTGTCCGACGCGCTTCTCAGCGCGAAGCGAAACAACTTCCTCGCCACGCTCACCGTGCCGGTGGACGGGCGGCGGGCCATAGCTGCCCTCGACCTGTCTACCGGAGAGTTGCTGGTGCAGGAGCTGGCCGAGGCCGATGTCGAGGCCGAGTTGGGTCGCCTGGAGCCCTCCGAACTCCTCTTGCCTCGCTCCGCGGAGGAAGCCGTCACGAGTAGTCCGGACGATGCCGGGGGCCCGCCGGCCTCCCGGTTGCTGACCACCTATCGGGACGACTGGATTTTCGACTTTGAATCGGCCTCCGAGGAAGTGCTGCGTCGCTACGGAATCCAGTCGCTCGAGGCCTTCGGCTTCCAGAAGGACGACGCGCTGCTCGTCCGCGCCACGGGCGCACTGCTCTCGTACGTGCAGGAGATGCGGCCGTCGGGGATTGGGCACCTGAAGCCGCCGCAGATTCTGCGGAGCGGCAGCGCCATGGTCTTGGATGAGATGACGCTCCGTAACCTCGAGCTCGTGGAGCCGCTCAGGCCCGGCCAACAGGGAGGCACGCTCCTCTCCGTGCTGGACGAGACCGTGACGCCGATGGGCGCCCGCCTCCTGCGCCGGTGGATCCTCCGTCCGCTCGTCGAGGCGGAGCCGATCTGGGCACGCCAGCAGGCGGTCGAGGAGCTGGTCGAATCGCGTGACCGCCGCGAGGGCCTGCGGGAGCGCCTGGCGTGTATCACCGACCTGGAGCGGCTGGCCGGCAAGCTGGGAAGCGGACGGGTGTCACCCCGCGATCTGGCCGGCCTGGCCCGTTCACTCGCCGAGCTTCCCGCCCTACGCACCATCGGAGAAGCCGCGAGCTCGCCCCGCCTGGCAAGCCTGGCCGGTGATTTGGACCCCCTCACGGACGTAGCCGACCTTCTGCGCGACGCCCTCTCTGAGCAGGTTCCCGCCACGATTCAGGAGGGCGGCGTCATACGCGAGGTTCGCGCCTTCGATACGGTATATGCAGAGAACCTTGGCGACGGTACGTTCCGTATCAGGGAACTGCCTGTCGAATCCCAATTTTCACCTGTTTACGCGGTTCTCGCAGGCGACTTCGATTTTGACGGCAGGATAGACATGATACTCGCGGGCAATTTCCTGGGTATCAAGCCCGCAATGGGACGCTACGATGCCAGCTACGGATTATTTGTTTCGGGCGACGGAACGGAACCGTTTCGCGTCCGAACGCCATCGGAGAGCGGACTCTTTCTCAACGGACAGATTCGAGACCTGAAGCGGCTGCGATACGCCGACGGAAGCATCCTGATCGTCGCCGCGCGCAATAACGACCGCCTGCAGCTGATTCGAACGCGCCTCGCTCGATAACGACCGCCTGCAGCTGATTCGAACGCGCCTCGCGCGCCGTGGAAACCGTCGCTGGTAGTCGGATTCTTAGTAACAGGCCTTAATCGGAATCACGCATCGTCATCGATTTAGGGCGCCGGTCGATATCCAGGCTCTCCTGGACGAATGCCCTGCGCCACCACAACGGTACCAGCGCGAGACCGATCACAATCAGTATCCATGTCCAGAGGACCGAGCTCCCGGGAACGCTGATCATCAGTCTACCCAATCCAACGAGTAGAAGGAAAAGCGACCCCGCGCACAAAGCCATCACCCTCAGTCGACTCCAGAGCTCCGATCCAGGTGCGGAAGGATCGTCGCCCACCGACTCTGCGGTCTTTCTCCACGCGCCCATCGGCCGGACACGCCGGTAAAACTCCTTCAGGATACCCGCGTCAGTCGATGGTGTAAACCAGGTGATTCCTATCGCGGCAGCCGTCGTTACGAGGGCCATTATGGAGAGACGAATCCATTCCGTTTCCGTCTCCATCCCGAGCGTAAGAAGCAGGACAGGCGCCGTTACGAGGGAGGCGACAATAGCAGCCAGCTCCGAATAGAGGTTGATCCGTTCCCAGAGCCAGCGCAGGATGAGAACCGAACCCATCCCCGCGCCGAACAAGAGAGAGAGATACCAGGCCTGTTGGATGGATCCCAGATTAGCCATGATGACGAGCGCAATGCCGAGAATCAGAATGTTCGACAACCGGGCTACCAGGACCAACTCTTTATTCGAAGCTTCGCGATGTCTCCAGTGCTTGCACACCAGTCGTGCATAAATATCGTTGCTCCAGTAGGATGCTCCCCAGTTCAGGTGCGTGTCGATCGTCGAGGCCAGCGCAGCCAGAAGACCCGTGAGCATCAGCCCGCGAATTCCGACGGGCAGCAAATCGTCGATGCCGCGAATGAAAGTCATCTCGCGCGCGGCTGCGAATCCTTCACCGGCGGAATCAGACGGAAGGGCGAGGCGTATCCCGAAATGGATGACGCCCAACGCGAGCGGCTGAACGAGGTCCGCAAAGAGCTTCTCGGCTAGCTCA
>JADFRS010000028.1 GCA_022561145.1 Gemmatimonadota bacterium
TGGTGCACGTCGAGTCCCACATACTTGGTGTTCCGCTTCATGAGAGCCGCCCTCTGCTGTGGTCCATGGTTGTCTCGCAACTCCATGGTACCAGCAGGGGGCGTGCTTTCAAGTTGTGTTAGGCGGCTGCTTGGCTACCCGTTACACTTGTTCTGAATTCACCACGGACTCAGGAGCTAACGTGGCAACGGCTGAGGACAAGCTCGAACTAGCCGAGAAGCACCTCGCCAAGGTACAACTCGCCTGGGATCCGCCAGACTGGCTCGAACTCTCACTCTTTGGCTTCTACGCCCTCGAGGCAGCTGTCGAGGCAGCCGCTATCCACTGCGGCATGGAGGTCAAGAAGAACCACCCAGCCCGAGTCGCTGCCGCTCACAAGCTCCACGAGGACTTTAGGCTTCCGGACGTTGCCGGCTTGCTTCGTGACTTGAATGAGACCAGAAAGAGCGAGGCCTACGGGGATGTCGTAGCTCCGGACCTAGATGCCGAGGATGTGGCAAGCGAGGTGGAGCTATACGTCGCTGCGGTGACAGACATGCTGGGAGGCTAGAGCGCCTTGATAAACTTTTCGTCGTCCGTGGACCAGGTGGTGAGACGGTGGCCTACTCCCGAGGCTCGCCGATGGGTCATCGACTTCCTCAGGGAGGTTTCCGAGTCCGAGGGTGCTTTGGCGGTCATCGCCCTGGGCTCGGCAGTCCGACCGTCGGTGGAGAGCGAGGATCTCGATCTCCTGATGGTGTGCAAGGATGGGAGGAAGTCCCACTGGCGTGCGCCGATCGAGATCGACCTTCGCGCCTACCAAGTCTCCGACGTTGAGAAGGAACTAGCATCGGGAGGCGATCTCTTGACCTGGGCGGTCAAATACGGCGTCGCACTGCTCGATCGAGGGTGTGTTTGGACGGAGATCGTGAATTCCTGGAAGCACCGACTGCAGTTGCCAGATCCTGAAGTGGCCGAGAGGCGCGCCGACCTTGCGCACACACAGTTCGAAGCCCTCGAGGAGGTCGGTGATTCCGCTGCCGCCAACGAGGTCCACGTCTCGTGCCTAACATACCGCGCGCGTGCGGCTCTTTCTCGATCGGGTACGTTCCCCGCGTCCCGCCCAGAACTGGCGGATCAGCTTCGCGAGATAGGGGAGTACGAACTGGCCAAAGACCTCGATTCGGCGCTCGCAAAGAGGCAGCGAATGGCCTCCGAAAACGCAGCCGTCTAATAAGCATTTGCCGCTGACGGCCAAGCATGTGGGCCGCTATCGCGGATCGCGTGGTGCTCCGCAACAAGAATGCGAAATCGTTACTCTGCCTACCTCGCGCCGTAGGTGTCCCGAGCATGTCGGAACGACAACGACTTATAACGCTGAGCTCCCGCACGCGCCCTATCGCGTATTTGATGCGCATTAGGTATCGTGAGCAGGGCCCGGCCGCTTCGCCGGACCTACGCTTCGCTCCGCGTCGCGAGCCCATTAGTCCGTTACAAGACATCGGCTCCAGGAGCAAGTGTAGAGGTGTGATCTTGAGAAGAGTTTGGGCCACCGGAGCGATGTCAGCATTCACCGCTGCGCTCGCCCTTGCCTGTTCCGCACCCGACCTCAACGAGCAACCTGATCTCGTGACCGTGCGTGATTCGCTAGGGGTTCGAATCGTGACCTACGCTGCCGGCCCTTTCGACGACACGATCTCTGCGGTTCCTCTGCTGACCATTGGACAGGAAGGTCAGCCGGATTATGAGTTCTTCCGGATCCGAAGTGTAGTCTCGCTGGCTTCGGGCAACGTTGTGGTCGCGAACAGCGGGACGCCAGAACTCCGTTTCTATGGAGCTGATGGACGACATCTTCGGACCGTAGGCAGGAGAGGGGGCGGGCCTGCCGAGTTCGGCTTTCTGAGCACCCTGTGGGTTCGCCCCGGCGACACTTTGGCGGTCATGGACGCGCGCAGGCGCCGAGTAGTCTATTTCGACTCTGCGGGCACCTTCGCACGGGGCGAGTCGTACGCAGCGGACTTGAGCCGCCTGCCGCCCGAGGGGGGTTGTGCCTACCCTAATTTGATGGGACTGCTGGGAAACGGCGTTCGACTCACCCGTGGATGGCAATGTATGCAGTTGGAAGGTCGTGACGGGAAGCGCCCTATCCTGACGCCGATCATACTTGTCCGTCCGGACCGGCAGCTTAATGTCGGTGTGTTTACAACCGGGTGGATTTGGGAGCGAGGGTCTCCAACCAACCCCCGAGACTATTACGCGCTGATACCGTTCGCCGGTGACATCAAGTACGCCATTGGAGACGAAAGTATCTACCTGTCCGAGGGCTCGCATCTCGAGATCATGGTATTCGATGCTCATGGTCAGCGTTCGGGCGTTCTCAGAGAGGACAGCGCACCGCCGCGAGTCACGCAGGCCGACCGTGACGCTTATATCGCGGAACGAGCGGCGGCGAAACGTCCGCACCCTGAGGACGTACCGTTCCCGGAACGCTTTCCCTCGTACTCGCGACTGGTACTCTCCTACGAAGGCGAACTGTGGGCCCAGCGACACCCACGGCCCGAGGATGAAGTGCAGCATTGGGTCGTGTTTTCTCCGAGCGGCCAGAAAATTCGGCGAGTCGTGGTGCCGGATATCACCGTGGAGTCGGTACGCGGTGGGCGGATCTACGGGCATCGGAGCGACTCCCTCGGGATCCAGACTGTCGTCGTACTGGACGTCGGCCACTGATACTTGTTGGATCGGTCCTGGGAGGTAGCCTATTGAAGCTGCCAGTAACGGAGCCCGCCCACCGACTCAAACCTCTTCGCGCTCGCGAATCTGCTTCAGTGCGAGCTACTGCTCCCGCAGCGACTCCGCCGGCTGAATCTGGAGTCCCCGGCGCACGGGCCCGGCAGCCGCGAGAAGCCCCACGGTGACCATGAGGACAGCCACCCCGATGATCAGGCGCATGTCCCGTTCCACCACGAACCCGTCGAGGTTGATCGGTGGGAGGACGGCAAGCACGAGGAGGCCGACCAGCACCCCGGTTCCGAGCTGTTTCACCGAACGCGCCATCACGCCGGCTACGACGCGGCGCGGGTTCGCCCCGAGCGCCGAGCGGATGCCGATCTCCCGGCGGCGCTGCGTCACGTTGAAGGACATGAGCGAGAAGATGCCGGCGGTCGAGAGGAGAAGGACACTGAGAATGACGAGGCCGAGGCCCGCCGCGGCGGCTCGCGTGATCGTCCGTAGTGGGTCGTCGAGATCACCGAGCGGCATGATCAGGAACAGGCGGAGTGTGGGGTCGACTGAAGTCGTGATTCGGCGCAATTCCGGAGCGAAGTCACCCGGAGAAGAGGGGACCCGGACGATCAGGTGGACGGCGTTCGCGAGCCAGCTCCGATCCAGCGGAGTGAAGATGCGACTGATCACGTTCTCCGGGTTGATCGGATTCGTGGAGAGGTCGTCGACGAAGCCGACGATCTCTCGCCAGGGAGCGGGCTCATCATCGGGGCCTCGGTAGTCCCTGATGCGACGACCGATCGGGTTCGCGCCTCCGAGCACCTGTTGAACGAAGGTTCGGTTCACCATGACCGGGCGTGTTTCGACCTCCCAATCTGCACGGTTGAGGGCCCGTCCGCCCTCGATGCGAACGCCGAGGACGTCGAAAAAATCCTCGGCGACCGCGCTTACACTCACCCGGTGTGACTCGCTGTCGAGCGGGGGATCGACCCCCTCGACCTCCAACCGCCGGTTCGTGGAAAAGAGATCTCCAGGAAGCGAACTCGCGAGTGTGACACCGGTCACTAATGGGTCCGCTTCGAGGCGCCGAACCACCTCTTCGATCAGCTCCGGGTGGGAGTCGGTCGCTGACCCGCCCGAAAACGTCATGAGGGTCGGAGCCCCCTCCGCCGAGATCCGGGCACCGAGAAACTCGTGGGCAGCGAACGTCGGCCGCGAAAAGCCGAGGCCGATCGCCTGCCATCCGACCGACCCTACCAGCGGTAGGAACGCCACGGTTATCGCAACCTGCGTGACGATGAGCGCGGTCCACATGCTACCAAGGCGCATCCCGCTACCGCTGGCCCTGGCATTGAGATTCGCCTGCCCGCCCCGGCCCGTCGCCTGGAGGCCCGGCACTATGCCGGCCACGACCGCCGCAAGAATGGTGAGTCCCGCAGCGTACGCGACCACCCAAGGATCCTGTCCGTTCTTCGCCCAAAACGGCATGCCGGCGCTCATGTATGTATCCATGTAGAATCGCAGGCGTGCCAGCACGAAAAGTGCCAAGCCGATCCCGGCCGCTGCCGATAGGGTCGAGAGTACCAGCGCCTCGACGAAGAGCTGCGCTACGATTCGGCGGCGACTCGCGCCGAGCGCGCTTCGCACAGCGATCTCGCCTGCGCGGGTCGCGGTGCGCGCATAGACGAGGGTCGCCACGTTCGCGAAGGGGATGAGCACGACGAGCGTGATCATTCCCAGGAACACACGAACGAAGATCATTCCCCCCGCAGTCACGTCGTCCATTCCCGTGTGGGTGTCCGTGTAGGTCATGACCTGACCACGCATGTGTTCGTGCGTTTCAGGAAACTGCACCGCTCGGCGATTGGCGATCGAAGTGACCTCGGCCCGTGCAGCAGCCTCTGTTACACCGGGCGCGAGCCGTCCGAAAGCGAAATAGCCGTCGGGTCCTTCCATCACGGGGTAGTCGTCGGGGTCGTCGCTGAACGGGACCCACAGCTTGTGCGACACGGGGAACGTGAAGCCCTTTGGCATCACCCCGACAATCGTGTGGACGTTCCGACCGATCTGTATCGTCCGGCCCACAATTCCAGGGTCGCCCTCGAAGCGGGTCATCCACTCGTCGTAACCGATGACGATGACGGGCTGAGCGCCGTCGATCTCATCGGAGTCCAAGAGCGGCCGGCCGAGAAGCGGGGGCACTCGTGCGACCTTGAACCCCGAGGCGCTCATCATCGCGAGCGGGACGAGCTCCCCACGCCCGTCCGGGGTGACGATGTTGCGCGCGACGGTACGCCAGATCGATACGTCCTCGATCGTCTCGAGCTCGCTACGCCACACGACGAAGTCGTGGAGGAGACGACGTTGCGTTCGATTCGTGTCCGTGGTCCGGAGGCCTAGGGAAACGATGCGGTCGCCCTCGGGCAGCGGCACCGTCGGTCGCAAGAAAAAGTCCTGAAAGAAGCTGAACGTCCCGATTGCGATCGCGATCGTTACGGACATCGCGAGGCCGCTGACGAGTGTCAGGCCGGGGTACTTCACGAGCATGCGCAGCCCGAGCTTCACGTCGAGCCAGGAGATTCCGAAACCGGCGCCTATCGCTTGCGAGGGGGATCCTACGTCGCCGCGCCCCGTACGACGGGCGCGCCTCAGCTCGCGCGCGAGTGCCCAAGTGCTCGGACGGAAGAGGTGTGCGACGTACCAAAGCCACGCGACGACGCCGGCGTGCCGGTCGCGGATGTTTGTGTACTCCCGCTCCAGTTCCTCGCAGGCCTCCGCACCGAAGGCATCCGCGAATAACCACCGAAACACGCGTCTCAGGTGTCGGGGAGGACCGCGCCGCGCCCCACTCATGGCTGGACGACCCCGTCCCACATCCGAGCCATGGAGACTCGCGCCTCATCGAGTGCGTTCCACCCGGCTGGGGTCAGTCGGAAGACTCGACGGGCGCGGCCACGGCGCCCCTTATCGCGGGGGGCCTCGGTCGACTCGACGAATCCGTGCTCCTCGAGTCTCACCAGCGTCACCCAGACCGTTGGCACAGAGACCCTTCGCCCCGCGACGCGGAGAAGTTCTTCGCGAATCGCGGCGCCGTATGCGTCGGCCTCAAGCCGCGTGACAGCGAGCATCGTCAGCTGCTGAAGATCTCCCAGGCTCATCTCGACTCCTAAATATTGACATTGTCGATATTTAATGTGGGAGCGGGATGAAATCGACGCAAGGCTACCGGTGAACGCTGGAGCGCTCTCCACGCCTCAATCCGCTCGGAGCACCTCGATGGGATCAGCCCTGGTAGCGCGTCGGGCAGGAACCCACACGGCCGCCGCAGCCGCGATGCTGACGACGAGCGCCACGACGCCGTAGGTAAGTGGGTCCGTCGGTTCGACTTCGAACAGGAGGCTCTCCATGATTCGAGAGCCGGCACGCGCCAAGAGCAAACCGACGATCAGGCCTGCCGCGACGACGGCCATGCCCTCTCGCAGGATTACCGCTGCCACACGGGTCCGATCCGCCCCTAACGC
Source organism: Gemmatimonadota bacterium (assembly GCA_022561145.1). Classification (GTDB taxonomy): domain Bacteria; phylum Gemmatimonadota; class Gemmatimonadetes; order Longimicrobiales; family Gaopeijiaceae; genus JACZXQ01. The sequence goes on from JADFRS010000028.1 coordinate 6,222, forward strand.
GATCCGGATTCCCATCTCGCGCGTCCTCCTAGCGACGGAATACGCCATCACGCCGTAGATGCCAACCGAGGTGAGAAGGATCGCAAGGCCGGCGAAGAGACCCAAGAGTAGCGTGTAGAACCGAGTCATCCCCAGCGACGCCGCGAGCATCTCCCGAGCCGTCCTCACAACCGGAATGGGCAGATCCGGGTCGATGGTCCAAATCGTCCTCCGGATCTGCTGCCGAACGACCTCGGCGTCGCCATCGAAGCGGACGAGCAGGTTCACGAATTGAGTGCTCACTCCGAGCGGGGCGTAGATCTCGGCCTGGCGGGCCATGGGCATGCCCGGATGCTCGAAGTCACGGACCACCCCGACGATCGTCGAGCTCGACTCCGGACGGACACCGGTCGGTGGGGATTCGGCAGCCGCGTCCCACACCAAGGCATCAACCATCCCCTGCCGGCTCGTCGGGCATGTCGAGGCCTGCCTCACGAAGAAGATCGAAATACGCGGCGAGGAATGTAGGGTCCGTATTTGGCCAAAGTCGCTCGAAGAACTCAAGGGAGAAATCCGGTTGCATCTCTAGCAACGTGTTCAGCGCTGCCCGCGCTTGTTCGGATTTTCCTTGCCCGGCTAGTGCCGCGGCCAAGTTCGCGTACGCCCAAAAACTGGCTCTCGGATGCCGTGACGCTCGCCGGGCATATTCCTCGGCCTGTTGAAATTGCCCTAGCACGCTGTGGGCCCCAGCTCGAATGGCCTGAAACAGCGGAAGATACGGGTCGTGCGGACTCAATTGCTCGGCCAGCTCATACTCGGGTATAGCTGCTTCCGAACGGCCCGTGAACATGAGACACACCGCAAGGCCGTAGTGCGCGAGCGCAAAACTGGGATTGAGGTCAATTGCCGCCTCCAGTTCGGCGACTGCCGATGAATAATCGCCCAGCGCAGTATAAACACGGCCTAAAGTGCAATGAGCGGTAGCATCCCTTACGTCGATTGCGACTGCCCTCAGCGCGGCTTGCCGTGCTTTCTCGAGGTCCTCCGAGACCGTGTCCCTAAAGGCGAGCGCGACATCGAGATAGTGGCTGTAGGCAAGGCCTGCGAAAGCCGGAGCGAAGCCTGGATCAATGTCTGCCGCGCGCTGAAGCAACCGTTGGGCCTCGGCGTTTTCGTCCCCAGTGAGCTGCCACATATGCCAAAGCCCCCGCTGGTAGCAATCCCAAGCGTTGAGACTGTCCGGCGGCCTGCGGTGAGCCCGCTCACGCTCCACTTCGGCAAGCTCCGGCTCAATTTCGCCTGCGATCGCTTCGGTCAGTTCGTCTTGGATTGCGAAGATGTCAGCCAGCTTCCGATCATAACGTTTCGCCCATATGTGATTGCCGGTAGTTGCATCGATGAGCTGGGCCGTAATCCGAACGCGGTCACCGCCCTTACGAACGCTCCCTTCGAGCACGTAGCGCACACCCATTTCCTGCCCCACCCGCTTCACATCCACCGCCTGACCCTTGTAGGTGAACGTCGAGTTGCGGGCTATCACGAACAGCCACCGGATGCGAGACAACGCGGTGATCAGATCCTCGGCCATTCCATCGGCGAAATACTCTTGCTCCGGGTCACCACTCAGGTTGTCGAACGGCAAAACGGCGATCGAAGGCCTGCCGGGACTTGTGAGAGGCTTCTTTGGCGCGGTGACAGCGGGGGCCTCCCGTCCCGTCACGCGGAACGCCCCTACGGGCCGTGCGATATTCTTGACGGCGTGTGTACCCACGTCTTCAAAGCTGCGGTTGGTCTTGCCTTCGACCTGCTCATGAGCGCTGCCTGAGAGCCAGATGCCACCGGGTTCGGCCAAGCTTTCCAGCCGCGCGGCAACATTCACGCTGTTGCCGTACACCGTACCGTCGTCCCGTTCAAAGATGTCGCCGAGGTTGATGCCGATCCGAAATCGCATTCGGCGGTCCTCCGGCAGGTCGGCGTTGTGCCCTTCAAGTTCTCCCTGCACATCGACGGCGCATTGAAGCGCCTCGACGATACTGTCGAACAACGCCAGAACACTGTCGCCGGATGTATCGACCACACGGCCGTCATGCTCCGAGACGTGCCGACGAAACACATCGCGGTAGGCATTGAGCGTCTCCATCGTTGCCCGCTCATCGTCGCCCATCAGCCGACTGTAACCGGCAACGTCAGCGCTCAATATGCCTGCCAGTCGGCGTTTGGCGTCGGCCATGCGTTCCGTCTCCTCCTCTCTGACAAATGGTCGACCGAAGATATGGGGGGACGCTGCGCTCGCCCAGCTTCCGGCCCCGTCAGTCTAGGGATGAGGCTCATCGGATTCTCCAGCCGGGGTGTGGATCCAGCGGAGGCGTTGAGGGCGGACTGACGTCGCAGTTGAGGCCCTTAACCAACTATACGTATAAATCAGTTCACTCTATACGTACTATCCCAGGGACAAGGGTCTGAACAGCGCTGGTGCTGGACCGGCCAGCTCTACGGGGAACCGACCCGGACCACGCATAGCGCTTGGCGGGTATCCGGTCGCAATGATTCGACATCGTTTTAGCGGCTTAGATGGGTAAGGGTATTGTACAATTGTACATATCTTAAGTCTCGTGTGAATTGTCACAGACACGCCGTATCCAGCCCCGGCTTCCTCCTGCTCGCCGTGCTAGTGCTCCCAGCCTGCGACGCAGGCCTCCCTGTCATCGACTACGAACCGGCCAGCCCTGACGCCCGGGGGACGCCGCGTTCACGCGCAGGCCCTGTCGCGTATTTGGTGTGCCTTCGGTATTCTGGCTAGAATGCCAATAAGTTCACGAACCGCCACAGTGTTGGCCGCTCTGGCCGGCTTGGCTGCCTGCTCCGGCGGCGCCGAGCCCAGGAACGCCATACAAGTATCCGAGTCAGATAGCGCTGGGGTCACGATGGTCACGATTTCGGGCGACGTGTCCGATCTTCCGCTCTGGCGACTGGCTGACCTTCCGGACCTTGAGATCAGCGGCGCGGCGGCACCCTACCTGAGCAGCATCGGCGAAGTAGCATTCCTCAGCGACGGCACCGTGTTGGTTGTGGACAATCAATCCGACGAGTTGCGCCTGTTCGACGCTACGGGGAGCGTCAAGCGTCTGCTCGGAGGCGCCGGACAGGGACCCGGGGAATTCCAGCAATTGACGACGTTGACGGTGACAGCCGGCGACACTGCCTACGCCTATGATCGCCGTCTCCAGCGGGTATCGATCTTCGAACCCGATGGGGAGTTGGTGAGGACCTTCCCGGTGAGTTATGAGGACGGAGGCTACAATACTCGTGCGAACGGCGTCTGGGCGGTGGACTCCGAACATCTCCTGCTTCATCGCTCGAGTCCCTACGATTCGGCAAGCTCAGTGCCGCGTCCGAGAAGGGACCAGAGGGATGTCGTTCTTTTCGCCCTCGACGGTGCGGGTCACGTGCGGAAGAGCCCGATTCGGTTCACGGGGGGATATAGCGTCGATTTCGACACCGGCGACGGACGAGCCCTGTTCTCGAACCGGCCGTTCATCGCTGTCAGTTCTGGCCGTATCGTACATGGTCCAGCCGTGGATTACGATCTGACGGTAAGCTCTCCCAACCTCCAACCCGTACGAATCGTAAGGTGGAGCGACTGGCGTGAGCCTCTCACGGAGGAGGCGATCCAAGCGGCACGTACGCTGGTCGAAGCGAGTCTCGAGGAGTTCCGGGCGGCTCGGCCGGTTCTGATCAAAACCATTATTGAGAGTACCTTCTCGCCCAACGTCCTGCCTTCGTTTCTACCGGCGCTCGGAAAGGTCGTCCTGGACGAGAACGGCCGACTGTGGGTGTCCGCGTTCCGACCGACCACAGATCTTTGGAACGAAGCGGAAGCCTGGCACATACTCGACCAGAATGGTCATCCACTAGCACGCGTTCGTTTGCCGACCAACGCTCGAATCGCGGCGGTTCGGGAAGATCGCGTGGCGTTGATCATGCGCGACAGTCTCGAGGTAGAGCATCTCCGAGTGTTTCGACTCTTGGAGACCAGTCCCGACTAGGATGATCGAGTTCAACCACCCGACCGCATGGCCCGAACCGGGTCGATGCGGGAGGCACGCCTCGCCGGAATCGCCTCGCCAGCCACCGCGACCAGCATCATTGTCAGGGCCGTCGCCACGACGACGCCCGGATCCGACGCCGTAGATCCCAATGCCACCCAAAACCAAGGCCAGGGTCGCAAAGAGCGAGAAGAGGAGGCTATACCTCGTTTCACGCTCTTCTCACACGAGGTCAGTCTAGCGTTTTCGGTTCGCGTTTCTAGCACTTGTGTTATCAAAGCAAAATAGTGTAAGTTTTGATAACGATATTTCTTGTCAAAAGATAAAAATTGGCAAATCAAAAACAACAGCTCGTTTCTTTGATAATGAAAAACACTATCAAAACCTCGATTTCGCCAAAATGGTGAACCGTGCCGGCCGGTTTGTACAGCAACAAGGCGGACCCGAAGGCTACGCTGCGTTCATCCCAGCTCCGCTTCCCCCGTCGCCTCCAATCGAATTGGACGACGAACTCTCCCGCCTCACGGAATCGGCGGCCTATGCCCTAGGGAAACTCTGCGGCGTCTCGTCACGGATCGAGCCCGATCGTCTCCTTTACATGTATGTGCGCAAAGAGGCGGTGCTCTCGAGCCAAATCGAAGGCACACAGTCCACGCTGTCCGATCTGCTTGAGTACGAAAACTCAGGTGCGGCAGGAACACCGATCGACGATGTGCGCGAGGTTTCTCGGTATGTAGAAGCCCTCATGCATGCGGTCGATCAAATCAAGAGCGGTTCGCTCCCACTGTCGCTTCGGTTGATCAGGCAAGTTCATGCTCGGCTAATGGGCGAGGAGAGGGGCAACCAGCAGACACCTGGCGAGTTCCGAAGAAGTCAAAACTGGGTTGGAGGAACACGGCCGGATAACGCCACCTACGTACCGCCTCCGCCGCATGAAGTGATGCCCGCCCTTGATAATCTTGAGAAGTTCCTACACGACCAATACGGGCGTACGCCCACGCTTCTGAAGGCTGCGCTGGTCCATGCGCAATTTGAAACCATTCATCCATTCCTTGACGGCAACGGTCGTGTCGGACGTCTCCTGATATCCTTGATCCTTGTTATGGAAGGGGCGCTCCCCCAACCCTTCTTCTACATCAGCCTCTATCTTAAACGCAATCGGGCCGACTATTATGACGCCCTGCAAAGAATCCGGACCCACGGCGACTGGGAAGCGTGGCTGCGCTTCTTTCTGATTGGCGTTGAAGCTGTCGCTAACGAAGCCACCGAGACAGCGGAGGCGCTATATGATCTCTTTGATCGAGATCGCGCTCGGGTCGCCGCACTCGGCCGTGCCGCGCCATCCGCGATCAAGGTGTACGAGCAACTAAAGCGTCAGGTGATAGTTGGCCCTACCCAAGCGGCTGACGCAATCGGCGTCACGTTTCCGACCGCGGTGGCGGCCCTTTCCAGACTCCAAAAGCTCGGGATCGCTCGGGAAATCACTGGCAAGAAGCGAGGCCGGCTCTACGTCTATACCGAACAACTCAAGTTACTTGATGAGGGAGTCAAAGGCTGACTGCCGGTCCTCGCCTAACGCCGGGCAAGCCGCACGGGCCCTTGGTGCTTTTGCTGCGGACACGTAGGTTGATCCCAGCAAGGGCCGCTTCGCGGACCTACGCTTCGCTCCGGTCGGGAGCCCATTAGCCCGTTTTCCGACGTCCCTTTCGGGGAAGTAAGATCGGGCCTCGGGAAGCGTACCAAGGCGTAATGAACCGGTCGCCTTGCGCAATCATCTTCGCACTCTGTGTGCTTCTGGCATCTCAGCCTGGCCCGGCCGTCGCACAGTCCACGCCGCCTCGGGATCCACTGTCTTTCGATTGGGGGCTTGGCCTGCTGTTGTCGATTCCCGAGGAATTCGACCGTAGGCCATGTGGCTCCTTCTTCGGGCTCGAGGTGAGGGCGGGTGTCGGACTCGAGGTCGCTGCGACTCTGGCGGTTGAGTCCTCTCTCGCCGTCACGGTCCCACGCCCAACGCCATGTGTGGTGGACCCCCTCCCGCCACCTATGAACGGAACTGTGACGCGGCCTGTCTTCCGTGACGGTATCGATCGGGACCCCTTCGTATCCTCCACGCACCGCGTGATCTTCGATCCCGCGCCGTCCATGCATGTCGGCCCACGACTCTTTCTGGGGGGAGGCAGGTTCTGGACCCAGGGCACGTGGTTCTGGTCCGCTGGCATTGGCCTCCGCCTCGGCGCAGGACGTTCGCGTCGCATCATCGAGGTGGAGAGGATGCAGTTTGGCCTTCCGTTCGTCGAAGAGACGCGGGTCTTCAGCGGCGGCGAGCTCATCGAAAGGTTGTCATCGCCCGAGATGACGCTAGCCGAGTCGGTGTGGGCTCTCCGAATTCGCCTGCCGATCCGGTGATAGCGATCAAGGATCTATTCGTGACGGATCGAGATCACCCCTCCCCCAGCCCCAACTGCTGCGCCATGAAGGTCAGCTCCCGGGCAGCATCCTCGATGCGCAGGCTCATGGGCCGCCCCCGCCCTGCCGCGTGCCCACCCATCTCGTCGTACCAGAGCACGACGGGCAGCCCCGACGCGGTGGCCGCCTGCAGTCTCGCCGTCATCCGTCGCGCCTGGAGAGGCGAGACGCGGGTGTCCAAGTCCCCCGTGGCCAGCATGACCGCCGGATAGTCCACTCGATCCTCTACGGCCTGATACGGCGAGTACCGCCTGATCGCCTCGAATTGCTCCGGAATCGCCGCGTCACCGTACTCGAGGAGCGCGGGCATGTTGTTGGTCTCGGTGAACGTATTGAAGCGCACCATGTCGAGGTCGGGGTACGTGCATAACACCGCCCGAAAGAGATCGGGCCGTTGCGTCATCGCGCTGGCGACCAGGAGACCTCCGTTGCTCCCACCTGTGATCCCTAGATGCTCCGGGCTGGTGTAGCCCTCCGCAATCAGGTGCTCCGCCGCCCCGATGAAATCCTCGAAGACGTGCTGCTTGTTCTCCAGCATCCCGTCTTGGTGCCAGCGCTCCCCGAACTCGCTCCCGCCGCGCAGCGTCGCGATCGCCTAGACGCCACCCATCTCCACCCACACGGCCGCGGTGGTCGAGAAACTTGGCTTGATGGCCACGTTGAAGCCACCGTATCCATTGAGCAGCGTCGGATGACTCCCGTCGAGCTCGATGCCCTCCTGGTGCACCACGTACATGGGCGCGCGCGTGCCATCCGCCGACGTGTACCAGAGTTGCTCGACGACCATGCCCGAAGGATCGAACGGGATCTCGGACGGCTCGAGTATCTCGCGGTCACCACTCTCGAGGTCCAGCTCGTATTCTGTGGTCGGGAGCAGGTGGCCGCGCAGGGAGAGCACCGCCTCCCCGTCCTCACCGTCACCGCGAATGCTCGCCGACAGATGATCCGCCACCGCGATCTCTCCGGCCGGCGTGCCATCCATCTCGAAGACGCGGATGCGGTTACTCACATTCTCCAGGTAGGTGGCGTAGATCTTCTCGTCGATGAACCCATAACCCTCGAACAGGTGCTCACTCTCCGGGATCAGCTCCGTCCAATGCTCGAGCTCCGGGTTGGCCGGATCGGCGACCATGAGCCGGTACATGGGGGCCTGCCAATCGGTACGGATGTACAGGCGGTCCTCCCGAAAACGCACGTTGAAGTGCGCGGGTACGTCCGACACCATCGGCCGAATCTCGCCACCTTCCCTGTGATCCTGAATGAAGTAGTCGCTGCGGGCCCACCCGTGTTGGGCGCTGAAGATTCGGTAGCGGTCGTCCGCAACCCGGTTCATCCCGATGAAGGCCGTGGGTCCATACTCCTCGCCCCACAGTGTCGTGTCCTCCGAGGCGTCGGTCCCCAAGACATGGTGGCGGATGCGGGGGCCGACATGGCGGTCCCGGTGAGTGTAGTAGAAGCCGGTGCCGTCGTCGTCGAAGTCGAGCCCGCCGTAGAGCGCGCGAGGGAGTCGGTCGGGCAGGTCCTCGCCGGTCTCGACGTCGCGGAAGCGAATCTCGAGCTCGTCCGACCCACCCAACCGAACGGAGTACATCATGATGTCCCCGTCAGGCGTGAAATCGACGATCGAGAGCAGCGTCCGATACGCCGGGTCGAAATCCACCGGGTCGAGTACGACCTCGTACTCTTCGTCGAGGGACGGCTCCTCGGCGTCCTCATCTTCGGGTGCGGCTCTTCGGTAGATGACGGGCGCTTCCTCACCGGCGCGGCGCATGGTGAAGTACTCGTAATCCCCCGCATGCCTGGTATCGCCGACGTTGGGAATGTCGATCAGCTCGCGTATCCGCTCGCGGATGCGATCCCGGAGCGGCGACTCACCCACGATGGTTTCCGCATACTCGTTCTGAGCGGCGATCCATGCCCGGGTCTCCGGGGCATCCTGCTCTTCGAGCCAGCGGTAATCATCGATGAATTCGACCCCGTGGATGACATCCGTCACCGGGTCGATGCGGCTCTCGGGTGGGGGTGGGTAGGGTGAGCATGCTGCAGCCGCAACGAGCAGAGTCAGCAGCAAGCCGCCCGTCCGGTACCCGCATCGAAGCAATCGTCTAATCATCGATCCGCGCCCTCACTCTCTGTGGGAAACCAACAGTGCACCTGGTCCTTCCGGAAGGAAGTCCGAAGGCATTCTGGGGCCGCAGGCAAATTAGAGCGCTATATGGTGAACGGGCCAGGTTGAGAGAGGTCGGTGGGCCGACAATCGAGGTCGGGTAGCGCGGCTACTGTGTTAGGCCGCGCCGGGAGTCGCGTCCGGAGTCGTTCTCCACCCTACCAGACACGGTAAGACCTGACGACCGGATACGGGTCTTCCACGGCAGCGTAGACCAGGCCATCGGCGGTATGGGCGAGGATTCTCGGCCATCTGGGTAGCGCCGCCAGGGGTGGTGGAAGTACCCAGAGTCCTCCCTCCAACTGGACCATCCATCACCGCGCGCCCTACCTTGGCTCTTGGACCAACAGGGCGGTTGGATGTCCTATCCCCCTCGAGGGTGAATAGCCGATGAATTTTTTCTCAGAACTCAACCGGCGAAACGTGGTACGCGTTGGCGTGGCCTATCTGGTGGTTGGCTGGGTTCTGACGCAAGTGGCAGGCTCCCTGGAAGCCGCACTCACCCTGCCCGACTGGTTTGATACGGTGGTCGTGGCCTTCCTGGGGCTGGGCCTGCCGGTAGCGCTCTTTTTGTCCTGGGCCTACGAGATGACAGCCGAGGGCGTCATCAGAACCGAAGACGTCGATGCCGACGCTTCCATCACGCATAATACCGGGCACAAACTGAATTATCTGATCATCGGTGGACTGGTGATTGCAGTGGCTTTTCTCCTTTATGACCGCAGCGCATCCCCCGAGCGGGGAGCTTCGAGCCAGACCGCGATAATCGACAAATCCATCGCCGTGCTTCCCTTTGTCGATCTATCGCCGGAAGGCGACCAGGAATATTTTTCCGATGGGCTCACCGAGGAAATTCTGAACTCTCTCGCCCGCCTGCCCGAACTCAAGGTGACGGCGCGCACTTCGGCCTTTTTTTTCAAGGGCCGGAATATCCCCATCCCCGAGATCGCCGCTACGTTGGGCGTGGCCCATATCGTGGAAGGCTCTGTCCGGCGCGCCGGCGATAAGCTGAGGATTACGGCGCAGCTCGTTCGGGCTGAAGACGGCTTTCACCTCTGGTCGCAGACGTATGACAGATCCGTGGAGGATATTTTCGCGGTTCAGGAGGATGTGGCCGAAAATATCGCCCGGGCCATGGACATCATTCTGGACGACGAACGCCGCGCCGAAATGTTCACTTTCGGTACGCGGAATGTCGAGTCCTATGAGGCCTTTCTGAAAGGTGTGGCCCTTTCAGATGAAATTCATGACCTTCGGAGCACACGAAGTCTTTGGGAGTCCTACGATCTATTCACGCGGGCCATCGAGGCCGATCCCAATTTCGCCAATGCTTATTATTTCCGCGTGGATAGCTACGCGCATTTTCTGTTCAGGGGGGCCTCGGACGTTTACTTGAGCGACCAGCACCCCGAAGGAATGACGTCCGAGAAAGCTCTGGCGCTCTTGCACCAAGATATGGACAAGGCGATCGAATTAACGTTGAACCCCAGTGACCGTGCCGTATACGAGCTCGAGAAAATTACGTTTTCTGACGACTGGCGAGCATTTCCCGCTGCTGTAGAAAAGCTGCGAATCTCTAACACCACACGTTCGAACAGTTTCGAGGGCGGGTGGGCTCTCTCGACGCTGGCGCTTATCGGTGAGGGAGAACTGGCCTACGAGATAAGCATGGCCGGGGTCGACCGGAGCCCGCTTGACGGATCCTTGTGGGCGGAGGCTGCAGCGGCACTCTTGGTCCTGGGTCGCCTGGAGGAAGGTTCGGCCTTGATCGAACGGGCCCACAGCCTGGGCGTAACCCACTCTTGGCTGACCGACCTGGAAATAGCCATATCGATTGCCGCCAATGATCTTGAGAGACTTCAAGGCCTATTTGATCGCCTGCTTCCGGCTCAGGAACATTTGAGGGCCGCTATGCTGGGGGCGCTGGGTCGCGAGGATGAGGCCTCGGCCCTGCTCGCTGACGTCGCGACAGCTGACAGTCCCGAGGAAGGCCGAGTTTGGGCCTACGCGCTTGTAGGGGAGCAGGCAAAGGCCGACGCGTTAGCCCGGGAAGTGGATTCCCGCTTGCTCGGCGCTTACCGCCTCGGGACCGATTTCAACTGGTACGGGGGCAACCATTTTCCCGTCTCTTTTGAAAATATGCCGAATCTCGCAAGGCTGCTGCGGGAAGCGGGCCTGAGCGAAGCCCAACTCGCCGCCATGGAGCCCGAAAACTCACACTAGCAACCCTTGCCGCCGACCCCCCTCACGGCAGATTATCCAGGTCAGTCGCCTAAAAGCCCGTAACAGCCCCGGAGTCCCACATGACGCGCCACGCCCACAGGGTCGCCTCGACCCTGCTCCTGATCCTCGCCGCCTCCCTGCCTCTGCGCCTGGCCGGCCAGGACATACCCAGTCCCGAGGACTTCTTCGGACATGAGATGGGCGCGGACCGCCAGCTCGCCCGCTGGGACCGGCTGGTCGATTACTACCGACTCTTAGGCGAGCGTAGCGACCGCGTAGACGTCCGAACCGTGGGCGAGTCGACCCTGGGAAATCCCTTCCTGGTGATCTTCGTTTCCTCTCCGGACAACCTGGCCAACCTGGACGCGATTCAGGCCATGAATCGGACGCTACAGGATCCGCGAGGCGCCTCGGAAGCCGAGATCGAACAGGCGGTCGCCGGCGGGAAGGTGATCGTCGTACAATCGTACGGCCTCCACTCCACCGAAGTCTCGACCAGTCAGGCCGCGGCCGAGATCCTGTACCAGATGGCGACGCGAACCGACCGGGACATGATGCGGATTCTCGACGAGACGGTGGCCATCCAGATTCCGATGTTCAATCCGGACGGCAATCACATCGTCACGGACTGGTACGACCGTTGGGTCGGAACCGAGTACGAAGGCTCGCGCCCGCCCGAGCTGTACCACCACTACATCGGCCATGACAACAACCGTGATGCGTTCATGCAAAACACGGTCGAGTCGCAGTATGGCGCCGAAATCCTCTTTCGTGAATGGATTCCGCAGGCATACATCGATCACCACCAGATGGGCGCCTACGGTGCACGAATTTTCCTGCCCCCCTACGCCGAACCGATCCGGCCGGAGGCAGACCCGTTGGTGTGGCGCGAGATGGCGTGGTACGGGGCGCACATGGCCTACGGGCTGGAAGAGGCGGGCCGAGAGGGTGTGGTGAACGCGGCGATCTACTCGGGTTGGGGGCACTTCGGCTTCCACTGGATCACTCCGTTCCACAACATCGCGGGCATGCTCACGGAGTCTGCCAGCGCGAGCTTGGCGACGCCGCTGTTCGTGCATCCGGAGCAGCTCACCGGCTCACGTCAGCTTCCCGAGTACGAAGCGCAGACGACCTTCCCCAGCCCTTGGGAGGGCGGATGGTGGACGGTTCGCGACATGGTGATCAACATCCGCATCGCGACGTTCATGGCGCTCGACATCGCCGCCAAGAACCGGGATATGGTGCTCAGGAATGCAGTACTCAAGGCGCAACGGCAGACCCAACGCGGGCTCGACGGCGACACGAAGGCGTACCTGATTCCCGCCGAGCAGCATGATCCGCTGACCGCCCACAAGATGATCGACAAGCTGATGGGTCAGGGCATTACCGTGGAGCAGGCCTCCTCGGAGTTCGTGCACGAAGGGCGCGTGTACGGGGCAGGCACATACCTGGTGTCGATGGCTCAACCCAAACGCGGCGTCGTTCGGTGGCTGCTGGGACGCACGTTCTATCCCCAGAACTCCTACACGCGACGGCCCGACGGCAGTCCCATCCGCCCCTACGACATGTCGGGAGACGTGCTCGCCGAGTTCATGGGCGTGGACGTCGTGCCGGTGGGCTCGAATGTGGAGACCGCGCTGAGCGTCGTGACGTCCCGGCCGAACCCGCAAGGAGCCGTGGAACGCGGCAGTGAGGGATATCACATCTCGGGCTCCCTCAACGACGCGTTCCGAGCGGTGAACATGCTCTGGGACCGGGGGGTCACGGTCCATCGATTCGTGCGGGATCACGGCCCACACAAGGCGGGCGACTTCTGGGTGCCCGACGCATCCGACGGTGTGGTGGCCGAGGTGGCGAGCGAGACAGGCGTGCCCTTCGGCGCCATGAACGTGGACGCAGGCGCGGACTACGCGCCCGCAGCCACCCGTCTGCGCGTGGGCATGTACCAGCGCTACTTCGGCGGAAACATGGATGAGGGCTGGACTCGCCTACTGCTGGAGCAGTTCGACTTCCCGTACACCACCATCATGGATGTCGACGTCCTCGGTGGGGACCTGAGCGACGACTTCGACGTCATAATCCTGCCCGACGACAACATGCAGGCCATGCTTGGGCGCCCTGAAGAAGACGTGAGCGACACGCCCCCCGAGTACCGGAGTGGGTTCGGAGACGACGGGGCCGAGGCTCTCGAAGCCTTTGTCGAGGCCGGCGGCACCCTGGTCACCTTTGCGGGCGCGGGCACCCTGGCGATCGAGAAATTCGGACTCGACGTACGAAACATCGTGGCCGAGGTCCCGAGCACCGAGTTCTGGGCTCACGGCTCGACGCTTCGCGTCGACGTGAACACGGACCATCCGTTGGCCTGGGGCATGCCCGAGAAGGGGGTCGTCGTGTTCTTCGGAGCGAGTCAGGTCTACGAGGTGACGCGCTCGAGCGACGGCGAGGGGTCGCACCGCGTGGCCTCCTACATCGACCGAGACATCCTGCAGAGCGGCCAGTTGGATGGAGAGGACCTGATCGCCAACCGCGCCGCGATGCTCTCCGTGGCGCACGGTGAGGGTCAGGTCGTTTTGATCGGGTTCCGCACGCAGCACCGGGCACAGACGCACGGAACGTACAAGTTTCTATTCAACGCGTTGGTGGGGTACTGATGCGTTCGATCACCCACCCGTCGCGAGTGCCTCGCCCCTCACACCCTCCGCCGTCTCGCTGATCAAGCGGTCCACCACCGCCTTCACGTCGCCCGTCTCCTCGAACGTGGCGATCTGCCGGTCCGCGCTCGAACCGTTTTCCAGCATGGTGAACACGTATTCGACCTCTTTGCGGCTCCCCAACTCGTCGATCACGTCGGCGAGGAACCAGTCGACCAACTCGTGCGTGAGCTCCTTCAGGGGCACGTCGGCTTCCTTCCCCAGGTCGAGCAGCCGACCGTCGAGGCCGTATCGCACCGCCCTCCACTTGTTTTCCTCGATGAGCGCCGACGGATAGACACGGAAGGTCAGGTTGTCGCGGCGGAGCTTCCACAGCTTGGCGACGATCGCCTGCAGAATCGCGGCGATACACACCGCCTCATCGACCCGCGTGCAGACGTCACAGACCCGGAACTCCAACGTCGGATAGGCGTGGTGGGGCCGGATGTCCCACCAGATCTTGGACGCCGATTCGATCGACCCTGTACGGACCAGTGCGTTCACCAGTTCGTCGTACTCGGCCCTGTTCTTGAACGTGGGAGGGATGCCGGTGCGGGGGAAGTTCCTCCAGATCACGCTACGGTACGACTTGAGGCCGGTATTCCGTCCCTTCCAAAACGGCGAGCTCGTGGAGTACGCCAGAATGTGGGGCATGAAGTAACGCGCCACGGTCATGGCATCCACCATGAACTCGGGGTCCTCGATGCCAATGTGGACATGCATCCCGAAGATCAAATTCTTGCGCGCCAAATCCTGGAGATCCTCTTCGAGGCCCAGATAGCGCTCGAGCGGCGTGATCTCCTGCTCCTCCCAGGATGAGAACGGGTGGGTCCCGGCTGCAGCGATCTTGAGGCCGCCCTTTGCCGCGAGGTCCATCACCAAACTCCTCAGGCGGACGACCTCGGCACGCAACTCGGCCGGAGTCTGGCAGACCGTGCTCCCCACCTCTACCACGGACTGGTGGAGCTCCGGCTTGATCTCCTCCATGGTGACGTGCTCACCGTCGAGGATCTCCTGGATGTACGAACAGAGCTCACGGCTCTCCGGATCGATGATCTGATATTCTTCTTCGATCCCGAGCGTCAAGGAGGGGGGCTTCATGCGCGGCTCACTCCAGGCTGTTCTTCAAATCCGAGAGAAGAGCTACGTAGATCCCGCGGCAAAACTCGGCCGCGGCCTCATCGTTCAGTTCCCATGATGAGGACCATTCCACAAAGGTGCTATCCTCTTCGTCCCCCGCCTGAACGCTGACCCGCCCGATGTAGTTCTTCACTTCGTCCTTGGAGACCGGGGAGGGCCCGTCGTCGATGCTGTACGAGAAGGTCCTTTCCTCGTCGTCGATTTCCTGCAGGGTCTCGTGGAAGGCGCCGTTCAGCACACGCCCCGCTCCGGGCTCATCGCTCCCGGCATCGCCCACGATCTCCAAGCCCGTGACCACGTTGGGCGCCCAGCTCATGTCGTGAAAATCGCGGAGAGTGCTCCACACGCGCGCCGGCGACGCGTGGATCGTTATCGACTGGTAGGTCTGTCCCATTTCAAGCTCCTGTTTTCGGGGCGGCTCGACTCTGCGACGGGAGACAAGCTGTGAAGAAGAGTCTCCGACGGCAAACCCGCAGGGTGGAGTGGCGGCCTCTTCACCCGGTGATCGCTGGGATCACAGTCCCAGCTTCCGAAACCTGATCTCAAAACACCCGTACGGACGATGGACCCCGCCGTCACACGTCGAACCTGGGTGGAGAACCACATGACAACCGTAGTAGGCGACGTTCGCTACGCCCTTCGTATGCTGATCAAGACGCCCGTGCTTTCCCTCGCCGCGATCATTACGATCGCCCTCGGTGTGGGAATCACGACCCACACGTTCAGCACAGTCTACGGGTCCATTCTCCGAGGGCTCGACTTCGAGGGAGAAACGCGGCTCATCTCGGTGTCTCGCGCCGTGCCCGCCGACGGCATCGCCGGTGCCCGGGTCCCGATCCTCGACGTAGAGGACTGGCGAGAACGGCAAACGGCCTTCCAGGATCTCGCGACGTTCCGTTGGACCACCGTCAATCTGGCGGACGATGAGGGGCGACCGGAGCAGTACTCCAGTGCCGCGGTATCGGCCAACCTGTTCACCGAGGTTCTGGCCAAGCCGCTGCTCGGCCGGGTCTTCCTTCCCGAAGAGGATGCCGGGCACGCGCCGCCGACGATCATCCTGTCCAGCGAGGTCTGGCAGACACGCTATGGCGGGGATCCCGACATCATCGGCCGCACGATCCGGGCGAATGGCGTCTCGGTCACGGTGGTCGGCGTCATGCCGGAGGGCTTCCATTTTCCGTTCGACCAGCGGGTGTGGCTGCCTCTCGGCATCGACCCGCTGGAGAGCGAGCGCGGAGGGGATCGGGTGCAGGTGGTGGGGCGCCTCAATCCGGGGGTGAGCCTCGAGCAAGCCACTACCCAGATGGACGGCATCGCCGCGCGTCTGGCCTCGGAGTATCCCGACACCAACGATGGCGTGACCGTGTGGGTTCAACCCTATGAGGATTACATCATGCCTCCCGCGATCGTCGCCGTGATGTGGGTGATGCTCGCCTCCGTCTTCGGTGTGCTGATGATCGCCTGCTTCAACGTGGCCAACCTCCTGCTCGCCCGCGCCGTCAGTCGGAGCAAGGAGACCGCCATCCGGGCGGCCATGGGGGCCAGCCGGGCCCAGATCGTACGGCAACTGCTCATGGAATCCGCTGTGCTGGCGTCGCTTGGGGGGATAGGCGGCGTAGTGCTCGCCACGGTCATGATGAACTCGTTCAACGCGCGGTTGATCGACATCCAGAAGCCCTATTGGATCGACGTCCGCTTGGACGCTCCTGCCCTGTTATTCGCGCTGGGCGTCACGATTCTGGCGGCTCTGCTCGCGGGCACGGTGCCGGCGCTCAAAGCCTCTGGCACACACGTAAACGCGATCCTGAAGGATGAGAGCCGGGGATCGACAGGTATGCGGCTGGGCCGCTTCAGCACCGGTCTGGTGATCGGGGAGATCGCACTGTCCTGCGCCTTGCTCGTTGGAGCTGGGATGATGATCAAGAGCGTGGTCAACCTCAAGACCCTGGACATGGGGTTCGATGCGGCCCCGGTCATGACCGCCCGCCTGGGGCTTCCGGAGACGGACTATCCCGACCAAGTAAGCAGCCAGCAGTTCTTCGACATTCTTCTGGAGGAGCTGCGTGCATTGCCCGGAGTACAGTCCGCCGGGCTCACGAATTCGCTGCCGGCGCTGGGCAGCCAACGGGTCTGGCTGGGCATCGACGGCGTGGCGTATCAGAGCGATCAGGACTTCCCGATCGCCAATCGGGCCTTCATCACCTCCGGCTTCTTCGAGACGTTTGGAGTTCCCATGCTCGAGGGGAGAGACTTCACGGTACAGGATCGTGAAGGCGCGCTCCGAACGGTGGTGATAAACCGAAGCTTCGCGACCAAGCATTTCGGCCAGGAGTCGCCCGTGGGCCGTCGCTTCCGGCTCGGGCGCCTCGACAGCGACCAACCCGTGCTGACCATTATCGGCGTGGTACCCGATCTCCACGTAGGCGGTGGCGTAGGCGGTCTCGGCAGCGATCGGGTCACGCCCGAGCAGTTCTACCTGCCCATCCGGCAAAGCTTCCTGCGGAGCGTCAGTCTGGCCGTTCGCACCACGGGCGACCCCGCGGCGCTCGCACCGTTCCTCCGCTCGACCGTAGCCGGGATCGACCCCAACCTACCCCTCTCTCAAGTCGCAACGATGAGCGAAGCCATCGAGACGGCGACGTGGTCGTTCGGGCTCTTCGGAAGCCTGTTCGCGACCTTTGGAATCGCGGCCCTTTTTCTCGCGGCCGTGGGCCTCTACGGCGTGATGGCGTTCTCCGTCGGTCGCCGTACCCAGGAGATGGGCGTGCGCATGGTCCTGGGTGCCAGCACGGGGAGCGTCCGGCGCATGGTGCTCGGACAGGGCATGAGACAGCTCGGGATCGGAGGATTGATCGGCCTGGCTATGGGCGCCGCCATGGCCCGGCCCATGTCGGTAGTGTTCTTCGACGTGAACCCGAGCGACCCGAGCGTCTATCTCGCCATCGCACTGACGCTGGGGGTGGCGGGACTGGTGGCCTGCATCGTGCCCGCCTGGCGGGCTACCCGGGTCGAGTTGGTGGATGCATTGAGGCCGGAGTAGAGCGACACCCCTACGGCCGTGGACGGCCGGCCATCCAGGGCCCCGGGCGATGCATTGTCAGTCCACGATCCCCACGACCACCCTCCCCGGCCCATGCACGCCGGTGACGATCACCCTGCCGATATCGGCGGACCTGGACGGCCCCGAGTGGAGGGCGAGCACCGCCGGCAGATCACCACGCCCCGCCTCGAGCGCCTCGTCCAGCGTGGCCATCACCGCGTCCGCCCGCACCCAAACCAAGTGGGTCGGCGGAAGCAGTTGGGGCAGCCGCCCACCTTTGGAGTCGAGCACGAGCGAGCCCGTGTCGGCGGCGGCGTAACGCGCCATGGAGACGCCGAGTGGTGCGTCCCGGGCGGGCACGGTCGGGAGTTTCGTTGCCAGCTCCGCCGGTACATCGGCTCCCGCGGCGACTCCGGCGAAGGCACTGGCAAACCCCTCCAGCCAGTCCAGCGCTTCGTCCATGCCGGCGAATCTTTCGACCTCGCCGCCCACCGCCCGGAACCGATCCGTGAAGGCCTCGATCACAGGGCCCGCATGGAGGGGGCCGGGAAACGCCCCGGGGTGGGCCACAACCTCTCTGTCCGCCAGTGCAGACCTGACCCGAGCAAGGATGCGATCCCTCATGTCAGGTCGTCCTTCATTTCGGGCCAGCCTTCCACCGACGCAGGAAGGACGGCTTGCTCCACGGGAGGTCGCCGTGGACGGCCAACCACGATTTGAGGAACGGGAGCCGCCGCGTCACAGCCATGGGCAAGAGCTGAAGCCCGGCCGCGCCAAGGCGGAATAGCGCCGGGCGCTTCGCAGCCGCAGCGTACGCGGACAACAGCAGGCCCTCGGTGGCGGGTGCCTTGCCGGCCTCCACCGTTCTCCTTCGCCAGGTGAGCAGCATGTCATGGAGCGGAATCCGTACGGGACACACCTCGGTACACGCGCCGCACAGGGTCGACGCGAACGGAAGCGCGCCGCCCTCGTCCAGGCCGAGAAGGGCCGGCGCCAGCACGGCACCGATCGGTCCGCTGTACACCCAGCCGTAGGCGTGCCCACCCGTTTGCCTGTAGACCGGACACACGTTGAGGCAGGCCCCGCAGCGCACGCACTTGAGCGCCTCCCATGTGGCCTCGTCGGCCAGCATGCCGGTGCGGCCATTGTCCACCAGGATCACGTGCACAGCCTCGGGCCCGTCGGGCTCACCGTCCCGGCGGGGGCCGTGGATCATCGACACGAAAGTTCCCACCGCCTGGCCCGTGGCCGCGCGTGAAGTCAATTGGAGCATGCCCGCGAGGTCGCTCCAGCGCGCGATCACCTTTTCGATCCCGACCAGCGCGACGTGTACCTTGGGGGCGCTCGTGGCCAGCCGGATGTTGCCCTCGTTCTCGATGAGCGCGAGCGTACCGGTTTCGGCCACCAGGAAATTCCCTCCGGTGATGCCCATGTCCGCCGTGAGGAACGCCTCGCGCAGGGCAACGCGGGCAGCGGCGGCCAGATCCTCCGGCGTGGCATGAGGTGGAGTCCCGTGCACGCGGTGGAAGAGCTCCTGGATATCTTCCAGGCTTCTGTGGATGGCGGGGCCCACGATATGGCTAGGCGGCTCGCCGAAGAGCTGGATGACGTACTCGCCCAGGTCCGTCTCGACCACCTCGATGCCCTGGCGCTCGAGAGCGTCGTTCACGCCGAGCTCCTCCGAGAGCATGCTCTTCCCTTTTACGACCTTGCGTACTCCATGATCGGCGGCCACCGCCTCTAGGACACTGTGAACATCGGCGGCGGTCTCTGCCCAATGCACGACGACACCATTTTCGGTGAGCCGGCTTTCGGCTTCTTCCAGATAGTCGGCCAGGTTGGTCAGCGCGTGGCTCTTCACATCGCTCGCCCAGGCACGCCAGGCGTCCGAGTCGACCTCGCCGTAGGCCCGTTCGCGGTGTTGGTCGAACGCGACGGTCGCCCCGATGACGGCCTCCCGCACATGCGGCTCATCGCGGAGGATGGCCCTGGCCCGGGCGGCGTAGTCCCGGCTATGAACGTCCATTCGCCGCCTCCCAGAGCACGCTGGCCAGATGCCTGAACACCGGGCCGCCGCCCCTCTCGGCCGCCCTGCCCGAGAGATGCAGCAGACACCCTGGATCGGCGGACGTCACGATGTCCGGGTCCGGCAGCGTGTCCAGCTTGCGGTCCGCCATGGCCGCCGACACCTCCGGGAGCTTGGCGGAGAACAACCCCCCGAACCCGCAGCACTCCTCGGCGGCCTCCCACTGCACCAGCTCAGCGCCCGCATTTCTGAGCAAGGTCAGAGGCTCTTCGCGTGAGCCGAGCTCCCGGAGGGCATGGCAGCCGTGATGATACGCCACCCTGCGACCGGCCAACCCGGAGCCCACCGCGTCGACCCCGAGCACCCCCACGATGAACTCGGCCAATTCGAACGTGCGACCGGCGAGCTCCGCCACCGCCCGGCCACCGTCGTCCCCGAACAACTCGCCGTAGCCTGTGCGCATCATCGCGGCGCAACTACCCGATGGGACGACCAAGTACTCCGCGTCGGCGAGCACCCCGAGCGTGTGGCTCGCGATGCTCCTCGCCTCCGGCCAATGCCCGGCGTTGTAGGCGGGCTGGCCGCAACAGGTCTGGCCCATGGCGACATCCACGTCGACTCCCAACGACCGGAGCAGTTCGACGGTGTCGGCGCACGCATCCGCGAAGAACTGGTCGCCCAGGCAGGTCACGAAAAGGGTCGCGCGCATCGCACCGGTGGTTCGAGTTCAGGCCGTATCCCGGGCAGCTCCACGGCTACCCCTTCCCGCTTCGGCGGAGAGTCTTGTAACCTGGGCTCAACGAACGGCCGAGGCCACCCGTTCAGAGGATCGCCTTCAAGCACGACACCATCGTCGGCAGCCCCGCCCTCTGCCAGATCCGCATTCTCCCCGACGTCCTGGAGGAAGCGCCGAGCGTGGGCGCGATACGCCTTCCGAGTTCGGAGCGCATAGCCGCGCAGGCGCATCTCTTCATCGAATCGCTCTATCTGAGCCAGGACCTTGCGGGGCACTGCCGGCTTCGTGGGCCGGGGGAGGAAGGCGGGGTCGGGTGTGGGGAAGGGATCCGCCCTCGTCCCGGGCGCTACGCCGAAGTGCTCGATCCCGAGCAGGTCCCGTAGCGCCGCGCGGCAGGCGGGAGAGTCCGGGACCCGCCACACACGTAGTTCACGGTCCCAGCGTCGTTGCGGAAGGGCGCGCACGCGCGCCAACAAGGGGGAGGGATAGGGGACGTGGAGGTGGATCTCGTCCTCGATGATGACCGCGCGAAGCATGTCGTTCTGGGGCGATCCCAGGGTGCTGTCGGAGGGTTCGGGCATTCCCAAGTCTGACCAATGGGGTGGGGCGCGGCCATGCGCGGATGAGCCTCCCGCCGCCGGGGACGCCTCAGTGGCGTCCCACGGTGACCCTGGTCATATTGCGTCGTCGGGTCAGGGGCCACAGCGTTTACGCTGTGACCGGGCCCTTGCGACCGGCGGAGATTCTCTTGTGCGCCCCCGTCGCAGATAGGCCCCGTGATTGGGGTCTCGTGTGCCTAGGGGTGCGCGGGAGTCCGGTGAAAGAAAGCGAGGGCAGACCCAAAGGTGTATTACCCGCACTCCCTCGCAGATCCCTGACCGGCGTCAGGATATGCGAACAACGCAGATGCGCGGATTGGAATGGGGTAGCGAACGGCGGGTATGAAGACGTTAAGTGAAAGGCGCCTCTAGGTTCGAGATCCGTGGCGCAAGTGAACAGCTTGAACAGAACCTGATTAGAGTCCTGAACGTCCCTTTGGACCGATATTATGAAACTACGGACAGCCTACCTACGGAATTTCCGACGCCTCGTCGACGTTGAGATCCACTTCGAAGAAGAGGAAACCATCTTTGTAGGCCGGAATAACAGCGGAAAGACATCCGCAGCCACTGCATTTCGGCTTTTCCTGGCCCGCCAGAACTTCACGGTACATGACTTCTCGGCCTCGGCTCTCGCGACCTTGAACTCATTTGGGTCCTTCCGGGAGTCTGAGGAGACTGAGAACCTCGACCGTCCGTCTGTTCCGGCGATCGAAATGGACCTGTGGTTCACCCTTGGGCCCAATACCGAGTACGGAGTTGTGGGGTCCCTAGTGCCCAACCTGGACTCCGACCTGAATGAGGTTGGTGTGCGCTTGAGCCTCTCGGTTGAGGATGAGGATAAGCTCCGGGAATCCTACGCCGTGGCGTTTCCAGATCCGGGAGGTATCGACAGCCGAAAACCCCTCTCCCATTTCCTCTCTTTAGAGGAGAATCTAAGAAACCACTTCTCCGTCCATTACTTCTCTCTCGAAAGAACGGGTGAGGACGTCGCCGAGAGTCCCCTAAGTCCTGATGAGGGGAGGAGAGTGATTGAGTCGTTGATTCGGGTGGACTTCGTAGACGCACAGAGGAATATCGACGATGAAGAAAGAAGCCGGAGCAACCGGCTCTCAACTGCATTCGCAGACTTCTACAGGAAGAACCTAAGACAGGCGGAAGTGAGTGAGGAAGCAAATCGGGTAATAGACGAGAACAACGAAAACCTCACTAACCATTATCAAGAGCACTTCCGCGGGTTAATGGAGGTGATCCAAAACCTCGGGGTTCCAGCGGCAAACGACCGGGAACTGCGGATCGTATCCTCGATGAGCCCCAGTACCGCATTAAAGGGGAACACCTCTCTCCTCTACGTGGATCCAAGAACCAACCACGAGTTGCCTGAGGCCTACAACGGCCTGGGGTTCAAGAACCTGATCTATATGGCCATTCAGATCAGCCATTTCCATCTCCAGTGGATGGGTACGCTCAAGAACCGGCCCCTCTGCCAACTGATCTTCATTGAGGAGCCCGAGGTACATTTGCACGCCCAGGTGCAGCAGACATTCATCCAGAACATCTGGACGATCGTCCGCCGCGCCTCTGAGGAGGCAGCAGAGGAACATATGGTGCCTCAGATCGGAATTACCACGCACTCCTCACATGTCTTGGAAGCAGTGGATTTCAGAAAGGTGCGTTTTTTCCGTCGGTATATCCTGGAGAATGGAGATGACCCCCAGAACTCCGGTTTCGAGGTGTCAAAGGTCCAGGACCTGCGAGACTTTCGTCCCGAAAAAGAGTCTGCTGGGGGGGAGAAGGAGGATCAAACTGAGACCCTCAGGTTCCTCTCCCGCTATCTGAAACTGGCCCATTGTGACCTCTTCTTCGCAGACGCGGCACTCTTGGTCGAGGGGACGACAGAGAAACTCCTGATGCCCAGAATGATCGAGAAGTCTGCACCCCGCCTCAAACAAGCCTTCCTGACTGTGCTTGAGGTGGGTGGGGCCTATTCACATCGGTTTGCTAGTCTCTTGGAGTTCTTGGGCATCCCTTACCTCGTGATTACTGACCTTGACTCGGTTGACCCAAGTGAGAATCGAAAGGCCTGCCGAGCGGACAAAGAAGGTGCAGTGTCCTCCAATGCCTCCTTGGCCTTCTTCCTCGGGGAAGTAGCAGTAAGTGCTTTGGCCGATCTCTCCTCCGATCAGCAGATCCTCGCAGATGGCACGTGCTTTGTCGGGTTCCAAAAGCCGGTCATTCCCGAAGACTCTTCAAGTCCGGATCGGTTCCACGGCCGCACGTTTGAAGAGGCGTTTGTCTACGACAACCTGCAGGCATTCATCGATGGTACGTTGGACCTGGGGATAGAGTTCTCTCCTGACGCAGATTTTGAGGAGACATATCAGGCCGTCTTTGAGGCGGTGCGATCGGGCTCGTTCAAGAAGACTCAGTTTGCCTTGGATATCGCCTTCTCAGAGGTCTCGTGGCAAACTCCCACGTACGTGGGGGACGGTCTCCGGTGGCTGGAAGCCGCAGTTTCACCGGATCTGGAGGAAGGGTCACCGGCCAATGCTTAAGACCGGCAACCTGATTGAGACAAGCGCCGATAAGCAAATCCGAGAGGCTCTTGGGGACCTCCGGTCGTTCTCAGTCATTGCCGGGGCTGGGTCTGGCAAGACCATGTCCCTGGTGACGGCACTCTCGCATCTGCGAGAAGTGAAAGGCCAGAAACTCCGCCGCGACGGAAAGCGGATTGCTTGCATCACATACACGAACAGAGCTGCCGAGGTGATCGAGGAGCGCCTGGACTTTGATGACCTCTTTCTGGTCTCTACCCTGCACAGTTTTCTTTGGCGAGAAATCAAACGCTTCACGCCGAACCTTCGTGCGGCCCTCGAAGGACACGTCATTCCCCTCCTTATCGAAAAGCATCAGGAGGATGACAACGGAAAGCAGAGCAAGAAAGCAATCAGGGCCCGGGAGAGAGTGGAAGCCCTTCGGCAGGATCTCTCAAACCTCGATCGCGTCCGATCGTTTGAGTACGCCGATTCCCCGTACAGCGTCTATTCTGAGGGGCGACTGAGTCACGACGATGTGATCGCTATTGGCGCGTATTTCATCTCAGAACACGACCTCTTCCGCAGAATACTCGGCCAGAAATACCCCTATATCTTTGTGGACGAGGCACAGGACACTTTCGGGTCCGTTGTCGATGCCTTGAATACACTCTGCGGGGAGGAGGGCTTACCGATCGTCGGCTACTTCGGTGATCCGATGCAGCAGATCTACGACAACCGAGCTGGGGAGTTCGAGGGACCGCCCGGTGCGGCCGTAATCACCAAAGAGGAGAATTTTCGGTCCGCGCAACGAGTGATCGAACTTCTCAACGCTTTCCGCCAGGATGTGAAGCAGGTTGCTGCGGGGAATAACGCTGATGTGGTGGGCGAGGTCTTCATCACGCTTGTCCGAGCCGAGGAGCCAAACGGGTCTCGCGGTCGGTATACGGAAGAGCAGACGGAAAGGGCCCTGAATCGGTTCGACGAGGCCCTCGAAGGCTGGGGATGGGCCGGTCGGCCAGATATCAAGCAGTTGTTCCTCGTTCGCCAGATGATTGCCCGTCGGCTTGGATTTCCTTCACTGCATCGGCTATTCACCGGGCAGTTCGCTTCTGCCCAGGCGCAGGAAGACTACGAAAAAGGCGACCACCCCCTTCTACGGCCCTTCATAGAGGCGCTGTTTCCCATCGTGGACGCGAGCTCGCGGGAGGACCAGCGCGCCCTCTTCGCTGTAATGAGAAATGCCAGCCCGTCTTTCCTACCGGGAGGAGAATCCTCCGGCATCCCCTGGCGAGAGGTGTTAGACCGTTCGGTTGCCTTGGCAGAAGATCTCCGCGTCCGATGGGAAAGGGACAGCTTGGGAGAAATCCTCAGGTTTTCCCGCGAAAAGGGCTTATGTGTGATCACAGACCGGCTGGCATATCACCTGGACCGTGCCCGCAGGGATGAGGAATATGACCCAGACCAGCACGGGCCCGACAAAGGCGAGTGGTTGGCGGATGCCTACTTCGCGATGGACACCAAAGAAATCCCGCCGTATTGCAACTTCGTTAATGAGAACACTCCCTACAGCACCCAGCACGGTGCGAAGGGAGAGCAATATGACAACGTTCTTGTAGTATTTGATGATACTGAGGCAGCTTGGAGGAATTTCAGTTTCAC
>JADFRS010000185.1 GCA_022561145.1 Gemmatimonadota bacterium
CAGCAGTTGCTCACGGAGCACATGGTGCTGGCCGTGGCCGGCGGCTTGTTGGGGCTACTGATCGCGTGGCTCGGGATCGACCTCCTGACCGCGTTCGCGAGTCGCTTCACGGCCCGCGCGGCCGAGACGTCCATGAGTGGACCCGTGCTGCTCTTCACGCTGGCCCTATCGATGCTCACTGGCCTGTTGTTCGGTGCCGCGCCGGCGATGCGAGCCGGAATCAAGGTCGCCGACGACCTTCGGGACGGGCGAGGAATGTCGGGAGGCCGCCGTGGCAACCGGCTCCAGGGTGGTCTCGTCGTGACTCAGTTGGCGCTCGCTTTCACGCTCCTGGTCGGCTCGGGACTCCTCGTGCGTAGCTTCTACAAGCTCCAGCAGCTCGACCCGGGCTACGATCCGGAGAACGTGCTTAGCATGCGGGTCGTGGTGAACGCCCGAAACTCGAGCATGAACCTCCAAGAGCGGCAGGACTTCTTCCTCACTGTGTTGGACCGGATCGGAGCGCTCCCCGGGGTCACGAGCGTAGCCTTGACCGACGTCTCACCCATGCAGTTCCAGCAGGGGATGTTCCACGGAGTGCGGCCCGAAGGAGCCCGGGAGAGCGACGGAACGCGCCTTCCCCAGGCTCAACCGCGGTCCGCTGGGGTCGGATACTTCCAGACCGCGGGCATCCCGCTCAAAGCGGGTCGCACCTTCGAGACGACGGACGACGAGAACTCTCTCAAGGTATCGATAGTGAACGAAGCGTTGGCGGCTTCCGTCTGGCCCGGGCAGGATCCGATCGGGATGCGCTACGCGCCGTGCAACATGATGGGAGGGTGCAGCGACTCCTTGGTGACCGTGATCGGAGTCGTGGGCAATGTCCATGAGTTCGGTCTGGAGACCAGCCCCCCGGCCCAGATCTACCTTCCAGTGCGCCAGGCGCCCGGCGCGAGCAACCTCGTCGTGCGCACAGCGGTGGACCCGCTGCAGATCGGCCGACAGGCGCGCGAGATCATAAAGGCCCTCGACCCGACGATTCCCGTGGCCAACGTCACGACGTTCGCGCAGATCCGGGACGATACGCTGGCCCCCCGGCGCCTCACGCTCACGCTCCTTTCGATCTTCGCGGGGGTGGCGCTGGTCCTCAGCTTGGCGGGGATCGCCGGGGTCATCGCGTTCGGTGTGAGCCAGAGAACTCACGAGATCGGGATCCGGATGGCACTCGGTGCCCAACGAGACACCGTGATGCGCTCCATCCTGCGCCGTGGGATGGTCCTGGTCGTCATGGGGTTGGGACTGGGTGCGGTGGGATCGATCGGGCTCGTTCGGCTGATCTCCGGGCTGCTCTGGGGCGTTCCTAAGCTCGACCCGTTGACGTTCATTCTGACGGGCGTGATCCTTGGGGCGATGGGGATGGCGGCGTGTTATGTGCCAGGGCGCAAGGCCACGCGTATCGATCCAGTGGTCGCGTTCCGCTCATCGTGAGTTGGTAGGGATCCGCCCCCGGATCAGTCACCGCCCCCGTCGAGCGGCGGACCATGGCCGTCGCGCCGGTTCGCGTGCGTCCCCCCGGATGAGGAGCTCTATGTAGCCGTCGAGCCGGTCACCCGTCAGGGTCGCGTCCCAGACGATGGCCTCCAGGGAGTCGAGCTCGGGGTTGTCCGAATCGTGCCGGATCGATCGGAGGTGCAGGTGAGCACCTTGGACCGTGCCCTCGAACGTCCACGTGACTCCCCAGGTGGTCCAGCTCCCGGTCACAGAGTCTCCGTCCTGTTCGAAGACCATGAGGGCGTCGCCCCATCTCTGGACCTCTATCGAGCCGTCCAAATTGTGTCGAACGCCGGATGCCCACCGCGCGTCCCACTCGCCGGTCAGGCCGGCGGCGGATGCGGTGGCGCGGCGGGGTGCGGCTTCTTCCTGGGCCGCAACGGGGTCGGCACGCCCGGCCACGATCACGAACACAACGAGTAGCAGTCTCATTACCCTATTCCCGCAGCGATATGGCGGGATCGAGGCGGCTGGCCCGACGAGCGGGCACCCAAGAGGCGACTCCGGCGGTCAACAGCAGGAGCACAGATGCGGCGCCGATGGTTGCGGAGTCGGCCGGGGCGACCCCGAAGAGCAGTCCCTCCAGGGCCTTTCCGAGGCCGTAGGACACGGCCAACCCGGCCCCGATCCCGAGCGCCGAGACCCTGACGCCGCGTGTGAGAATTAGGCGCACGAGAGATTGGGGGGGCGCGCCAAGCGCAATTCGAATTCCCATCTCCCGAACGCGTTGGGATGCGCCGTACGACACAAGGCCGTAGAGACCGACGGCGGCGAGAACCAGCGCCAGGACCGCGAACGCCGCGATCAGATAGCCGATCGTGCGGGTCTCACCCATGGAAGCCGCCAGCCCCTTTTCGAGGTCGACGACAGCCGAGACCGGCAGCTCCAGATCCAGGTCGGCAACCGTCTGACGCAACAACTCGGGCTGAACCGACTGCCCGCTCTCGCCCCTCAGGTGAAGCACCATTCCACCCCGATACGATCGGGACATCGGGTAGTAGACGGCGGGTCGAGCGCGTCGTCGCAGCGACCGCATCTGGACGTCGGCGACCACCCCGACCACCCGCCACGCCGGGTCACCCTGTAGTTCCTTTCCAACCGGATCCTCATCCGGCCAGAACATCCGGGCAAGTGCATCATTCACCACCACGACCGGTTCGGGTTCATCGAACACACCGCCGAGTGGACGGCCCGCGAAGGAGAGGGATTCCCAGTGTCTGGAAGTAGTCTCCGCCAACCACGATCGACTCGGCCTCGAACTCGACATCGTTCCGACCAGCGGGACGTACCGTACGACGCGAGTGGCCGCCCACGATCGGCGTCTGGTTCGCCAGTGTGGCGCTCTGGACCCCCGGAATTCGAGCCGCGGAGGTAACGAGACGATTCCACAGGTCAAGACCAGCCTCCTCGTCGTACCGCCCCGTCAGATCCAGGTCCATGTATCCGACAACGAGACCCGTCGGGTCGAATCCGGGCTGAGCGCTACGCGCGTTCATGACGCTACGACCCAAGAGCGCCGCGCCGGCCACCAACCCTAGGGACAGCCCCAACTGCGAAATCACCAGGAAGTCCTGAAGCCGGGTCTTGGTGCGCCCACCGGTGGACTTGGCGTCACGGAGCGCCTCCGTCACACCTCTGCGGGAGGACGCCCATGCCGGCACGGCACCGAGCAAGAGGCCGGCAGCAATCCCGACCGACACCAGGAAACCCAGGACGCGGGCGTCGGGCGCGACCGAGCCGGTCAGCCCGAAGGGGAAGATCAACGGCAAGAACGTCTCGGCCGAGAGCACGATCGGCGCGGCGACGGTCGTGGCCAGGAGGGCCAGTATCAGACTCTCGGTCAGCGTCTGCCGCGCCAGCCGACCCCGCCCCGCGCCAAGCGCCATCCGTACGCCCACCTCTCCTCGACGCGCGGTCGCACGGGCCAGGAACAGGTTGGCCACGTTGGTGCACGTCAGAAGCAGGACCACCCCTACGATCAAGGTGAGGATAAAAGCCATCTGTTTCGCTTCGGTGCGCTCCTCGGGATCGAGCCCGATTCCCTCCGCCAACAGAACTTCGATGTCCTCGTTGGCCGGATACGCTTCCCGAAGCCGGAACTGCACGACGTCCATCGAGGCCCGGGCCTCCTGGAACGTGGCCCCCTCGTCGAGGCGCCCGACGAGGTTGACCCAACTCCAACCCCATTGGTCGAATGGGCTCATACCGAACCAACCCGGGTGCTGGGCAACCGGAACCCACATGGACGGCGCGGCGCCGAGGTTCTCGACCCCCACGAAGCCCTCGGGGGCCACGCCGAGGACCTCGTAGGGTGCCGTTCCCACGGCGATCGTCGAACCCACGACCGACGGGTCGCCGCTATAGCGGCGGTGCCATAGCTCGTGGCTGAGCACGACCACCGGATGTCCGCCCGGAGTCATGTCGTCCGTGGGCTGCAGCAACCGACCGATAGAGGCCCTCACCCCGAGTACCTCGAAGTAGTTGCCCGTCACCAGCTGGCCCACGACCTGCTCGGTGTCGGTCCCTCGCCCGAGAATGAACTGCTCTCGCGAGAAACCGGCGATACCGGAGAACGCCCCGGCCTCAGCCTGGATCATCCGCATGGCAGGCCAGGAAAAATTGTCCCACCGCGGAGCGGACTCGTACGACCGCGCGATCTGCACGAGCCGGCCCGGCTCGAGAATCTGATCCGGCGCCCGGAACATGACGCCGTTCACGAGTGAGAAGATCGATGCGTTGGCCCCGATCCCGAGCGCGAGCGTCAAGGTGGCGACAAGCGTGAAACCGGGACTCTTTCGAAGCACTCGCGTCGAGTACTTGATATCCTGAAACATGCTGTCCACCGTCCACCCCTCCGTCCTCATCCACAGTGCATGGGCGAAGGCCCCGAACGCGTACCCCATCGGGCTCGGCAGACCGAGGGCCCCTCCGGCCCGGGCCTCTTCCAAGGCAGCGAGCTCGCCGTCCCATTCCTCTTTCCACTCCGGGCGGGTGACCCGGGGAACCAGTAGTCCAGCCGCCCAGACGAGCGCTCGCGCGGTCGGCGAGGTCATCCGGCGCCTCCGACCGACTCCGCCTGCAGGTCGGCCGCGAGGTCGGCGACCCGAGAGGCACCCGTCGCCAGCGCCAGCGCGCCGTCCTCGGTGAGCTCGTAGTACCGACGACGCGGACGTCCTTCCCGCTCAGCGACGCGTTGGTCTTCCCATCTGGCTCGGATCAAACCCCGCTTTTTCAAACGCCCCAACGTCGGGTAGATCGTGCCCGACGGAAGCCCGGTCCGTGTCACCAGCTCCAGCCCGTAGGCTTGCGGGTGGCGAATGGCACCGAGAATCTGCAGCGAGGTGTTTCCGAGTGGGCGAGGCATCGTGTCATCCGGTTCGAGCCAGCTGTATAGAAGTGTAAGGTATATAGTACTGCAAGAGTATGATTTTGGGCAAGGTTCGGAGGGTTTCTCGGGTATTGTCAACTCGAACCGGTGCTGAACCCTCCGGGTCGCGGCAACCTTTTCGCGGCTGCTGGGTTCCTCGAGTCGTTCCGATGGGGAGTCTCTTCAAGTGATCCATTGACGCTGTTCAGCGTGTTGATCGTGCTGCCATTGATGACGTCACTCGCCGCTGCACACCGCGCCTGGTGGGCTGCCAGGGTGGATCCGCTGGAGTTGTTGAGGGTGGAGTGATTGAGAGAATGGAGATTCATGTCTAAAGGCGCCAACGGCCCCAGGCTCCGCAGACCGATGGCCCCCATCTCATCGATAGAGGTGAACGGCGTGCCCGTGTTTGGCGTGGAAGTCGACGCACAGACTCGTTGCTCGCACTGGCGGGGACGACACGACACCGTCGCCCTGCGGATGAAGTGTTGCGAGCGATGGATGGCGTGCTTCGAGTGCCATCGAGAGTGCGCCGACCACCCCGCGGAGGTATGGTCCGTTCACGAACGTGAGCAGCGAGCCGTATTATGTGGAGCATGTGGGGAGACGCTGACGATCTCCGAGTACCTCGACGCGGTGTCCTGCCTCCATTGTGGGACACGCTTCAACCCAGGGTGCGCCGATCACTACCACCTGTACTTCGAAATGGAGTAGCAGGCGAAGCAGAGACCGGCTTCATCAACGAAAGGTTGTCATGCAGCTAGACCTCGGAAGCGCCGCGCGAGACTTCGCCCTCCTCCCAGTCGTGGAGGACCGCCGTGCGCGTATCGGCCTCGCCATCGTGACCTTCGTGGTGGCCACCAGCTTCGGTGCCCACGTGGCCGTGCCGCTTCCCTGGACTCCGGTTCCGATGACCCTCCAGCCCTTCTTCGTGATCCTGGCCGGTGCGGTGCTGGGTCCGCGCCTGGGCGCGGCCGCTATGGCCACCTACCTGGCAGTCGGTATGGGGGGAGCACCGGTTTTTTCACAAGGACACGCGGGTATAGGCTGGCTGCTTGGGCCGACCGGCGGATACCTGATCTCGTATCCGGCGGCGGCTTACGTCAGTGGACTTCTGGCCGGTAAGGCTTCATCGAGCGCACTCCGCCTCTTTGGGGCGTTGAGTGCGGGCATGCTGGTCATCTACGTGGGGGGAACCGCACAGCTTGCGCTTCTGACCCAGTTGGGTCTGCGGGAGGTCCTGGCTCTGAGCGTCCTGCCCTTCCTGGGAGGGGATCTCGCCAAGGTGCTGATCGGTGTATTCGTCGCAAAGAGGGTGCGGCCCACCAGCCTTGCCCGACTCTGAGTCGCTGAAGCCTCTGCCTACTCCCCCCGCAACGCCACCAGCGGATCAACCTTGCCCGCCCGCCTGGCCGGGACGTAGCCCGCGAGGATCGCGACCACCATCAGGATCATGCCGACTCCTACGAACGTGGCCGGGTCGCGGGGCTCGATCAGGTAGAGCAGGCCGGCGAGGAGCCGGCTGAGCGCGAGGGCCGCCACCACGCCCAAGCCCAGCCCGATCAGGGTGATGCGGGCCACCCTGTGCACGACCGACCGTAGCACCCTGCCGGGCGTGGCGCCCAGGGCCATGCGCACGCCGATCTCGCGGGTGCGCAAGCTCACCGTGTAGGCGATCACGCCGTACATGCCCACCGCGGCCAGCAGAAGCGCGACCACGGCGAACGCGCTCATGAGGGCGGCGTTGAAGCGCTGGGCCGGACTCGCCAGCCCAAACCTGACGGTGGTAGCGCCCACGAACGGCCCGTCGAGCGGGATCCTGGGCTCCACTTGGTGGATGGCATCCTCCACGGCCTCGAGCATGGCTGCGGGAGCTCCCTTCGATCGGGCCACGAGGTTCACCTCGGGCCACGGGTTGTGCGTCAGAGGCACGTAGACCACGGGCGTTTGTGCGCCACCCGCCGTGCGGTTCAAGTCGCCCACTACGCCGACCACCCGTCCCACCAGGGGCTCGCCAAAGTCCGCGCGCGTCCGGGCGGCCTTGATCACCCCGAGCGTCTGCCCAACGGGCGACCCTTCGCCCCACTGCCTGGCCAGCGTCTCGTTGATGATGATCGGCCCGGGCCCTCCGGCCACGTCGTCCTCGTCGAACTCGCGCCCCCGGACGATGGGGATGCCCAGCATCGAGAAGTACCCGGCCGAGATGGTGCGGTAGACCACGCGTACGTCGTCCTCTGAGCCCGTGGGCGCTCCGCCGAACGCTGCCCGGCTCGGGGCACCCCCCGAGCTCAGCGGACCGTGGTTGATCATCGTGACGCTTTCGATGCCCGGCACCGCGCCCACCGACTCGGTGAGCCGGGCGAAAAGGTCGAGCTGTTTCAGGCCCTGTTGTTGCCGGTATCGCGACAGTAGGAACCAGAGCTGCGTCTGGAAGGCATAGGCTTCCGAATTGCGGTAGAAATCCCCAAGAAATGGATTTTCCTCGAACTCCTCCTGCACCAGTCTGGCATTCAGGTGATCGGCAATCAATTTCGCCAGCGTCGTTTTGCCTACGCCGGGCACATCCTCAATGAGCACCGAACCGCCCGCCAGCAGGGCCACGATGAGAACATCAATGGTTTCGCTCTTGCCATAGATGACGCTTTGAAGGTTCGACTTGAGGGGGATCAGGGATGGGTTTTCGTCTCGTTCG
>JADFRS010000186.1 GCA_022561145.1 Gemmatimonadota bacterium
GGCAGGCCGCAAGAATCGCGTATCGGCAGCTACAGCTGCTCATCGGGCCCGAGTACGGAGTTTCCTGGATCGACTCGTACGCTTTGCGGGACACGGAACCCTCGAGCGGGGGGCGGAGGGCGGGCCCGGACCCGCTCTTGCCCCCGGATCTCCGGACCGGATCCACGTTGCTCGGTCCTGGCGAGCACCCGTTCCCTACTCGGTACGCAAGAGCGGGCACCACGCTGCGCATCGAGCCGTCCATCTATCTGGACGCTTTGGTCCGTGACTTCCTGCGGTTCGAAGGCCGCATCGTCATCCGGAAGTTCGATACTCCGCGCGACCTGATGGCCCTCGACGAGCGTACCGTAGTGAACTGCACCGGACTAGGATCGCTCGATCTCTTCGGCGACCGCGAGCTCACGCCCCTGAAGGGTCAGCTGACGGTGCTCGTGCCCCAACAGGACGTGAACTACGCGACTTTCGGTGGGCTTCCTGGCGCCGGCGGCTTCATCCACATGCAGCCGAGAAGCGACGGCATCGTGCTGGCAGGGACGTCGGAAGAGGGCGATTGGTCGCTCGAACCGGACGAGGAAGCGCGCACGCGCATCGTGGGGGAGCACATGCGGCTCTTCGACGCGATGCGTGGGGCACCGGTCGCGCGTTAGCCTACACTGCGTGCCCTCCCCTGCGGCGTGCACATGTCAGGGGGGACTGAGGACGCGTGCTCTGGCCCCAGCGCCTACGCAGGCGCCTTCGCGTGCAGCGCGAACGCCACCCCGTGTAAATCCATGCACTGCACGATCTTGTCGCCGCCGGGAACCTCCATGGGACCGTTGAGAATGGTCCCACCCAGCGAAGTCACCTTCTCGGCCGCGGCGTCCACGTCGGGTACGCGCGCGTAGTAGAGCCAGCTCGGGGGCTGCGGCATATCGGGCGACTTGTTGAACATTCCGCCCAGCGTTTGGCCGTTGCGCCCGAACATCTGGTACGTGCCCATCTCTCCCATGTCCATCGCCTCGGTCTTCTCCCATCCGAACAGAGCCGAGTAAAAGGCGAAGGCACCCTCCCAGTCCGACGTGATCAGCTCGTGCCAGGAGAACTCTCCAAGGTTTGCCGGGCCTTCATGGCCGGGGACTTCGTCGACGGGCATGAACGCCGCGAACACCGCGCCCTGCGGATCGGCGATGATCGAGATACGCCCCACCATGGGAATGTCCATCGGACCGTTCAGGATCGTGCCTCCGAGCGCGGTCGCACGCATGCCCGTCTCGTCGACGTCGGGCGTGGCCACGTAGGCCAACCAGTGCGGAGGCGCACCCATGGCCTTGGCTTCCTCTGGTAGCTGCATCACGCCGCCGACCGGGGTTTCCCCGTTCATCCACATCGTGTATGGCTCCGGGCCGTCGCCCCACTCGGAGGTGCCCCACCCGACGACTTCCTTGTAAAACGGCTGAGCGCCGTCCGGATCGTCGGTCAACAGTTCGTACCACACGAAGCGTCCCAAGGGAATCTCGGACATACCTGTCTCCTACCGTGCATGGGGAAGCCCATGCGGCCGCGCGAGGCCTATTCAGGCACGACGCTGACCGGGCAAACCTTGAGTTCGGCGGTCTGGGTAATGGGGTCGTATCCACCACCCGTAAGCGCATTCACCGGAACGTCGGCAAAGCTGAAGGTCGTAAACACCGTGCCGCGTGGCGACCGTTTGGTGGCCTTCACGCGCACGCGCACCGAGCCACGCCGGCTCGACATGATCGCCCATGACCCGTCGGCCAGGCCCCACTCATCGACATCGTCGGGGTGGATCTCCAGCGACTCCTCCGACAGCAGGTAGTCGATGCCTGCCGAGCGCCCGGTCTGGGTACGCGTATGGTACGACGCCAGGCGGCGGCCGGTGGTGAGCCAGACGGGATAGTCATCGTCGACCGTCTCGGCAGGATCACGCTGCTCCACGAGATTGAAGATCCCCCGCCCGTTCTCGAACACGTCAGCGTGCAGCATCGGTGTCCCTGGGTGCCCGTCGAAGGGAATCGGCCATGAAAACGCGCCGTCCTCCACCTTGTCCCAGTCGACGCCGTGGTAGATTTCCGTTACCTCGCAGAGCTCGTTGAAGACCTCCTTGGCGCCCTCGTATTCGAAGCCCTGGAACCCCATGCGCTTCGCGAGCGCCGAGATCACCCACCAGTCGGGCCGCGCTACTCCGGGCGAGGGGACCGCGGCTCGGAGACGCTGGATCCGCCGCTCGGTGTTGGTCTGCGTGCCGTCCACCTCACCCCAGGCGGACACGGGGAACACCACGTCCGCGAGCTCCGCAGTCTCGGTCAGGAAGAGGTCTGCGACGACCAAGAAGTCGAGGCTTCTCAGGGCCTTCTCACAGTGCGCTCGCTCGGGGTCCGACACCACCGTGTTCTCGCCATCGATGAACA
This sequence comes from Gemmatimonadota bacterium, assembly GCA_022561145.1. Classification (GTDB taxonomy): domain Bacteria; phylum Gemmatimonadota; class Gemmatimonadetes; order Longimicrobiales; family Gaopeijiaceae; genus JACZXQ01. The sequence continues at coordinate 2,409 of JADFRS010000186.1, forward strand.
TCGCCCGAATCTGGTCACCGCACATCTCGAGGGCGGTCACCTTGGTGATGCCGTTCTCGAGATCCACCTTCTTGCCGTACAGCTTCTCGAACTTCTCCTGGTTTTCGGGATCGGTGACCGGCTGAAAGCCTGGATAGTTGTTCGGAAGGGCGCCCGCGTCGCCCGCGCCCTGGATGTTGTTCTGGCCGCGCATCGGATTTATGCCGGTGCCCTCGCGGCCGATGTTGCCCGTCATCAACACCAGGTTGCACAGGCCCTGCACGTTCTCGACACCGCAGATATGCTCGGTAATACCCAGCGTGTAGTAGATGGCGCCGCGCTCCGCCTGCCCGTACCAGAGGGCTGCCTGTTCGATGTCGGCTGCCGGCACGCCCGTGATCTCTTCCGCCCACTCCGGCGAGAAACGCTGGACGTGCTCGAGGAAGGCCATGCCCTCCGTCGTGCGGGCGTCCATGAAGGCCTGATCCACCAGCCCTTCGCGCGCGATGACGTGCGCCATCCCGAGCAACAGGGCCGAGTCGGTACCGACCCTGAGCGGCAGGTAGACGTCCGCCAGGTCCGCGAGCACGATGTGCCGGGGGTCGGCGACGATCAGCTTCGCACCCTTGGCGAGGGCCCTCTTGATGCCCGTCGCCGCGACCGGATGACACTCCGTCATATTGGTCCCGATGCAGAAGATCACATCGGGCTTGTCCATGTCCGCCAGCGGGTTCGACATGGCGCCCCGACCGATGCTTGCCGCCAGACCGGCGACGGTGGGAGCGTGTCAAGCACGGCTGCAGTTGTCGATGTAGTTCGTCCCCAGCCCAGCCCGCACGAACTTCTGCATCATGTAGGCGGCCTCGGTGGGCGCCCGCCCCGATGCCACCACGTAGAGGCTGTGCCGCCCGTGATTGTCCACGGCCGCAAGCAGCCCCTCAGCCGCCTTGTCGAGGGCGTCGTCCCAGGTGGCGGGGTGAAGCTGGCCGTCGTCTCCGCGGACCAACGGCGTATCCAACCGGTCCTCGTGTCCGATAAAGTCGAAGGCGAATTGACCCTTCACGCACAGCGCGCCGTGATTCGCAGGCCCGTCCATGGCCGGCAGCACACCCACGACTTGATCGCCCCGCGTCATGAGATCGACGCTGCATCCCACACCGCAGTAAGGACAGATGGTGCGCGTGAGCTTGGTTTCACCCGGCACGTCCTTGCTTGCGAGCGCCTTCAAGTCGGCGAGCGCCCCCGTCGGGCAGGTCTGGATGCACTGCCCACAGAAGGTGCACGCCGAGTCTTTGAGGATTCCATCGAACTCGGTGGTGATCTGCGTTCCGAATCCCCGGTTCATCACGCTGATGGCGTAGTCGCCCTCCTGCTCGGCGCAGACCCGCACACACCGGAAACAGGAGATGCAGTTCTCATAATCCCGGAGGATGAAGGGGTTGGGGTCGTCCGGGTGGCTGGTGCCGGATCGCAGGCCGAGGAAGCGGCCGGTGCGCGCGTCGTAGCGGTCGAGCAGCGTCGCCATCTCCCCTGACGCGTAGCCGCTCATCGGATCTACGTCCAGATCGCGATTCTCCGACGCGACCAACTCCAAGAGCACGCGCCGATGCATCTCCAGGCGGCCACTCTTGGTGGTCACTTTCATGCCCTGGGCGGCCTTGGTCGTGCACGAAGCCACCGGATTGTGGCTGCCCTCGACCTCGACGATGCACAGCCGGCATCCGCCGAATGGCTCTAGCCGCTCATCGTAGCAGAGGGTCGGGATCTCGCGCCGGTAGCGCTCCGACACCTCGTAGACGGTCTCACCCGGGGTGAAGCCGACGTCCTCTCCGTCCAACGTCATCGTGGAGAGCGCGCCGTTTCCCCCGTCGTCGATGTTATCGCTCATCTCACCTCACGCTAGTACACCGGTTCAGAAGTTCGATGACGTATTATCATGCGGCGACAGCGAGTTGCTCGGGCTCAGAGGCGGCCCAGCGAGCCACGAGGCGATCGAGATCTCGGTGCGTGAACTTCCACTCGAAGGGCTGGGCGATCCGCTGATAGTGTTCCTGGAAGCCAAGGATACGGGTAGCGACGGCGTCCTGGGAAGAGAAGTCGGCCGGAGTGAGCGCTTTGCGCTGGAGGATGGAGAAGTAGATCTCGATCTGATTCAGCCAACTGGCGTGTGTAGGCAGATGCACGAGGGTGAGGTTGTGGAACTGGTCTTGGAGGCGGTCCACGGCGCGCTGCCCTCGGTGGATCGTGCCGCCATCCACGATCCAGAACACGCGGCGAGCCGAACGATAGGGTTCCTGGTTCATCACCTGGGCGACGAGAGCGTCGAAGGCGACGATGGAGATCTTCTTGACGACCTCGCCGAAGAGTCGGGCACGGTGCACGTCCCAAGCTGCGATGTAGGCACAAACCCCATGACGACGATACTCGTGCTCGACGCGCATCGGGCGGCCTGGAGCGGGTGGCGTGATGGGATGACAAAGGGTTCGGATCGGGATCTGCGTCTTCTCGTCGGCACTGAGGACGAACTCGTCCTCAGCCAGGGCGCGGCCCTGCCAACGACGGTGGTAGAGGTCGAGGACGCGTCCCGCCTTGACGGTGAAGTCGGGATCGCGCGGGAAGATCCAGCTCCGTCGGCTCCAGGGACGCAGCGCATCCTCGTGCAGCCATCGCCAGATCGTGACGCCGCTGATCTCGGCTACGATGCCGGCGGCCAGCACATGGCGGCGCAGCTCGGAGCGACTGAAGCGCGACAGCGGCAGACCAAGCGTGGCTGGCAACTCACACGCCAGCGCTTTCACCTCGGCGATCACTCGAGGGGGGAAAAACAGAGGGTCGACCTCTGCGGGAACGATCCTCGAGCCCGGCGAGGCGTTCTCGGAAGAAGCGCTTGCGCCACTTGCTCACGACGGGACGTGGCATGTCGAGACGCTCTGCAATCTCCTTGTTCTCGAGCCCCTCGGTGGCGAGCAGAACGATCTTGGCGCGCACCACGTCGCGATACGATAACGTATACTGGCGTGCTCTCGCTTCGAGGGTGCTTCGTTCCTTCGGCGTCAGCGTGATGACGTACGGGCTTGATCTGGGCATCATCGGCCTCCTGGTTGAATCCAAGATGCCGACCAAGACCGGGAAACGCCAGCGTCTTATACGTACTCGTATTTATGTTCACTTGTACTAGTCACGTGTTGGGCGACCCTTTCAGGAAAGTACTTCACTAGGCTTTCGCTGATCAACGGTGCCGCCATGCCGAGGCCGCACGCGCTCGTCTCCTTCATGGTCTCTCCCAGGTCGCGTACCTCGTCCAGCCAGTCGGACAGGTCCGAAGGACCGGCCTTTCCCGCCAGCCGCTCCGTGAGCCGTTGCGTGCCGATTCTGCAAGGGAAGCACTTCCCACAGGATTCGTGTGCGAAGAACTCCATGGCCGAATGGGCGACGTCGATCATGTCTCTCGAGTCGTCGAATACCATGATACCTCCCGCACCCAACATTGAGCCCCGCTCCCTTATGCTGGCCTCGTCCAAATCCACGTCCAGATCCTCGCCCGCGAGGAAACCTCCGGAAATGCCGGCCATCGTGACGGCCTGCACACTGCGCCCCTCGCATACACCACCGGCCCAGTCGTCGATCAACTCGCGCAACGGCAAGCCCAGCGGGATCTCGTAGTTGCCGGGCCGCACGACATCGCCCGAGAGGCTGATGATCTTGGTGCCGGCGTTGTCACCTCGCCCGAGATCTCGGTACCAGTCGGGCCCGTTCCTGAGGATCGGGGCACAGGCGGCCAGAGTCTCGACGTTGTTCACCACGGTGGGTAGTCCCTCGAAGCCGTGCGTGACCGGATAGGGTGGCCGGTTCCGCGGGAAGGGATGTTTTCCCTCCAAGCTGTTCAGCAAGGAGGTCTCCTCCCCGCATATGTAAGCGCCCGCCCCTCGACGTACGTAGAGCTTGAAGTCGACGTCGGATCCCAAGATGCCGTCGCCCAGCAGCCCTGCCGCCTCGGCCTCCGCGATCGCGGCCTCGAGTATCCCCTCTGTTTCCGGGTATTCGTAGCGGAGGTAGATGAATCCGCGCGTCGCCCCGGTCGCGAACGCGGCCAGCGCCATGCCTTCGATGACCGCGTGGGGATCGTAATCCATAATGACGCGGTCCTTGAAACAGCCCGGCTCACCCTCGTCCGCGTTGCACACGATGGTCTTGGGGTCCCCGGCCGCATCGGCCACGGCACTCCATTTGCGGCCGGTGGGAAACCCAGCGCCACCTCGCCCGGCCAGCCCCGAGTCGGTGATCGTCCGGATGACCTCCGGCCCGGTCGACTCGAGCACCGCGGTCTTCAGCGCATCGTACCCTCCGCTGCTCCGGTATCCATCGAGACCCGCGCGGCCTTGCGTTCGCATCTCGGCGAAGATGCACTCCTCGGTACCCGCGGGTGCTGCGGGCGGTAGCGGTGACGGCCGGGACTCGAGGGCATCCGCGGCTAATCCGACCAGCGTGCTCCCGCCTCGCAACACCGGTACGGGCTCGTCGCAGCGGCCCGAGCACGGCATCGAGACCGCGCCGTCCAACGAGTCGAGCAGATCTCCGGCGCCGCGCAGGCGGCACACCGGCCCCGTACAGACGCGCGGCGCCTCCAAGCCTCCGGGCTCGCGGGCGAAGTGGTGATAGAACGTGACGGTGCCGAAGAGGTCCGCGATCGGAATGCGCAGGGCCTTGGCCACTCCCCGGAGGGCTTCCTCGGAGAGGTAGCCATCGCGCTCATGCAGTTCGTGCAGGAGCGGAAGCAGTGGCGCGGGTTGATCCCGCCAGCGCTCGTGAAGCTGTTCGTCGCTGGGACGTGTCATCGCAGGGGCTTCGTGTACCGGTTGGGAGTTCAGATTGAGATCGCGCGAATGTACGGAGTCGTTGGCGCCCGCGCACGACCAGCCGGCGTATGGAGTTTGGAACTGCCAGGTGGTCGTGCGACACTTGAGAGCGGACGGGTGGCCCACCGAGGACGGGAGGAGCAGCAATGGACGGAACCGCTTACCTGGATGATGTTCGGCACGAGTACCGGCGCTTGAAGGATCTCGCGGACAGGGCGCTGGCTCAGATCTCCGAGGAAGACCTGTTCCACGTCACCGACCCCGTCAGTAACTCGCTCGCCGTGGTGATCAAGCACATGGCCGGCAACATGC
>JADFRS010000029.1 GCA_022561145.1 Gemmatimonadota bacterium
CGAGGTGGGTGAGTTGATCGCCGATGCCATGGAGAAGGTCGGCAAGGACGGCGTGATCACCGTCGAGGAAGCCCGTGGCCTCGAGACCACGCTCGAGACCGTCGAGGGAATGCAGTTCGACCGCGGCTATCTGTCTCCCTACTTCGTGACGGACCCGGAGCGCATGGAGGCCGTCCTCGAGGATCCCATGATCCTCGTGCACGACAAGAAGATCTCCTCCATGAAGGACCTCCTCCCCATCCTGGAGAAGGTCGCTCAGTTGGGCAAGCCGCTCCTGATCATCTCCGAGGACGTCGACGGGGAAGCGCTCGCGACGCTGGTGGTTAACAAGCTGCGCGGCACGCTCAAGGTTTGCGCTGTGAAGGCACCGGGCTTCGGCGACCGCCGCAAGGCCATGCTCCAGGACATCACCGTCCTCGTGGGCGGCCAGGTGATCTCGGAGGAGATCGGTTTCAAGCTGGAGAACACAGTCACCAGTGACCTCGGCTCGGCGAAGCGCGTAGTCATCGACAAGGATGACACGACGATCATCGACGGTGGGGGTGAAAAGGTCAAGATCCAGGGCCGCATCGAAGAGATCAAGGTGGCGATCGACAAGTCCACGTCGGACTATGATGGCGAGAAGCTCCAGGAGCGCCTTGCCAAGCTCTCCGGCGGTGTCGCGGTGATCAACGTAGGCGCGCCCACGGAGACCGAGATGAAAGAGAAGAAGGCCCTCGTGGAGGACGCGCTGCACGCGACGCGCGCCGCGGTCGAAGAGGGCATCGTGCCGGGTGGTGGGGTTGCGCTACTGCGCGCCCAGTCCGCGCTGGATGATTTGAAGGTGGACCGTGAAGACGAGCAAATCGGTGTCAGCATTCTGCGGCGGGCTCTCGAGGAGCCCATTCGTCAGATCGTTGAGAACGCGGGCGTCGAGGGATCCATCGTGGTCGAGAAGGTGCGTCGGTCCAAGGACCCGTCGTTCGGTTACAATGCGCAGACGGACGTGTACGAGGACTTGGTCAAGGCGGGCGTCATGGATCCGACGAAGGTAGTTCGGACGGCCCTGCAGAACGCGGCGTCGATCGCGGGTATGCTGTTGACCACCGAGGCGGTTGTGGTCGACCTGCCGGAGGATGACAAAGCGCCTCCGATGCCGGGCGGTGGCATGGGCGGGATGTACTAACCCACCCGCTCGACAGGCTGCAGTTAGAGGCCCGGAAGATTCGTCTTCCGGGCCTCTTGCGTATGGTCGGCTTTGGGGGTCGGCATCTGGCACATACCGCAAGAGGGTTTACCTTGCTGGCCTGAGACCGGAGATTGGCGCCGTTTACGAGAACGTGGAAGTGGAATGTCTGACCCGATGATCAACGTCACCCTGCCCGATGACTCGGTTCTCGAGATGGCTCCTGGATCGACAATCGGCGACGTGGCCGCTCAGATAGGGCCCGGCCTCGCGAAGGCCGCTGTGGCCGGACAGGTCGACGGCGAGACCGTTGACCTGGGTTATGCTCTCGAGCGGAGCGCAGCGGTGCGGATTCTCACGGCGCGTGACGAGGAGGCGTTGGTGGTGCTGAGGCATTCTGCGGCGCACGTGCTCGCCACCGCGGTGCGGGAGCTCAAGCCGGAAGCCGCGATCGGGTTCGGTCCAGCAATCGAGGACGGTTTCTATTACGACTTCGAGGTGGATGAGCCTTTTACTCCCGACGACCTAGAAGCCTTTCAGGAGCAAATGGTCGAGGTGGTCGAAGCCGATCATGCATTCGAGCGGAGGCGGGTCACCAAGGAGGAGGCCCGCGAACTCTTCTCCGATGATCCGCTCAAGCTGGAGCGTCTGGAGGAGTTCGACGATGCCGAGGTCATCACGGTCTACAAGGACGGGCCCTTCCTGGATCTTTGCCGGGGCCCGCACGTGCCTTCGACGGGGCACGTGACACATTTCAAGCTACTCAGCGCGGCAGGCGCGTATTGGAGGGGCGATGAGAAGCGCCAAATGCTCCAGCGCATCTACGGGACGGCATTCTTCAAGAAAGCGGATCTGACTGAGCATCTAGAGCGACTCGAAGAGGCCAAGCGGCGCGATCATCGCCACTTGGGCAAGCAGTTGGGCCTGTTCTCTACCGATCCGCGCGTGGGGCCGGGATTGATCCTCTGGCACCCCAGAGGTGCCGTGATCCGCACCGAAATCGAAAACTTCGAGCGGGAATTGGTGCAACGGCACGGGTACGACCTCGTCTACACACCGCACATCGCGAGCGAGAGGCTTTTCGAGATCTCCGGGCACCTCGAGAACTTCGCCGAGAGCATGTTCGGAGCCATGGACGTCGATGGTGTAGCTTACCGGCCCAAGCCCATGAATTGCCCAGGGCACATCGCCATTTTCCAAGGCGCACCCCGGTCCTACCGAGACCTTCCGATTCGGTACGCTGAGTTCGGGACGTGTTACCGGTACGAGCGCAGCGGCGTTCTCCACGGCATGCTACGGGTGCGTGGTTTCACCCAGGACGATGCGCACATCTTCTGCACCCGTGAACAGGTGCCGGAGGAGATCGAGAGACTCCTCGATCTCGTCGACGAGATGCTGCGAGTGTTCGGGTACCCCTACACGATCGCGTTGGCCACCAAGCCGGCCAAGGCCTTGGGGACCGACGAGGATTGGCGGCATGCGGAAGGCGTTCTCGCGAGCGTTTTGTCTGCTCGTGGGTTGGACTACGCCGTCGACGAGGGTGGAGGCGCTTTTTACGGTCCCAAGCTGGACTTCGAGCTGACCGATGCGATCGGTAGGAAATGGCAGGGCCCTACCGTGCAGCTCGACTTCAACCTCCCGGAGCGCTTCGAGCTGGAGTACGTCGGAGAGGACAACGAGCGTCACCGTCCATTCATGATTCATCGCGTGCTCGTGGGATCGATGGAACGCTTTGTAGGTGGGCTGATCGAGCACTATGCGGGAGCCTTTCCCGTGTGGCTGGCTCCGGAGCAAGTGCGCGTCCTGCCCATCTCGGAGCAGTGGGAGGCCAGCGCACGAGAGTTCGTGTCGCAACTCGAGGCCGTGCGCGTGCGGGTGACGCTCGAGGCACGTGATACCTTGGGTGCTCGCATACGAAACGGGGAACTGTTCAAGGTGCCCTATATGGCCGTGATAGGTGAGCGCGAGGCCGAGGCGGGGACGGTCGCGATCCGAATGCGCGGCGAGGGGAACAAGCAGGAAGTTATGGAGCGTGGAGCGTTCATTGACCGCCTCCGAGCCGAGATCGAGTCACGCGCCCCGACCGCGGTCTAATGCCCGCGGTTACTACGGGTTGACGGCGATCCAGACTCTGACGATCTTCGATGTGCCTGGTTGAAGGGCTGTCTTGGCAGGATGAACAAAAACTATGAAGTGAGCCGGTTAACCCCCGGTTCCACCCTGGTTGGTGCGCGCCTGAGGCGTTCCGAGCCGACGGGGTCGAAGTGGTCGCGATACTTAAAGGCGTGAATTCTTTGGGATCGTGACCCTTGTGGCCCGGAGGAATCCGGGCTTTTCTTGTCAGTAGCCGCTCGAGGCCGGCTTCAGCATTCGTTTCCCGTGGCGGAGGAATACAGATCAAGGAACAGAGGATCCGCGTCAACGAACAGATTCGAATCAGCCCCGTTCGCATGATCGATGACGAGGGCGGACAGGTCGGGATCATCTCGATCGACGAAGCCCAAGCCATTGCTACCGAAAAGGGCCTCGATCTGGTCGAGATCGCGCCCGACGCTCGTCCACCCGTCGTCAAGTTGATGGACTACGGAAAGTTCAAGTACGAGCAACAGCGTGCGGCCAAGGAGGCGAGGAAGAAGCAGCATCACGTGCAGGTGAAGGAGGTGAAGTTCAGGCCTGGCATCGAGGATCACGACTACGCGTTCAAGGTGCGCCACGCGCGCCGGTTCCTCGATGAAGGAAACAAGGTCAAACTCACGATGATGTTCCGCGGGAGGCAGGTGACCCACCCGGAGCTTGGGAGGGATGTCTTGGCGAGAGTCACGACGGACCTCGAGGACATTGCGAAGGTCGAGATGCATCCGGTGTTCGAGCGAAGGACCATGTCCATGGTGCTGGCTCCGCTAAAACACCCCTGACGACAAGGGCCCGCCGGTGGGCGGTGAAGAGATATAATGCCGAAAATGAAAACCAATCGTGGTGCGGCGAAGCGCCTAAAGAGAACGGGCACGGGCAAGCTCCGACGTCGACGGGCGAACAAGAGCCACATGCTGACGAAGAAATCCCCCAAGCGGAAGCGGCGTCTGCGCCAGGGCACCGCAGTCTCCAAGGCTGATACGAAACGAATGAACCGACTCCTTGGTGGGTCATAGGCGAAGGAGTCAGTCATGCCGAGAGGTACTTCAGCACCAGCGCGCAACAAGCGGAAGAAGAAGATCTTCAAGGTCGCGAAAGGATACTTCGGCGGCCGAAAGAATCTGTACCGTACTGCCAAGGATGCGGTGGAGAAGGGTTGGGAGCACGCCTATCGCGACCGGAAGAAGAAAAAGCGGAATTTCCGAAGGCTCTGGATCACCCGGATCAATGCAGCCGCCCGCGAGAACGGCATCTCGTATTCGAGGCTCATCAACGGCCTCAAGACGGCGGGTGTGGAGTTGGATCGCAAGGTACTCGCCGATCTCGCAGTTCGAAGTCCGGACGCGTTTACGGCGCTGGCGGAGCGAGCCAAGGAGGCCATCGGCGCTGCGAGTTAGTTGATGGGTTTTCGGGTTCAATCCGTGAGGGGCTCGGCGACGTTGTCGCGGGGCCCCTTGCCGTTTCCGAGTGTTGGCGAGGACATCTTCGACGTGTGATGGGCTTAGACAACATGAGCAACGACAACCCCCTGGTGATTCGACTGACGGAACTCGAGGCCGAGGCATTGGCCGCCGTCGCCGAGGCTGGTGACAGCGAGGCTCTCGAGCGTGTGAGGGTCACCTACCTCGGTCGGAAGGATGGCCGAATCTCCGCGATTCTCCGCCAGCTGGGAGAAATCGATCCGTCCGACCGCCGCGCTGTGGGCGCGGAGGCGAACCGGGTGAAAGAAACGCTCACCGGGGCGCTCGAAGTGCGTAGTGCCCAGGTGTCCCAAGAGACGGATTTCGATGTCGAGGCTGCCGATCTCACGATGCCTGGACGCGAAACCTGGGCGGGCGGCGCCCATCCGGTGAATCAGGTGGTGGACGAGATCTGGCAGATCTTCCGGGGCATGGGCTTCACTCGGGCACGAGGTCCGGAAGCGGACACGGAGTGGTACAACTTCGAGGCGCTGAACACCCCCCTCGACCACCCTGCCGCTGACGAGCAGGATACGCTCTACCTGAAGGACTCGGTGCTGCTCAGGAGCCACACCTCCCCCGTGCAGATTCGGACGATGGAGAAGCACGACCCACCGATACGCATTCTCGCTCCCGGCATGGTATACCGGCGCGACACCTACGACGCGACCCACACGCCTGCGTTCGCCCAGATCGAGGGGCTCGTGGTCGACGAGGGCATCACGTTCGTGGACTTCAAGGCCACGCTCGCCGAGTTCGCCCGCAGGTTCTGGGGTGCGGACACGAAGATCCGACTGCGTCCGTCGTTCTTTCCGTTCACCGAACCGAGCGCCGAAGTCGACGTCAAGCGGCTGATCACACTCAAAGATGGTAGCCGCGTGGAGTCGGACTGGATCGAAATCATGGGGGCGGGCATGGTGGATCCTGCTGTGCTCGAGAACGTCGGATACGATTCAGAGCGGTACACGGGATTCGCGTTTGGAATGGGGCCGGCACGCATGGCTCTGCTGAAGTACGGTGTACCTGATCTGCGGCTGTTCTTCGAGAACGACATCCGTTTTTTGGGCCAGTTTGCCCGGGGGGTGGGGTCATGAATGGGTCGTACCGGTGGCTTTGCGATCTCATGCCCGGAACGTCCCTGAGCGTGGACGAAATCGTGGAACGCCTCGCGTTACGGGGCGCGCCCGTGGAGAGTCGGGCCTCCCTCGGAGCGGGCCTCGAGGACATCGTGGTCGCGCGTGTCGAATCCGTGAGGAAGCACCCCGACGCCGATCGACTGTCTATCTGTCAGGTTGAGGCTGGCGAGGGACCAGTGCAGATCGTGTGCGGTGCGCCGGTCATTCACGAGGGCGCCTATTATCCGTTCGCGGGCCCGGGCGTGACCATCCCGGCCGGTTTCACTCTCGAGCGGCGCAAGATCAGGGGAGAGTATTCCAACGGGATGCTCTGTTCTGAGAAGGAACTGGATCTGGGCCGCGACCAGTCCGGCATCATGCGGTTGGAAGGTGAGTTTACTCCGGGTCAGTCCCTCATCGAGGTATTGAACCTGGACGACCACAGACTCGACATCGAGGTCGAATCCAACAGGGGTGACCTGCTGTCCCACATGGGCATCGCGCGGGAACTGGCGTCCGAAGGCATCCGTGGAGTGGAGCTGCCGCCCATACCCGATGGAACGGTCATACAGGCCGAGTTGGTGACCGATCCGGATGGTGTCGAGGTCGGCGGCGTCAGCATCCGCATCGAGGATCCGGACCTGTGTTACCGGTACCTCGGCGCAGTGATTCGAGGCGTTTCAATCGGTCCGTCTCCGGAATGGCTGGTGAATCGCCTCCGCGCGGTCGGCGCCCAGCCGATCAACAACGTGGTGGACGCCACCAACTACGTTTTGCTCGAAATGGGGCAGCCACTTCACGCGTTCGACCTCGGCGAGCTGAGAGACTCCTCCGTGGTGGTCAGGCGCGCGACGGACGGCGAGCGTATGACGACGCTCGACGACGTGGAGCGGGCGTTGGATGCGGACATGCTCATGATATGCGACGCGAGCCACCCGATCGCGATCGGTGGCGTCATGGGAGGTTCTGCGTCCGAGGTCTCCGACAGCACCTCTGACGTGCTGCTCGAGTGCGCCCTCTTCAACCCGAAGTCGATCCGCAAGACACGAACCGCGCTTGGAATGTCGACGGATGCGAGTTACCGATTCGAGCGGGGCGTCGATCCCGAGGGTCTGGTGCCGGCCTTGATGCGGGCGGTCGAGATCATCCTCGCCACGGCGGGCGGTTCGCTCGACGGGCCGGTGTTGGACGTGTGTCCCCGCGCATGGGAACGGCAGACCGTGCCGCTTCGTATGTCGAGAGTGGAGCGAATCTTGGGAATTCCGTTCGAGGTAGATCAAGTCGCGTCGCTGCTCGATCCCCTTGGACTCGTTACCGAGAAGCAGGAAACGGGAGACCTGGTCGTCACTGTCCCGGGCTTCCGCAGCTACGACGTCACCAGAGAAATCGACCTCATCGAGGAGATTGCACGAACCTATGGGTACGATGCCTTCCCGGAGGAGTTGGGTGCGGCGCGGCCCAGCGCGGTGCCGGACCACCCGCTGTTCCAACTGGAGGATGCACTCCGCGAAGACCTCGTTGCCCTCGGTTTGCTGGAAGCCTCCAACCCCGCCTTCGCGCGGGAGGGTGAGGGGGATGTGGAGCTCGTCAACCCCGTGTCTCGAGAAGAAGCCTGGCTACGCTGGGATCTGCTTCCCGGACTCATGAGGAACGTGGAATACAACTTCGCGCGTGGCGCACGCAGCGTCCGCCTCTTCGAGATGGGGACTGTGTTTCGCGGTGCAGGTGTGGATAATCCCCCGGTTGAAGAAACACGCCTCGCGGTGGTGCTGACGGGCTTGGAACGTCCCCCCCATTGGGAGGGTGACGACACGCCGGTGGACGTGTGGACCCTCAAGGGGATCGTGGCGACCGTACTGCCGAGCGCCTGTGCTGCCGGGGCTACCATGGCCCCGCTCGAGGGTGCGGATCGGTTCATTGCGGAGGGTACGGGCTTCACGCTCCTCTCGGCCGATGGAGAGACGATAGGGCGTGCCGGGCGCGCGAGGGATGGTCTGGTCGATGCGCCCGCATGGGCCTCCCCGGTTTGGTGCGCGGAGCTCACCCTTCCGGCCGAGCCAGAGTCGAGATCCGCGGTGGAGTATCGTCCAATTCACCAACATCCGGGGGTGGAGCGCGATCTCGCGCTGTTGTTGCCCGCGTCGGTGACAGCCGCTTCGGCGAGGTCCACGATCCAGCGTGCGGGTGGCGAACTGTTGACCAACGTGCGCATCTTTGATCTGTATCGTGGTGAGGGAATCCTCGATGGGACCCGCTCGGTAGCGTACCGCCTCTATCTCCAGGCGGGCGACCGAACCCTCACCGACGAGGAAGCCGACGATGTGGTTCGCCGGGTCGTGCAGGCTCTTCGGGAGGAACTGGGCGTTGAGCAAAGAGTCTAAGAAAAACGGCGCTACGTTCCGCGATCTGAACGATGCCGTCGAGCAAGCGTTGCGAGAGCTCAAGCGACTACGAGAGAAGGCGTCGAAGGTCGAGGTCAAGAACAGCGAGCTCGAGGAGTTGCTCAAGGGCATCGCCTCGGGCACGGAGAGCCCGGCCGAGATGGCCCATGACGTGAAGACGCTCTCCAAGGAAAACCAGGACCTCCGTGCGCGCTTGGACCAGGGGCGGGAGTCGGTTGAGCGACTCCTGACCAGAATCCGATTTCTCGAGGAGCAGCGGTGAGCAAGGAAGAGCGGCATTCCGTCACGGTCCGAATCGCGGGTGAGGAGCACACGATTCGGTCCAACGCGGATCCGGACTACACCAAGCGGTGCGCACGCTACGTGGACGACCGGATCCACGAGATCAGAAAACAGGCCGGGCTGCTGGAAGGCCACAAGGCCGCCATTCTGGCGGCGCTGTCGATTGCCGATGAATGCTTCCAGGCGCGCGACGAGGCCGAGCGCACCCGCGAGCAGGCTGAAAGCGGCGCCCGGAAACTCACCGAGCGTCTGCTGAAGGAAATCGAAAAGGGAGTAGGCGCCGCCAGGGACTAAGGACGATTCCGGCAGCGAACCTGGCCACCGAATCGTGCACCGGTCCAAGGGTAGCGGGCGCTTCCGTGGCCGTCCTTGCGCCTCGCTCGACCCGCCTTCTATTCTTTCCCGGACTATTTAACGACCACCGGCTCGGATGCTTGAGCATGCATCCGGCTTAGGAGTAGATAAATGGAACCCCCGCTGGCATTCGCATCGGCGGCTGCTGCGGCAGTGTTGGCAGGAGTCGCGGGGTACCTGGCTCGGTCCGTGATCGAGAAGTCTCGCCGGGCGAGAGATCGCACATCCGCGCAGGATGAAGCATCCCGCATTTTGGCCCGCGCAGAGGACGAGGCTGCAAGCCTCAAGAAGGGCCAGGTTCTGGAGGGAAAGGAAGAGGCGTTCAGGCTCAGAGAGGCCTGGGAGAAGGAAGAGTCGCGTCGGCGAGACGACGCGCAGACCCTTGAGAGGCGGCTCGCTGAGCGCTCCCAATCCCTGGAACTCGAGTCCGGCAAGCTCGATGCACGTGCGGCCGAGCAAGAATCGCGTTTCAGTGAATTGGACGCCCAGAGGGCCGAACTCGCGCAGAGGCTGGAAGATGTAGAGGAGCAGGCTCGGTCCACCCGAGTCCGGCTCGAGGGGCTGGCGGGTCTCTCGGCTCAAGAGGCCAAACAGCTTCTCATCGAAAGTCTCGAGAGCGAGGCCAGGGCCGACGCGGCCAACGCTCTGCGTGAGATCAAAGAAGAGGCACAGCGGTCGGCCGATCGCGAAGCCAAGAACATCATCACGCAGGCTATCCAACGCATGGCGGCGGATCAAACCGCTGAAATGACCGTCTCCGTCGTGCACCTCCCCTCAGACGAGATGAAGGGTCGGATCATCGGCCGGGAGGGCCGGAACATTCGATCGTTCGAGCAGGCCACCGGCATCGACGTCATCATCGATGACACGCCCGAAGCGGTCGTGCTCTCCGGGTTCGACCCGGTGCGCAGGGAAGTGGCTCGCATCGCCCTCGAGCGGCTGATAGAAGATGGGCGCATCCATCCGGGCCGCATCGAAGAGATCGTGGAGAAAAGCAGGAAAGAAGTCGAGGTGGCGATGAGGGAGGCGGCTGAGGAAGCGCTCTACGAACTCGGGATCCACGACGTACATCCTGAAATTGTCGGCGCGCTCGGACGCCTCAGGTTTCGGACATCCTACGGTCAAAATCAGCTCCGGCACTGCAAAGAGGTCGCCATCCTCGCCGGCAGCATGGCGGCCGAGATGGGTCTGAATGCGCAGGAAGCGAAGCGGGCAGGGATCCTCCACGACGTGGGCAAGGGACTCACCCATGATCATGAGGGCACACATGTGGAGCTAGGGTACCGCCTGTGCAAGAAGCATAACGAGTCGAAGGTCGTGCTCAACGCCATCAAGGCACATCACGACGAGGAACCGCATTTCTTCCCCGAGACGTTCTTGGTGACGGCTGCGGACGCCATTTCCGGGTCACGTCCAGGCGCTCGGCGGGAGATGTTCGAGGGATACGTGAAGCGCCTGGAGAAGCTCGAAGAGATCGCGATGGAGCATCCGGGTGTCGAACGTTGCTTCGCGATTCAGGCCGGACGCGAGCTACGGGTGATGGTCGAACCGGAAAAGGTCAGCGACGTGGAGATGGCGCAGATTTCCGAGGCCGTCGCGCGTCGCATAGAGGGCGAGCTGCAATACCCCGGACAGATCAAGGTCGTGGTCGTGCGAGAAACCAGGTCGGTCGACTTCGCTCGTTAGGCCGGCGCAGCCTGTCTCCGGGCCAGAATGTGTTACTTTCACCGTTTCGCGGGTTCCTGGGCACAAAAAGCGTGAGCGTATGCAGGCCATGGCAGCAGATATTATTTCCGGCAAGGAGATCGGGGACGAGATTCGAGCTGAGATTGCGCAGCGTGTCTCCGATCTGAAGAAAAACCACGGGTTGGTGCCGGGTCTGGCGACGGTTCTGGTCGGCGAGGACCAGGCCAGCCACATGTACGTTCGTATGAAGAACAAGGCTGCCGGCGAGCTCGGCCTTCACTCACAGCAGATCACGTTGCCGGGAGACACCTCCGAGGATGAGCTGCTCGGCGTGGTTGCGGGTCTCAACGGGAATCCCGATATCCATGGTATCCTTGTCCAGTCACCGTTGCCTGACGGGATTGATGAGGCGAAGGTCCTGCTCGCGATCGATCCGGCGAAGGACATCGATGGCTTCCATCCGCTCAATGTCGGGAAATTGAACACCGGCAGCGACGACGTGCTGGTTCCGTGCACCCCCGCCGGCATCATCGAGCTCCTGATGCGCTCTGGAAACGATCCGGCAGGTAAGCACGCGGTCGTGGTCGGTCGCTCCAACATCGTGGGCCGTCCGATGGCCTCGCTGTTGGTCCGAAAGGGACCCGGCGGAAACGCCACTGTGACGGTGGCCCATTCCAGGACACCCGAGCTCGGTGTCATCACGAGGCTCGCTGACATTCTGATCGTGGCGATCGGGCGCCCCGAAACCATCACGGGGGACATGATCAAGCCGGGGGCCGTGGTGATCGACGTCGGCTCCAACCGGGTGGACGACCCGGAGACCGAGAAGGGATACCGCTATGTGGGCGATGTCGTATACGAAGAAGCTGCCGAGGTAGCCTCGGCCATCACACCGGTGCCCGGCGGTGTGGGCCCCATGACCATTACGATGCTCCTCTCCAACACGGTCGCCGCGGCTGTGGCGCTGGCCGGGATAGACGGATAGCGGATAGGCGGGCGTGAGCGAGACGAGAAACTTGGACCTGTTCCCACCCGGTGGTGTGCCTGAGAATGGTGAGGACACCGGTCGTGGCGACCCCACGGCGGAATCAGCCCAGCTGGAGGTGTGGACTCCCTCCCAATTGAATCGAGCTCTTCGGCTCATGCTCGAGAGTTCGTTTGGCTCGATCTGGGTCACGGGCGAGGTAACCAACTTCAAGCGGGCGCGGTCCGGCCACTGCTATTTCACGCTGCGAGACGACGAAGCGCAGGTGCGCTGTGTCATGTTTCGCGCGGATGCGGCGGCATTGCCGACGGATCCCGATGAAGGCATGACGGTGCGAGCGCTGGGTTCGGTCACCGTGTATGAGGCCCGGGGTGATTGCCAGCTGGTGGTACGTACCTTGGAGGGCGAGGGCGCCGAGGGACTTTGGCGGCTCGCCTTCGAAAAACTGCGAGCCCGGCTCGAGAGCGAGGGCCTCCTCGCACATGAGCGGAAGCGGGCCATCCCCGAGTTTCCCTCGTGCGTCGGGGTCGCCACGTCGCCGACCGGCGCAGCGATCCGGGACATCCTGAGCGTTATCGGCCGACGAGCGCCGTGGGTTCGCGTCATCGTGAGTGCGACCCGCGTTCAGGGTGAGGGCGCTGCGCTCGAGGTGGCTGAGGCGATTCGCTCCCTGGGCGCCTCCGGGCTGGTGGATGTCGTGATCGCCGCGCGAGGGGGTGGCTCCGTCGAGGATCTGTGGGCCTTCAACGAAGAACCTGTAGCACGCGCGATCGTGGAGTGTGCGGTGCCGGTCATCTCGGCGGTGGGGCATGAGGTCGATGTGACGATTGCGGATCTGGTTGCGGACTTGAGGGCCCCCACGCCTTCGGCAGGAGCGGAAGCCGCCGTGCCCGACAGCGAGGCGATCACCGCGATACTGGATGCTGCTGCTGCTCGGCTCGCTCGCGGACTGCGTGGAGCCGTCCGGGGTCGCCGGGCCTCTTTGGAGGGTCAGCGCGGACGCCTCGCGCGCGCGCTCCCCTCTTTGGTGACTACCAGGCGCGACGCGCTGCGAGCGCTTTCGGAGCGGAAGCTCCGTGCGGTACAACGGACGCTCGAGGCCCGACGGGCGCGCCTGCGGGTGGCCGCTGGCACGATGACGGCCTTATCGCCACTGGCGACGCTCCACAGGGGATACGCGGTGCCGCTGGGCACAGGCGGGCGGGTTCTGCGACGCATGGGCGATTTTCCCGACGGCCTGGAGTTCTCCCTCCGGGTCGTGGATGGACACGTGGAATGCCGGGCCTCGGGCTCGGCTTCGATCGACGAGGCTGGTGCATGACTGACAAGACCGACGGTACTGGTACCGCTTCTCCGGACGACCTCACGCTGGAGGTCAGACTCGGCCGGCTGGAGGAGATCGTACGGATGTTGGAGGTCGAAGAGCCGGACTTGGAGCGGGCGTTGGCCCTCTTCGAAGAGGGGGTCGGCCACGTGCGGCATGCGGAGGAGCTTCTGGCGAAGGCCGAGTTGCGGGTGGAGGAGCTGCTGAGCGAAAAGGAGCTGCGCCCGTTCGGAGAAGTGACGGAGTGAACGGAGTGGTGCGCGACTTCGACGTGGAGGCCTTCCTGGCCGAACAGGGTCCGGCGGTCGAGGAGGCGCTGGAAAGAGCATTGGTGACGCTGCTCCCGACGCTTCCGGAGGTCCTGAGAGAGCCTCTACGGCATGGTGTGATGAGCGGGGGAAAGCGGTTGCGGCCGATTCTCTGTGTGGCCGCCTACGAGGCCTGTGGGAGAGAGGCGTCGGACGCTGCCTATGACCTTTCAGTGTCACTTGAGATGATCCATGCTTACTCATTGATGCACGATGACTTACCATGTATGGACGACGCGGATTTACGACGTGGGACAGCGACCCCACATACGCTCTTCGGTGAGGCCGAAACGGCGAGGGCCGCCCTCATCCTGATCCCTGCCGCCTCCCGCCAGGCTTGGGGCGCCTGCCTGGCCTTGGGCCGTGACGAGGTGGTGGCCAGGCAGGTCGTACTGGAGTTGAACCGGGCCGCGGGATCCGGCGGAATGGTGGGTGGCCAGGTCCTCGACCTCTTCGGCGAGGATCAAACCCTGACCGCGGACGAGTTGGACGCGCTGCACCGCCGAAAGACGGGAGCTCTCCTGACGTGCTCGCTGGTGGTGGGGGCTCTCGCCGCGGGGGCAGAGGAGCGAACGCTGGGTGCGCTCGAACGCTATGCGCACGCCATCGGCCTGGCCTTTCAGGTTGCGGATGATCTCTTGGATGCGACGGCGTCCTCTGGAGACCTTGGTAAGAACCCTAGTGACGCAGCGCTGGGAAAGAGTACGTACGTCTCGCTTTACGGTCTCGAGGAGGCCGGCCGCCGTGCGGGACAGCTGGTCGCCGAGGCAAGGCAGGCCTTGGGGGAGGCCGACGTACATGCGGCGGCACTCCAGGCCTTGGCGAGCTACATCGTGAACCGGAAGCGCTAACGTACCAAACCGCCTGAACCGTGGTGCCAGATTGACCCGTAGGGCTATCTTTAGAGCTTGTGTTGCGGGGATCAGAACAAGGAGTCTCAGACGTGTCGCTGTTGAAGGGCATCAACCTACCCGAGGACGTTCGCGAGCTTCCCAGATCGGAGCTCAGGCGGCTCGTTGCCGAGGTTCGTGATCGCCACATCGATGTGGTGTCCAAGATCGGCGGTCACTTCGGGGCCAGTCTGGGCGTGGCAGAGCTCACAGTGGCGCTTCACTACGTCTTCGACACCCCGCGCGACAAACTCGTGTGGGATACCGGCCACCAAGGCTACATCCACAAGATCCTAACCGGACGGAACGACCGACTTCCGACCATCCGGCAGAAGGACGGCCTCGCGCCGTTCCTCATGCGCTCGGAATCCGAATACGACCATTTCGGTGCCGGCCATGCGGCGACGTCGATCTCCGCCGCGCTCGGTACCGCAATCGGCCGTGATCTCAACAACGACGATTTCAAGGTTGTTGCGATCATCGGCGACGGCGCCATGGGTTGTGGCCTCGCGTACGAGGCGCTGAACAACGCGGGGCATACCGAGCGGGACTTGATCGTCATCCTGAACGACAACGACATGTCCATCGCCCCGAACGTAGGGGCCATGAACAAGTACCTCACGGGCATGATCACCCACCCGGTGTACAACCGCGTTCGTGACGAGGTGAAGGAGCTTCTGAGCCGGGCGCCGGGCACTATGGGCAAGGTCATGGAGACCATCGCCGGACGCGCCAAGGAAAGCGTGAAGAACCTGTTCATCCCGGGCATGATCTTCGAGGAGCTGGGCTTCAGGTACATCGGCCCGGTGGACGGCCACAATGTCGATGACTTGGTCGACACCCTCACCAACGTGAAGAGGCTCGGCGGTCCGATCCTGGTACACATCCTGACCCAGAAGGGAAAGGGGTTCGCCCCCGCGGAGGAGGACGCCTACAGGTGGCATGCAGCTCCCCCCTTCGACAAGATTACGGGCAGCAAGAAGAGCGGCGGTGGGTTGCCACGCTACCAGAACGTGTTCGGGCGCGGCCTGAAAGAGCTCGGTGAGCAGGACGATCGCTTGGTCGTGATTATCGCCGGCATGCCGGACGGGACGAGCACCGACATCTTCGGGGAGGCGTTCCCGGAGCGCTTCTTCGACGTAGGCATCGCCGAAGCGCACGGGGTCACGTCGGCTGCGGGCATGGCGACCCAACCCAACATACGCCCCGTGGTCTGTATCTACTCGACGTTCCTTCAGCGCGCCTTCGATTCGATCGTGCACGATGTCGGACTCCAGCACCTACCCGTTGTCTTCTGCATGGACAGGGCGGGAGTAGCGGGGGCGGACGGGCCGACCCACCACGGCATGTTCGACATTGCCTACATGCTGCTGGTTCCCGGCATGACCGTGACGGCCCCCAAAGACGGCAGCGAGATGCTGGCGTTGGTTCGTCTGGGTATCTCGCATGACGGGCCGTTTGCGGTCCGGTGGCCGCGGGATGCGGTTCCGGCTGAGGTGCCGGCTATTTCCGCGATTCCCGCCGTGGAGTACGGCACATGGGAGACCCTGCGAAAGGGCGGGGACATCGCGCTTCTTGCCACCGGGTCCATGGTGCTACCCGCCGTGGAGGCCGCACAGACGCTTTCGGCGCGTGGGATCGAGGCGACCGTCGTGAATTGTCGGTTCCTGAAACCCTACGACCGCGATGCCCTGGAGGCGATCGTGGCGCATCACGACAACGTGGTCACGTTGGAGGAGGGCACCGTGGTGAACGGATTCGGATCCTACATGTCCTGTGAGATCGCGACCTTGGCGGGAGACCGGCCGGTGCGCGTTGAGTGCATGGGAATTCCTGACCGCTTCATCCAACATGGCGGCCGGGAAGCCCTGCTCGCCGAGATAGGCCTCGATGTCGCCGGCATTGAGACCAAGGTAAGGGCCATGCTCGGCGAGTCGCTCACCTCTTCCTCTGCGCTGGAGACCGCGTGACGGAGGCATCCACAGCCGCCGAGCCTGACCGTACGTTTCGGCGGGTTGGAGTGATCGGACGGGTCAAAGACACCTACCTACCGGGCGTCTTGCACCGCCTCAAAGACCTGGCGAACGGCCAGAGCCTGGAGTTGTTCTTCGAGGCACCCATTCTTCCGTTGGCCCCAGACGGCTCACAGGAGCTGGAGCTGGGTGAGGACGGCTCTGTCGACCTTCTGCTCGCGCTCGGCGGTGACGGGACCATCTTACGCGCCGGACGCCTTACGGCGGGCCAGAATATCCCGATCCTCGGAATCAACCTTGGGCACTTTGGATTCCTCACGGCATCTCCCGAACAGGAGATGGAAGATTGCATCGTGCAGTTGATGGAAGGCCGTTTCGTTCTGGATTGGCGTTCTACGCTGGAAGCCTGCCTGGTCGACAGCGATGGGGTCGAAGGCGAAACGCTCGTGGCGTGGAACGACTTCATGATCCAGGAGCCCAAGGTCGGTCGCGTGAGCCGGCTGGACCTCTTGATCCGCGATGAGGAGGGCTGGAGTGAGATCGGGAGCTTCACCGGAGACGGCGTCGTTCTGTCGACACCAACGGGTTCCACGGCCTACTCGCTTTCGGCGGGTGGGCCCATCGTCATGCCGTCGGTCGAGTGTTTTCTGGTCACGCCCGTTTGCCCGCACACACTGGCGATTCGGCCCTTGGTCGTCCCTGCCGATCGCTCGGTGTCCGTTCGGTCGTTCGACCAGAGCCGGAGCCTGGTGGTGACGGCCGACGGTCAGATTGAACGGACCGTAGGGGAGGGTGGGGAGGTGTGGATCACATCCTCCGAGATCCGAATTCCCCTCATGCGTTTCGCTGGCCAGACATTCTTCTCCACGATACGTCGAAAGCTGAGTTGGGCAGCCCGTCCGGGAGACCGTAGCTGACGGGTTGAGCCTAACGACCATCCGTCTCACGCCGCCATTGAAGGCCGTCGCCATCAGGGAGTACATTGCCGGATGCTGATCGAGTTGCGCATCCAGGACTACGCCGTAATCGAGGATCTTTCGCTCGACGTGGGCCCAGGGCTCAATGCCCTGTCCGGTGAGACGGGGGCTGGAAAGTCGATCATCGTGGGCGCCCTTTCACTTCTGCTGGGTGGACGTGCCTCGAGCGACGTCGTACGCATCGGGGCCTCCAGGGCCTCGGTGGAGGCGGTATTCGACGTCTCAGAAGAGCCGGCGGCGAGAGAGCACCTGGAGTCTATGGGGCTCGAGGCGGAGGACGGTCTCCTGATTCTGCGTCGTGAAGTGGCCGCCGAGGGACGCAACCGAGCCTGGATCAACGGATCACCGACCACAGCCCGCGCGGTAGGGGAATTGGGTCGGGGGCTCGTCGCCCTTCACGGGCAGCACGAGCATCAAAACTTACTCAGGCGCGCCGAGCAGCGCGGCATCTTGGATGCCTTCGCCGGTGCCGAGGATATGGCCGAAGAGGTCCGGCGACTCCATGGCGAGCTTCAGGAGTTGGAGTCCCGACTCGAGTCGCGTGAGGCCACCCGCCGGGAGGTGGCTGCCCGAGAGGACTTTCTGAGATTTCAGCTAGGGGAGATCGAGGAAGCGGACTTGGTCCCTGACGAAGACGAGGCGCTCAAGCTCGAGGCCCAGCGGCTCGAGCACGCCGAGGAGTTGGTCAGGGACGCCGAGGCTCTGCATCAGGCGTTGTACGGGGGGGAGTCGGCCCTATCCGACCGGTTGTCGGATCTCGGAGGTGTGCTGAAGCGTCTAGCAGGAATCGACCCGGTGCTCGAGGGTGCGGCAGAGGAGTTGGAGGCAGCCTACCATGCGGTCTCCGATGTCGGCCAGCGGCTCGGAGACTTTGCCAGTGCTGTGGAGCACGATCCCGTGCGGCTCGAGGAACTGCGTGCCCGGCAGGACCTGCTGTTCAGGCTCATGCGGAAATACGGGCCGGAACTCGCAGACGTCATCACCTCTGGGGAGGCGCTACGGACAGAGCTGGATCAGCTGGATGGCGTCGGAGTCGAGCTCGATGAGCTTCGCGCGGGCATCGCCCGGGTGGGGGAGGCTCTGAAGCAGCAGGCGGCCACGCTTACGGGAGCTCGGAGTGCCGCAGCCGCCAAGCTCCAGTCTGCCGTCCAGGAAATCCTGCCGGAGCTGGGCATGCCCGGGGCGGAGTTTCGAGTGGGCATCACGCCGCTCGACGACGTCTCCGCCGCCGGTGCCGAGACCGTGGAGTTTCTGGTCTCACTCAACCCCGGCTTCGAACCGCAGCCCCTGGCCCGCGTGGCGAGTGGCGGTGAGCTGTCGCGTGTGATGCTGGCAATAAAGGCCGTGCTTGCGAGCGTCGATCGGGTCCCGACCCTGGTGTTTGACGAGATCGACGCGGGGATCGGGGGTGTGATAGCCACAAAGGTGGGTGAGAAGCTCAGCCAGGTCGCTCGCGAACATCAGGTCTTCGTGATAACCCATCTACCGCAGATCGCCTCCCGGGCAAACCATCACGTGTTGGTGGAGAAGCTGGAACGCCATGGTGTCGCTGCGACGCAAGTAGCCGAATTGGACGGTGAGGAGCGGATTCGCGAGATCGCCAGGATGCTTGGCGGGGATCCGGACTCGAGCGCCTCGCGGGATCATGCTCGCGAGCTCCTGCTCGCTCCCTGAGTCGGGGTCAATCCCAGAAGCTTCGGAACCACCTGAATCCCATCTGCACCATCGAGGTCTTCGGCGTCCGGCCGCCGCTTCCCGACCGGGCGGCGCGGAACAGGAGGCTGAATTCGACTGCCGTTTCGGTCTTTCCGGCGCGCCGCGCCACCATAGTAGAGTACACGAGACCCACGCCGAATTCCTGCACCGACTGCTCGGTCTCGAGTTCGAGAAGTGCCGGGTCACCTCCCAGGGGGATGTTCAAGCTGTCGGCGACCGCCAGGCGCCGATACCGATCCTGGGCTTTCGAGAAATGCCGAAAATCGAACGCCAGAGAAAGCACATCGGTGACTTGAAGCCGAGGAGTCAAACGAGCTTCGAAGTAATTGCCCGGCGTCCATAGAACCGGCGTGCGCGTAGTGATCGCCGCGAACCCGCGGTCAGGAGTCTCGGCGCGCCTGAAGAGCTCCGTGGTGCCCTGGATTCCGTAGCGCACGTCCAGCCACGCCCCCAGTCGAGTTCCAAAGCGGGCGCCGGCGAACCCCTGGAGCTCGAGATCGGTATGGCCTTCGCCGCTGCCTAGGTCGAGGAAGTTCTGGTCCAGGTCGGGAGTGCCCGTTCCCAAACGGACGAGCGCTCCTGCGCCCACCTCATAATGAATGCCCGCGGCGGGGTTTTCTCGCCCCGCCGCAGTGCTTCCCTCGAGAAGCCGAACGTGCCCGAATATTTCGATGTCGCCGACCTCCCACGGGCTCTGGAACAACTCGAAAGGATCACCCTCTACGCCAAAGCGAGGGTCGGTGATCAGTTCCTGGAAGGCCTCTGCGGTAAACGGCAAAGTCGACAGGGGGACCACTGTGGGGAAGCCGCTCACGCCCAGGTCGGTGAAGGCCTGGCCGAGAGCGGCGACGCGTTGGACGAGTGCATCGCCGAGTGAGCTACCAGTGAGTGGAAACCCCCCGCTGCGGACATCGTAGGCGTCGCTGATGGCGGAATGGAAGAGCGATCCGTCGTTCAGAAGGGACTGGGCGTCCAGGCAAGCGACGGAGCCGGCGCCCTGTGCCTGGCAGATTGCGGCGGTCACCTGCGTCAATGCCGCCACGGCGTTATTGAGACGGTTCAGGAAGTCCGTCACCGTCGCCGGCGAATTTCCGATAGGCGAGAGGCCGATGTTGGCTGAGTCCGGAGTCACACCGAAGGCCACCTCGCTCCGGCGTTTGGTGAGCGGCACCATCACACCTACGCTGAACCAGTCCGTGACGCCCATGTCGATCCGGATCGGAACCCGGACCTCGCTTTGCGTCACGAGTACGTTCGTCCGCCCGAAGCGGATGGGGGAGGTGCCTCCGGGCATGGCGATATTCAGAGCATCCTGGAGGCTCTGAAGCGTGGGGAAGAGGCGCGTGCCGGCGGCGGCGTCGGAGAAGTCGAACCCCAGCGGCTCCTCCTCCTCGACCAGGGCGCCGTTCAGGGTGCGCTCCCCGAACCGCGAGTCCCAGAAAATGAAGGTCGGCTGTATGTCCAGGCGAAGGGTTCCGCCGGGAAGGATCGGACCGCTCACTTCCTGGCCCTGCGATGCGCCTGCATTGAACAGTGCACACAAGAGAAGCGCCCAGGCGGAGGCCAGGGGGGCGAGACACGCAGGCATGCAACAGTTCGGCACAAGCCTGATTCGCGCCGCACCACTGCATTCCCTGTCGCGCGATGCGCCCAAGTAAGCCCTCGTCCTTAGACTGCCCATTGAGGATCCGATCCAGTGTCGAAAAAAATCGCACCGATCGGTCGGATTCGGCCCCGAACATAACTGACTCGACGGTCCGTGGGAACTTGACACTCCGGCAGGGCGTTCCTAGACTTTCAAGTACATATCGAGGGTGTCTTGGGGATCGAACTCTGCCCTGGTGGGTAGCCCAGGCGCCCTTTCTGTTGCGGGAATAGCTCAGTTGGTAGAGCACCACCTTGCCAAGGTGGGGGTCGCCGGTTCGAGTCCGGTTTCCCGCTCTTGAAAAAAGGGGCGAATCGCCCCTTTTTTCTGTTGGCGCCGTAGCCAAGTGGTAAGGCAGAGGCCTGCAAAGCCTTTATTCCCCGGTTCGAATCCGGGCGGCGCCTCTCGGGTTTGAGTGGTTTTCCACACTCGGGTCTGTCCATATCTGTCCATATGGGTGGGTGGGGATCAGGAGATTGGGGTCACAGACTTAGGATCCTAGCGAACCGAACAAGCGGTCGAGATCGCCATCGGTCATGGTGCCTGAGCCCGAATCAGTCCTGGACCGGGACCACCTCTCTCGGTCGTTTTCATCGTAATCCCCCCCCACCTCCGCTTCGAGTTCGGTCCGGGAGATCTCCAGGGTCACGCCAAGCGTCTCGGCTACCAATGCCAATTCGTCGTACCGATCAAGTCGGTACAGCTCGTTGTATTCATCACGGATGTGCTCCTCCTCCTCGAGCGAGAATACTCCGAACTCTTCCAAGAGGCGGGTCTTCTCCTCCTCGTTGAATACGTCTGGAAACACTTCGATCAGATCAGCGAGAGCCCCAAACTCACCCAGCTCCATGCCATCAACAAAAGTGAAGGCGATCAATCGAACAAACTGGAAGACGCCATGTTCTCTGTCTAACCCCTCGATCCTTGATCCCAGCATCCGCCTGAGGATTGAGGCCAGTTCCTCACGGCTCCATACCTCATTGGTGAGTTCTCCAACAAGGTCGGTGCATGCATGCTCCAGGGTCTTGGTTGTTCCACCGCCAATTGCTTGAACCATGTCCCATAACACGAGGAACCTGTGCAACAGAGAAGACTGCTCGACGAGCCAGCGGTCCTCAAGATCATCACCAGCATATTTTGCGAGCCGCATCGCGACCGAGGCGCTCCCCCGCAGGCTCCAGAAGCGACCTGGAAGCGTCTGAAGTGAGGCCAGCGCTTCGCTCTCGACCTCATTTCCGCCTGGTGATAGGATTCGCCACAGGCGGGCGACCTGAGACGCGAAGATGGCAACCTCTACAAGGTCGGCAACGTCTCGGGAATGCGTCCTAAGGTGTCCTTCTAGGAAGTCCTGGATCGAAGGGTTATGGAACTCGAGAATGATCTCGCCGTGGCTCAAGTCGTGCTTGATGAAGGCACCCTCGAGCTCTTTTACTGCCCGCTCCCAGTCGTAAGGAGTCCGAGAGGATCCATACTTCCTAACTCGGAAATCATGAAAGGCCTCGAAAGCTCTCTCTGCGTCTGACACACGGACTCTGTCGGGGAGCGTCGCAAGAACAAGCAAGGTATGCTGCCCCTCAACACTCAAATGCGCGTCAAACGCCCTCTCCCATATCTGGCGTGGGTTGTCCAGGGCATCGAGGAACCGTTGTGGGTATGCAGCGGACTCGAGTGCGCGGATGTTGAGAGAGTCTGTGAGGGTCTCGAGGATTCTCGGACTGTAGTTCTTATGGCGGACGATCTTCCGGTACGTCTTTTGCGCCAATAGAGCCGCGAGATGGTCCCTCGGTAGACCTGAGAAATAGAGGTGGTTGTACAGAATCTCGGCACGCATTTGCGTAGTGTAATCAGCGAGATCTATCACACACTTACCAAGTTCCAGCTCAGCCGAACCAAGCGCTTCCATGAATGTGGTTGCCTGGTTGAAGATGTATTCCCGCGTCGTCAAGATCAGACGAGAACCTGCGGAGTTCCCAACGTCCCGCATGAATCGCAAGAGTCTCTCGTCCTCATTCCGAGCAACCTGATGGCGAAGACCGGTCTTTCCTAAGAAGTCATCGAAGTAGAACAGTTGCCGCTCATTGCGTTGGAAAACCGCCCGGGCCTCATCAATGCCCTCCCATATTCGAAAACACTCAAAGTCGCGATCGATATGATCGATTATGAGCATTTCGGCTAAAGTGGTCTTTCCAATGCCCGGAACGCCGGTGATGATGGCGAAGTGATGTTCTGCTAGGGCTTCCGAGGCTCTGTCGATGCTTGGATTTCGGACGAACCGCCTGACTCTCCTTTGTAGGGACTCAAGCTCCGAGAGCTGCTCAGAGAAGATTGACGCATTCAACACCCGGGTGAGCACGGGGACGCTGGTCAACCACAGCTTGTGATGGGAGCCTTCCACTTGAGGGTGCTGAGTTAGGAGGTTGTTCAGGTCCTCACGTCCAAAGACGTCCCAAGGGCCGACACAGTACGGGGCAAACAGGTCGACCACGAAGTCCTTTCGTTGTGGACTGAGGCCCATTGAAGTTGCCAGAATGTACCGGTCGGGCTTCAACGCGCGGACCTTGGGGAGTTCGGCCTTCAACCTCTGCTTGAGCGAGGACCAGTCTGTATGTGGGTAGTGCTTTACCTGTACAATTAGATTGCTAGGCCCTTTGGCATGGCGTAGATCGATTCCCTCATCCGGCCCTGCCGAGAACGACTCGAGCGTCAGTCCAGTGTCGGCCTGCAGGAGATCACGGACCAGTAACTCCAGGTCCCACGGTGAGAGTCCTTGGAAGAAGTACTCTGCCATCTGATGCCTTCTCTTGAGGAAAGTGACCCTACACTGCGGGGCCCATCACGACACAAGCTCGTCGAGTGACCCTGGCCGCACTTCCCGGTCTTCCACGAGCGAGCGGAGGTGTTCTCTCGCAAGATGCGTGTACGCCATCGTAGTGCGGAGGTCACTGTGCCCGACAGCCTCCTTCACTAGGACAGCGCTCTTACCCTCGGCAAGCCACATGGTGATCCGTCGGTGCCGGAGGTCATGCTGCGTGAATCCCTTCGGAAGTTTCGCCCGCTCAGCCGCAGCGTCGAAGGCACGGCGTAGAGAGCCAATACGCTCACCAGCTTGGGCCTGCCGCCTCGCGTAGGGATGGTGGAATACCCATGGAGTCCGAGCGCCACCGTAGAGGCCCATTCGATAGTCGGCGGAGTGCTCACGGAGCGCTGTCCGTACTCGAGGTGTCATCGGCACCCACCGGCCCTGCCCACTCTTGGTGCGATGCTCCTCGTTCGAGGCGATCCAGATGAAGCCCTCTTCGAAGTCCACATTCTCCCAGCGCAGCCACAGACCTTCACTCTCGCAGCGCATCCCGGTCTCACCGAGCAGGAGCACGAACAGGCGAAGGAAGGGATTCTCATCACACTCACCGAGCAAACGCTCGTACTCATCGGCCTTCAGGATCACGTATTGGCGCTTATCATACTTGGGCGGCTTCGTCTTGGCGACGGGGTTGGAGTCGATCAGGTCCCACCGTTCGGCGAAGGCGAATAGGTTGTGGGCCATGGCGCGATCCTTCTCGATCACCCGACCGGAGATGGCAGTCTTTCTGATCGTCCCATCGGGCTTGTGCGTCCGGCGCCAGTGGAGGAAGGCCTCAATCTGCCCGCGAGTAATCGACCGAAGGAGCGGGTCCCCCTGCTCATTGACGAAGAACCTTCTGAGGGCCCCCATGGACACGCTGTACGCCTTCTGGGTGTTCAGTGCACGCTGTGGTAGCTCGGTCGCCTTGAACCGCTGCAGGAGCGCAGAGAAGGGCTCATCTTGCACCGGAGCGGGTCCCGCCGGCGCTCCGGCGAGCTCATTGTACTTCGATCGCGCAAAAGCTTCGGCCTCCGCCTGGTCCTCCGCGTCGACGGTGAAGGCGTGGTACTGACCGCCGACATAGAGACGCACCTGGTAGGAGGCGCCCCGCCGGCGGATGCTGCCCGGGTAGTTCTTACGCGTCGCCATCTGAAACCCCCTTTGATCTCGAGTCGACTTCCCATTCCTGGGGATGATCATCGGCCACACGGAGAAAGGCTCGCCGCGCTAGAATCTCCATCGAGCAGAGGATCTCACGCTGTTCGAATACCGAGTGCTCACTCACATCATCTCGGAAGCCGTCCGATGCCCCGAGTGCCAGCATGTTGAGGCCTACACAGACGCTCTGGCACCACCACAGGAGGTCCCTGGCCTCGCTTACCGGGCAATCGGACCGCGAGTTCTCGAACTCCAGCAAGAGGGCGTGGGAGGACTTGCAGATGCGAGCGACGTCCCTGCACGCACGTTCGGGGCTGTGGGCCTTGGTTGGGATCGTCGGGTGCCAGATGTAATCCGCCGTGCTGCACAGGGTCATCAGCGGCCTGAGCGTCTCTTGCACTCGGTAGTAGACCTCCACGGCGTCCATGGGCTCCTTGCCGGCGGGCCGATCGGGGCGACTCCCGTCCACGGCGGTCACGTGGCCACCTCCTCACCTAGCCGTATCGGTTGTAGCAACCCGAGGTAGGGTCGGATCTCAGCGAACGTCAGCGACCTAACCACCACGGCACTGTCGTGCGTCACCCAGGCTGTGTCGCCCTTCTCTATCCCGAGTTCCGGGACCGACTCCTTGAACTCGAGGAGAGCGGGCAGGGTGAACCCCACGGCGCTCACGTGGCCACCTCTGAGCGGTCGTCAAAGGCCCTCTGAAGCGCCTCCCACGCGCCTCCTCTCGCATCATCGTCGCAACGCGTCAAGGCGTCGTGGAGGACAGCCTGGAGCCCCAGCAGATAGAGGCGCTCGGGAATCACCTCGAGGCGTAGGTCGAAATGGTCCACCCTCTGCACGTCGCTTGCCGTGACGCTCAGATGCACTGCCGCGAGATGCGCCAACGCCAGGTAACCCAGCGTGCTCTCCCATTCCGAACTGATCTCATTGATGTCTGGCGGTTCCATAGCGTCGAGCTGGAAGAGCTTCTCGGTGATGGCCCGCAGGAGATCCCCCGCGGACGTCTGGCCGGCTCCGTCCAGCTCTACGGACCCATAGGTTCGGTTCACCTCAAAGACGCTGTCGGACAGGGGTGCGGCCAGGAGCACCAGGGGACGGACGGCGTGTATGAGCTCGTAACAGGCCTCGACTGCGTCGATCGCCTGACGTGTCGGGGCGGGTCCTGCGGCTTGGTGGGTCATAACACTTCCCTCAACTCTCTTGACCCGAGGCCGCGCTACAGAGCACCTTGTAGGTGCGCGGTCTTCGGGCCGTCGCGTTGGGTAAGGCCGTCGGCGTTTCTTTTGCGAGAGAACCGGCGGCCTTGCTTTTGTGCCCCGTATAACACATCATGTGTTCAGGAATCCAGAAAGTCAACACGGGATGTGTTTTATGGGTGAACTGACGCAGCGGCTGCTCAAGCTCCTTTGCCTTCCGCAGAGCCAGCTTTCGGAATCATTGGGTGTGCCATATGACACCGTGCGGGGGTGGTCGTCCGGCCGGGCAGATCCAACACGCGCAAACCGGACATCCCTCGCAGCATTCATGCGCGAGCACGCCAAGCGGCTGCTGGGTGCGGCTGCAGAACTGGGGGGTGAGAGGGGTAATATGGACTTCAGATATGCGACTGAGAAGCTGGGGGCGGCTGTGCGAATCCTTATGCTCCCGAACCGGGATGATGAGGCAGCGAGTATCGCGGGGGCCTGGCATGAGATCCAACTCGCATTGAAGGCTGGGGAGGACCTTGGACAACATGATGCGAACCGATCGCGAGACAGAATCTTCGACTTCATGGGTACTGCTGAGGGCTCGCAGGAGCGCGCCAGGCAACTCAGCCACGACGAGAAGGGTGAGTTCTGTCACTGCGTTTGGGAGCTTGAGGCGTATTGCCGTGGGGAGTTCTGGGGGTATGGCTCCTGACATGGAATGCTGGTTGCCCGCGTCCTCGTGTTGCGAGGCGACGCGAGGGAGAGGGCTCGTGACGCTTACGGCGGAGGAGCTGGAGGGGGCTGGCGCATAGTGAGCAACGGCCAGCTCCCGGACTACTACTTCCCGCGTGTGGTAGCCTCTACGAACGGGAACCTCGGACTCATTCTTCTGAACGTGGATAGGCGGTCCCTTGAGCGCCGAGAAGGGTTCTTCTCTCTCGAATTCGATGCTCAACTGGGTAGCGAACGCACCGCGATCGACATTAACGCGATCGTCGATAATCTCTGGTACAAGATGTTCGATCCATCTCAATACGTGGAGAAAGACGTATCCCGGGAGGAGGCGGCCGTCGAATTGGCGATCGCGGCACTTGGGTGGCGTCTCGACCACGGTGGGCCTGAGCTGCCTGAGTACGCCGACGGTGTGGCAGTGGCCCCGCAGGTCAGCGAGATGGACGAACGTGGTCCCGCGGAGGATGAGGAGATTTACAAATACCTCGCCTCCCATTGTTACTGGAGCCATGTCCACCGGCGACCAAGCTTCTCGGTACATCCGTGTGATCTGATCCGGCTTGGCGTTCCGGAGGCCGAATTCTTACATGTCGCACATGCATTCGAAGGAGAGGATTTCACGAGCTGGGTTTCTGGGCACTGGCGCCCCACGAAAGGATTGCTCCGAAAGTTCCGGGAGGGGCTTCCCGTCGAGGTTGAGGGCAAGCCAGTACTCCTACCGGCCACATTCTTGGATCGGCGCAAGTACGAGGAGGCGGCAACACATCTGCAGAAGGCGCACGCATTCCTCTTCGAGGACGAGATTGACCTCGAGAATGCGGTGAAGGAGGCGATCTCGGCAGTTGAGTCGGTCGCCTTGCGAGCTGCTGGGCGGACATCTGGAACCCTTGGGGACGCGATCGGAGACCTGCGGAAGCAAGGCGGCATACCTGCCGAGCTCCTCAAGGCGCTTGAGAATGTGTGGACATTTGCAAACCGGGCGTCCGGAGTTCGCCACGGTAAGCCAGGCCCCGCTCGAGCGGTCACCCTGGCCGACGCCCGGGCGGTGATCAGCATGGCCTCGGCGATGCTTCTGAGGCTGGTGGATGAATTGGAGTGAGATAGCTCACGGCAGGTGTGTCCTGAGATCACGATCACCCGGTAGGACGCCGGGCTTCCCGCTCTTTTCCTGAAGCCGCATCCAGTGCTTGCGGTGGGCGTCAAGGCTCCGCGGCCTGTGGCCACGCCGGCCCCATTCCTCTGCCACCTGTTCCCACCAACCCCGGCTAAGCTGCTCCGGGGCTCCTCCAAGCGAGTGAACGACCTCAGCGAGCTTGCGATCCAGCGTAGTCAACCGTGGCCGCTGAGCTCGACTTGGAGCGATCCCCTCACCAAGCCGGCTCCACATCTTCCGAATGTCTTTGTGGAGCCCCTGCAGCGCGTCCCACGTGACGTCCGGCGTTAGGAACTCGACCACGACTCGAGACCCGCTGATGTCTGTTCCATCGGGGAGTTGGAAGAACCGGGTGTGGCCTTTCACAAGCACACGCGGGAACTCGAGTGGAACGTCGCATAGGAGGTAGCGGACGAGATCCGGCTGGGAGAATCCGGACATCTCCTTCAAATGCGTGGATAGGTTTGCTAGGGTGATGACCGGTGGGACGAGCCCACGCCAGCTCACATCCGTCGGATAGCCCCGAATCCAACGCTCCTCAATCTTGCTTCCGTCTGGACTGTAGTAGTTGAATGGGCGAGAGAGGGGGTTGTGTCCCACGCTGCCACCGACGGCTAGACCGATCTTGCTTGCCACCGCCCCGAGCTCGCGTCGCAATTCGGCGTGCTCATCAACGTTCAAACTCCCCCGGTCCTCGAGGTGGCCGATCTGTTCGGAAATCCAGGCTGAAGCATCGCCCCAAGCGGTAGGAGAGAAGGGCAGGGAAAGATGACCGAGTTCGGTCCCCCTGAACTCTTTCGCCCACGGCTCCAGTAGCTTCAGCCACAGTCGAGCTGTTTCTTGCGAGTAAGCGGTCGGAGGTAGCGGTCGTACCTCAGCCGACGGCATCCGGGCGAACTCGCGCGCCAGCTCCACAGTCTCCTCGACGTCCTGCGTCCGTGGCTCGGCTTCCCGGGATCGGAGTACCCGCAGGATCACCTCTGCCGCGCGCACGCGGTGGCTCACATCGACATCTGTGGCGCTCCGATTCACAGCCTCTCTGAACTCTGCCTCGTCGAGCGTCATTCGAAATCTCCGTGGACACTATTTCAAGTGAAGACGTCCACGCATATCTTAACCAGGACCTTTAAGACGAGCAAGGTGGTGGCCGTGGAACGATTTCTCTCTAGGATCCCGAGGCTTAGTGAGTTTGTTGGCTTTCATCTGTCGAGGGGGCAGAAGACGCTCCTGCAAGCTGCTTCGGAGGAAAACGAAGTCAGTATGAGTGAGTACGTGCGGACCGTGGCGGTTGAGGCCGCGAAGAGGGACCTCCAGACGCCGGTCGGCTTCGATCCGGCTGCTTGATGGGGCGTGCGCAACGACCGTACGCCGAGGCCGGCGGCCGATGGGTCGTACGTAATCGGTCGATGATCGACAACGATACGCCGGGGCCGGCCTAGTCCAGCCCGGTGGGCTTCGGCCCCTCGTGCCCCGACACGGGCCCGGCATTTTCCTCTCTCGGGGGAGAGAATGGCAGAACAGGAGAAGGCTGAGATTGCACAATTGCTCTTCAGGTGGAGGTGGGCTGTGCTGAGGTCCGAGTTACCAGCACCTTCAAGGCTGATTCTGCATACGCTGGGATTCCACATGGACGGCGCGGGCGACCGCTGCCAAGTGGGCCTCACCGCACTCCATCGAGAGACCGGTCTCGGCCAGAGCACACTCAAGCGTCACCTATCGAGTCTTGAGGCAGACGGGTGGGTCCGGGTTGAGCGCTCGTTCACGGCCAGTGGCGACCCAGACGCCAACGGTTACTGCCCTGCGATTCCGGACGGAACAGAGGTGGGCCCAGAGCGGGCCGGGGTGGGCCCGGAACGGGCGGAGGGTAGGCCCAGAGCGGGCGGGGGGGTAGGCCCAGAGCGGGCCCCTAACTCTAGAAAGAACTCTAGAGCTAACTCTAAACGTGTTCGTTCGACCTATCCGGATGCGTTCGAAAGCGTGTGGGCGATCCACCATCGTGGCCCGAAGAAGAAGGCCTTCGAAGAATGGGGGAAGGCTGTTCCAGATCTGATCAGCGACAAGGAAATCGAAGCTGCCATCCGGGCCTACGTTCTGACCTTCGCGGCAGACTTCGCCGGCGCCCACCTCTTTCGCTGGATTCGTGATCAGAGGTGGGAGGAAGGCTTCGAAACGCCCACCACCAAGGCCGACCGCCGGCTGTCTCGCGTATGAACTCCACGACGATCAACCGACAGGAGTGGGCCGACGAGTTCCTTGCGAAGCAAGCAAAGCCGCTACGAGCCGCCTACGACTACATCCCAACCTTCCTGCCATCATGGAACTCGCAGTGCCGGGATGATGGCGGCGGTGAGGGCTTGGGAATGGGCCAACACCTCGCAGTCGCCGGCGGCCCTGGGTTCGGCAAGACACTCTTCGCAACCAATCTCGGATGCCATGCGACAGCCCACGGCGTGGGGGTTGGCTACATGAACCTCGAGATGTCCCTGATTGGGCTCACCCGAAGAGCGTGGGCGATCGCCACAGAAACTGACGTCCGCACCCTGGAGCGTGGCCGCCACTACGACGCGCCGAAGGCGGCCGAGGTTGCAGCCCGAGTCGTGGGCGCGGGGCACGAACCCTTCCGAGTGAACACCAAACGCCTTCGGGGCATCCGAGAGATCATCGACCTCATGATCTACTGGCGGGACTACGGGACAACGCTGTTCATCATCGACTACATGCAGCTCATCGGCGATCCAACGGCCAGGAACTCGACCGATGAGGTGGCGAAGATCTCGGCGGCCATCTGTGATTTCGCGGCCCTCAATGAGGTCGTGACCGTAGCGCTCACGCAGTTCAACCGCGAGACCTCCAAGAACTATCAGGAGTCGCCAACGATCCAGGGCCTCTACGGTGGCCAAAGCCTAGAAGCCGATGCCGACCAGGTGCTCATGATTGACCACTCGAGGTACGAGCGCGTGAAGGACAAGGGACGTGACATAGGCGCACGCACGTTCATCATCCTCGGCAAGAATAGACACGGCGGAATCGGAGACATCCCGGTCTGGATGGACTACCGGTCTCTCAGGGTCCGCGAGGCGCTGCCCGACGAAGAGGCCGAATGGCCACATCATCCGGGCGGCCGGCGATGAGCCTCCGAGATCTTGTGCACCGCCTCGAGTTGATGCCGCCAGGTGCCTCCGTCCCCCGTGACTGGATCGTCGACGAACTCGAGCACGTCGTGCCCACTCAGGACGCACCACCGGAGGTCCCCCTCCTCGAGGTGGTCCCGTTCGCTGATCTGTCTTGGCGGGAACGTTTGTGGCTCGTGCCGGCTGAGACACGCGTCGGGGTTCGCGAACTCGCTGAGGCGCTGGGACGGTCGACGTCGTGGGTGTATCGGCGCACGTCACCTAAGGCGGCGGCCAAGGCTGGGCTCAAGCCGTTACCCCACCGCCGGCTCGAAGGCGAATTGATTTTCGTGCTCGGCGAAATCCGAAGTTGGGTGCACGAGACAGAAGAAATCATGTCGGAGTTGGAGAAGTTGAGCACGCCGGCGGAGCGTGCGCTCCTGCGGGTTATTCAAGGCGGAAGGAGCTGAGACCACCTTGATCACGACGCACGGCGACGAACCGATTCTACGGGCATCGACCACGCTAGCGAGGCTTCAAATTGATCCACAGGGAGAGGAGTAACCGATGGGCCCCAAACCGATTCTAACCCGCGAGGAAGAACGCACGGTCGCGGCGATCATGTCCGCCGGAAGTCGGCGGCCGCCGGCTTCGATCGGTGAGCTGAGATTGCGCCTGATGGGTGATCCGACAGTCTCGGTCTCTGAGGCCGCCTACCGGATCAAGGTCTCATGCTGCCGGTAGACCCGGTCGTAGAGTTCCTGATCGATGCTCACTGCCAGCCCGGGGGATGTTGGGACCCTGTATTTTCCGTCTTCAAACACGTATTCAGGACTCCGGTATAGCTCGAAATCCAGGGTCGAGTCTTC
>JADFRS010000030.1 GCA_022561145.1 Gemmatimonadota bacterium
GCGCGGGCGCTGTCATCCACTCGCTGCACCACGCTCTGCACCACACCGGCAAGGATTGGGACGCCCAGGACATGAGGAACATGGGTGGCATCAGAAAGTACATGCCGATCACGTGGGCGACCATGTGGATCGCCACGCTGGCCATCTCCGGGATCTGGCCGTTCGCCGGGTTCTTCTCCAAGGACGAGATCATCTGGGCCGCGGGCGCTTGGGCGGGTGCCGCGAACGCGCCCTATCCGACGCTCTATACGATCTATTGGGTGCTCGCGCTCGTGACGGCCCTGCTGACGGCCTTCTACATGACGCGCCTCATGGTGATGACCTTCCACGGCGCGAATCGGACCGGCGAGGAGGAAGCGAAGCACCTCCACGAGACGCCGCGCGTGATGTGGATTCCGCTGGCTGTATTGGCCGCCCTCTCCGTGTTCGGTGGCTGGGTCAACGTGCCGGCGGCGATCTCTGAGTCCTTCTTGGGAGGCTTCGGGTTCCTGCCGATGGGAGAAAATCTCCATCACTGGCTCGAGCCGGTGATGGCGGGGGCGCACGAGATCCAGGCCCAGCATCTGGGCGAGATTTCGCATCAGGCCCCGTTCGGGGGAGGGGAGCTGCTGTGGGCTCTGGTGGCGACCGGCTTGGCTGCCGTCGTGGTCCTGACCGCCGCGCGCGTGGTCAGCGGCCAGAAACACGTGCCGGCGGCAGACGCCGCCGAGCCGACGGGATTCGGTCGCGTGCTCTACCGGAAGTACTACGTGGACGAGGCATACGATGCGATCATCGTGAGGCCTGTCCACGCCCTGTCACACTTCTCATGGCGTTTCGTAGACAGCGTGATCATCGATGGTACCGTGAACATGGTGGGTCATCTGGCCAGAGCCTTGGGATGGGTGGGGAGCCTGTTCCAGACGGGGCAGATCAACACCTATGCGTTCATCCTCACGATCGGGGTCGTGGTGATCCTGGGATGGGTGGCCTTCTAGATGTTGGACATGGTCTCCTACTCCGATTGGATCCTCCACGCGCTACTGTGGCTACCGCTCGCAGGGTTGGCCCACGTGCTGTGGACGCCCGCCGAGCACGCCAAGACCGTAGCGTTCCGGTGGAGCCTCTTGGTGTTCGTACTCAGCATCGGGCTGTGGTGGGCCTATGACCCCGCAGTGGGGCAGGGAGGGTTCCAGCTCGAAAGTACACGTCCGTGGATTGCGGCCTGGGGAGTCAGCTACTCGCTGGGGCTCGACGGCATCAGCCTGTTCATGGTGATGCTGACCACCTTCACCGCCCCGCTCGCGATCTTGGGGTCGTTCAACTACATCAAGAACAGACAGAAGGCGTTCTACGCGCTCATGCTCTTGTTCCAGACGGGCGTTGTGGGCGTGTTCTTGGCCACGGACCTACTGCTCTTCTACGTCTTCTTCGAGCTCACGCTCGTCCCCATGTATTTCATCATCGGCGTTTGGGGTGGCGAACGCCGCATCTACGCGGCCATCAAGTTCTTCCTGTTCACCGCGGTGGGATCGCTACTGATGTTGGTCGCGATTCTGTACCTGCATCAGCGGGCGGAGACACTTTTGGGAGCGGCGACCTTCTCTTACGCCGACTTGCTCAGGTTGCCGCTTACGCTCAAAGAGCAACTTTGGCTCTTCGGCGCATTCGCGCTGGCATTCTCGATCAAGGTGCCCATCTTCCCGTTCCACACATGGTTGCCCGACGCCCACGTCGAGGCTCCAACACCCGGCTCGGTGGTCCTTGCCGCCATCCTCCTCAAGATGGGCACATACGGCTTTCTGCGGTTCCTCCTGCCGTTGTTTCCTGCAGCATCCCAACACCCCACGGTGGTGGCCGTCATGCTGACGCTGGGGGTGATCGGTATCATTTACGCCGCGCTGGTGGCGGCCGTGCAACCGGACGCGAAGAAGCTGGTCGCATACACTTCAGTCGCCCACATGGGCTTCGTGGTGATCGGGATCTTCGCGCTCACGACGAACGGCCTTCAGGGCGGCCTGTTCGTGATGATTTCCCACGGGATTTCTACCGGCGCCCTGTTCCTGTTGCTGGGCATGCTCTACGAGCGACGGCACACGCGGCTCATCGAGGACTTCGGCGGACTCGGACGTGTGGCTCCGATGCTGGCGACCGCGTTCGTCATCACAGGATTGGCCTCTATCGGCCTGCCCGGAACCAGCGGATTCGTAGGGGAGTTCCTGGCGCTGCTCGGGACGTTTGAGACCCATCCGCTGGTGGCCATATTCGCCACGACCGGAGTGGTCTTCGCGGCCTACTACATGCTTCCCATGTTGCAACGCATCTTCTTCAACGAGTTGGATAAGGAGGAGAACGTCGCCGTGGAGGACCTGTCCCGCCGGGAGATCGTGATCCTGGCTCCGCTGATCGCGCTCATGATCGTGATCGGGGTCTACCCTGCGCCATTTCTGGAGCGCATGGAGCCGAGTGTACAGGCTTTGCTCGAGCGGGTGGAGCAATCCCCCAATTCGGTGTTGAGGCTCGGGGTGGACGAACTCGGTCTAGGCGTGAGCGCGGCACCTGTGATCATCCCCGATGAGAGCAACGGGTTCCCGGTTATGGGCGAGATGGGCGACGGCCCGCCGCGCGGCCTGATGGCGGTCCGCTGACATGACCATGCATCTGGATTTCAGCTCGCAAGGTCACTACCTGATTGCGCTCCTTCCGGAGTTGGTGCTGTCTGCTTGGGCGATGGTGGTCCTGGTGGCCGGCGTGTCGAAGCGGATGCACACGAGCCCCGATCGGGTGACAGACCTCGGGTGGCTGTCGTTGCTCGGTATTCTTGTCGCGGCGCTCGCGAACGGTTGGCTATACGGTGTCACCGAGGTAGGAAGTTCGGCCATGGTGGCTGTCGACGGGTTCCGCCTCTACGCCAACTGGATCCTACTCACGGCCGCAGGAATGTCCGTGATGGTTTCCATCGGATATGTGGAGAAACAGAAGCTGCAGGCCGGTGAGTTCTACGGTCTGCTTCTGCTGTCGACGGTGGGCATGATGTTCATGGTGTCAGCCCGTGATCTCATCGTGATCTTCCTCGGCCTCGAAGTCATGTCGATTGCTGTGTACGCCATGACCGCGATGAACCGACGCGATCGCAAGTCCGCCGAGGCCGGCCTCAAGTACTTTCTGCTCGGTGCGTTCTCGACCGGTTTCTTCTTGTACGGTATCGCGCTCACATACGGGGCCGCCGGGAGTACGAACATCGCTGCCATCGCCGCCGCGATTGGGGACGGCTCGGCGCACACGGGCCTGCTCGGCTTCGGCGTGGCGCTGCTGGCGATCGGTTTTGCCTTCAAAGTCTCGGCCGTGCCGTTCCATATGTGGACGCCCGACGTGTACGAGGGTGCGCCCACGCCGGTGACGGCCTTCATGTCCGCCGGGGTGAAGGCGGCGGCGTTCGTCGCCTTCCTTAGGGTGTTCTCCATCGCGTTCGACGGCGTATACGCTCAGTGGTGGGCCATCATCTGGTGGCTGGCGGTTCTGTCCATGGTGGGGGCGAATCTCATTGCGCTCGTTCAGGTGAACGTGAAGCGTATGCTGGCGTACTCCAGCATCGCGCATGCCGGCTATCTACTCCTGGCCATCGTGTCCAACAACGGCACCGCGACGGCAGGGCTGCTGTTCTACTTGTTCGTCTACACGTTCATGAACATTGGCGCTCTCGCGATCGTCATGACCGTGGGTGGTCAGGCGGAGCGCAACCAGCGCATCGACGACTATGCAGGCTTGGGTTGGCGCCAGCCGATGCTCGGGATCTTCATGACCATCTTCCTGCTGTCGCTCGCGGGCTTCCCGGGCACGGGCGGATTCATCGGCAAGATATTCCTGTTGCAAGGAGCGATGGACGCGAACCTGGTCTACCTGTCGACGATCCTCGTGCTGACGACGGTCCTGTCGTACTGGTATTACCTGAGGGTCGCGTGGTTCATGTGGATGTGTGAGGCCCCCGACGCCGACGCCCACGTTGGGCTGGCGGTTCCGGTCCCGTTGAGGCTGGCGCTCATCGTGGGCGTTGCCGTCGTCCTGTACACCGGGATCTTTCCGGGTTCGGCGCTCGAGTTGGCCCAAGCGGCCGCCGAGAGCCTGACGTCGGGCGGGTTCTTATTGCTCGGCGCGCTCTAAGCCTCTGGCTGACATGTGGGGCTTGCGGACTTTGACGCCCCCTTTCGGCATGTCTACGTTCCGGGCTCGCCGGTGCCATCCCCGTCCGAGACGCTGATGAACGTCCCTGTCCATATCTTCCGTCAGTACGACATACGTGGCCTGGTCGGTCACGAGCTGACGCCCGAGATTGCCCGGGCCGTCGGGCGTGCGTACGGGAGCATGGCTGGGGACCAAATCGGTCCGAGCCTCCGGGTGGTGGTGGGCCACGACAACCGGCCCAGCTCTCCCGAGCTGGTCGGTGCGCTCATGGAAGGACTCGAGGCCTCGGGCGCGAAGGTGGTGGACGTTGGCATGGTGCCCACGCCCGTGGTCTACTGGTCCGAACATGACCTGGAGGCCGATGGGGGGATCCAGATCACCGGATCGCATAACCCTCCGGAGTGGAACGGGATCAAGATGACGCTCGAGGGTGCGTCGGTGTACGGCGAGGCTATCCAGGGGCTACGGCTCAGGATCGAGGCCGACGACGTGATCGCGGGCGCCGGATCGCGCGAGACCGTGGAGGTGCTTGAACGATACGCCGCCGACGTGGTCGGGCGGTTCAGCCTTCCGCGCCCGATCAAGGTTGTGGTCGACTGCGGCAACGGTGTGGGTTCGCTCGTCGCGGTGTCCCTTCTGGAGGCTCTCGGTGCCACGGTGGTCCCGCTTTTTTGCGAATCCGACGGCACGTTCCCCAACCACCACCCGGATCCTACGGTCGACGAGAACCTGGTCGACCTGATGCGGACCGTCAGAGAGACTGGCGCGGATCTCGGCATCGGCTTCGATGGGGATGCCGACCGCATTGGAGCCGTGGACGAGAACGGCACGGTCGTTCGCGGAGACATGCTGCTCCTCCTGTTCGGCATCGACATCCTGGCGCGGGATGGTCCTGGCCAGAAATTGGTGTTCGATGTGAAGTGCTCACAGGTCTTGCCTGAGGAATTCGCCAAGGCGGGCGGAGAGCCTATCATGTGGAAGACGGGCCACTCGCTCATGAAGGAAAAGATGCGGCTGGTAGGTGCGCCCCTCGCGGGTGAGCTTTCAGGGCATATTTGCTTTGCTGATCAGTATCTCGGATTCGACGACGCGTTATACGGCGCGTGCCGCCTCATCGACCTGCTCGCCCGCTCGGATCGCCCCTTCTCGGAGATGGTCGCCGATTATCCTGTATTGGCTTCCACGCCGGAACTCAGGGTCGAGGTGCCCGAAGAGGATAAGTTCCAACTGGTGCGGGAGGCGCAGGAGCACTTCAGGCGGAGCCACAAGGTGATCGACGTGGATGGTGCGAGGGTGCTGTTCGGTGATGGGTGGGGTTTGTTGAGAGCCTCGAACACCCAGCCGGTCCTCGTGGCTCGATACGAGGCGAAAACGGCGGAACGGTTGGAAGAGATTCGAAATGAGATAGAGGATTGGCTTCGGTCGAAGGGTGTGCATGTCTGAGGTTCGCGCAAACTGGTGGAAGGGCGGGCGGCCGCTCGCCATCGCAGGGATCGTGGTGATCACCGTACTTCTGCTCGGCCGTATGGTCTCGAGCCTCTACGTCGAGATCCTGTGGTTTCGTACGGTCGATTTCTCTGCCGTGTTCTGGAAGCGGGCATTCTGGGAGTGGGGTGTCCGGTTCGCAGGGGGGGGCATCGTCGCCGCGACCATCGTTCTGAATCTGCGTTACGTGGCTCGTACCCTCGGGAAAATCCAGATCAAGCGGCGCTTCGGCGACCTCGAGATCTCCGAGCAGCTACCGCGTAGCTTCATCCGGTGGACGGTGGTCTCGACGGCAGCCCTGCTCGGTGTCTGGTTCGGCGCCTCGATTCCGCCGGCGATGGGCCTCCAACTGCTCTTTCTTCGGAGTGCGCCGGTGTGGGGCATGATTGATCCGATTCTGGGGAAGGATCTCATGTTCTACGTGGTCATGCTTCCCGTACTCGGGGCGATTGTCACCTTTGCGCTGGCGTTGGCGTTTCTCGTGTTCATGCTGTGCTCGGCAGGCTACGCGGCCACCGGTGCGCTCGAGTTCGGCAAGAATCGCGTCATCATCGACCGTGAGGCGAGAGTGCACCTTTCGGTGGTGATCGCGGCGTTTTTCATATTCCTGGCCCTCCGATTCTGGTTGGCTAGGTACTTCTTGCTCTTGGACGGTACGTCCGAGGTCCAGGGCATTTTCGGCTACACGGACGCCAATGTTCGGCTTCCGGCAATGCGCACGCTCACTGTGCTCTCGACCTTCGCGGCCGTCGGTGCGTTATGGAGCGGTCTCAAGGGTCGAATGTTACCTCTCACGGTAGGGCTGATCGGAGTGATCGGCGGCGGCATCGTCATTGGCCAGCTCTACCCCAGCCTCGCACAACGCTTGCGAGTTCAGCCCAACGAGTTGGAGCGGGA
The DNA here is from genome assembly GCA_022561145.1 of Gemmatimonadota bacterium. Taxonomy (GTDB): domain Bacteria; phylum Gemmatimonadota; class Gemmatimonadetes; order Longimicrobiales; family Gaopeijiaceae; genus JACZXQ01. The sequence goes on from JADFRS010000030.1 coordinate 6,544, forward strand.
GACACCGTTCATCGAGCACAACATGCGCTTCACCCGAATTGGGTTCGGGCTGGATGTTCTCGAACGCAAGCAGTTCGCGTATAGCGCGACCGATCCCGTGGACTGGCAGGCTGCCGCGGAGCAGTTCAACGGCCTGCCGATGTGGAACTCCGCGGTGCTGAGGGCTCGGTACAACAATCTCCATACTGACAAGAGATATTACAGGTTCTATGACGTGATCATCGATCGGTACGACGGAGCCGACGGTGCCGTTCCGGTCGCACTGGCCGTGCGTGAGATCGACGCGACCGGAATTCCGGATCCCAACTGGCAGAATCGGCACCTGCGGTTCCCCTACGTCGCCGGACTGGGAGCGGTTGCGAGTGCGGCGACCACCAAGACGCCTGAGGGCCGGCCGGAGATGTTCCTCCATGGCATGCCTGTCGAGTTCGAGGATGGACTGGCCCCGGAGGGTCTGAGGTTGTCGAGTTCGTTGGTGTACATCCGTTCGCGGCGGAGCTCGCCCAACCAGGAGTACGTGGTCATCAATCCCACCGACCTCGAGCTGGCGGCCACGTTCAGCGGATCCGGTGAGGAAGGGATCGACTATCCCCGCGGTATCCAGCTCAACTCACTACTGAGGAAACTCGCGCTCGCATGGTACTTTCGGGATGCCAACCTCCTACTCGCGAGCGAGTTGACCGAGGACAGCCGACTCCTGTTCAGGCGAAGCGTGGAGGGACGGGTCAGCCGGGTTACGGGCGATCTGCTCCGTTTTCCGGAGGACCCTTACCCGGTCGTGTACGATGGCCACATCGTTTGGATGCTCGATGGCTTTACGGGCACCCGCTGGTTCCCCCTCTCCCGCCTGTACGAGCTGATGCCTCGAAGGCCGGTCCGGTACGTTCGCAACAGCGTGAAGATCACGGTGGACGCCAAGACCGGAGAGATGAACCTGTACGTGGTGGACACGCGAGATCCGCTCCTCAAGGTTTATCAGGGCGCATTCCCCGGGCTCTTCAAGCCGATCAGCGACATGCCCGAGGGCCTTCAGCGGCACCTCCGGTATCCGAAGTCGCTCATGATCACGCAGGCTACGGTCTTGCATCAATACCATATAGAGAGCGCGGTCGAGTTCCACAGACAGCAGGACGTCTGGGACGACGCGGCAGAGCTGGAGCGAGAGGACAGCCCGGTCCCCTATCGGCCTGAGTACGGGTTGTACCGGCTTCCAGGGGACGACGAGCCCTCGTTTCTCCTCACTACGGTGCTCGTACCTCTCGGACGTAATAACCTGGCGGCGATTTTTGTGGCCCGGAACGATCCGGGACACTACGGTGAGCTGGTGCTCTACGACGTGCCCCGTGAGGAGCTCGTACAGGGCCCGCGGCAGATCGAAGCCCTGGTAGAGCAGGATCCAGCAATTTCCGAGCAGTTCTCGCTGTGGCGGCAGGGGGGCAGCAACGTCTGGACCGGCCATCTCCATGTCGTCCCGGTCGGCGAGGCGCTGCTCTACATCGAGCCCGTCTTCCTCGCCGCCAGCAGAGGCGCGATTCCCGATCTCCAGCGCTTCGTCGTGAGCGATGGCCGGCGAGTCTCGATGCAACCCACTGTGCGAGCGGCCATCGCAGAGCTTGCTCGGGCCGGTGGGGAGGCAGGCGGTGCGGTGGATCTCTCCTCGGTGCCGGAGATCGCCTTGCCGGGCGATCGCAGGGAGTGGCCCGCCGAGGCGCTGCAGTTGCTCGACGAGGCGGAGCGGCGTCTGCGGTCGGGTGACTACGAAGGCTTCGGCAGCGCTCTGGCGGAGCTACGGGCTCTCCTCGGCCGTTTGAATAGGGTGGGGTGAATCGAGACCCGTCAACCTCTTCCGTGATTCGGAGGGCATTGGTAGCTTGAGCCGTCTGTGTGGGCCTGCGAAGCACCGAGGCTGCCACGATAACCCAGCTGGACGCTGCTCCGGCGTCATCCCCGAACAGTCGAACGGACGAGCATGAACGTTCACGAGTATCAGGCCAAGGAAATTTTCCGCGCGGCGGGCATTCCGGTGCCGCCCGGCGAGGTCGCCGACACTCCTGAACGGGCTGAGGAAATCGCTCGTGGATACGGGGGCACCGTCGTCGTGAAAGCCCAGGTGCACTCGGGAGGTCGGGGAAAGGCCGGGGGAGTAAAGCTTGCTTCCACCCCGGAAGAGGCGCGCCAGCACGCCGACGCGATTCTCGGCATGGAGATCAACGGCCTCACGGTGAACCAGGTTCTGGTCACCCCGGCCGAGGACATCGCGACGGAGTCCTATGTCGGCATTCTCATCGATCGTAAGACCCAAGCGCCCACGTTCATGGTCTCGGCCGAGGGGGGTATCGACATCGAGCAGGTGGCGCACACCAACCCCGACGCGATCCGTAAGCTGGCCGTCGACCCTCGGTACGGGATGCTTCCGCACCAGGCTTACTGGCTGGCCTCCACGCTCTACGATGACCAGGCGTTGGCGAAGCAGGCCTCCCGGATCATCGCCCAGCTATACGACGCTTTCACATCGGCCGGCGCATCCATGGCCGAGATCAATCCGCTCATCTCGACCGACGCCGGCGAGGTGAAGGCGATCGACGCCAAGCTCAGCATCGACGACAACGAGTTGTTCCGAAAGCCGTCCATCGCCGAGTACCGTGATCTCTCGGCCGAACCCTGGGCCGAGACCCGAGCGAGGGAAGCCGACCTCAGCTACGTGAAGCTGGACGGGAACGTCGGATGCTGCGTCAACGGTGCCGGGTTGGCGATGGCCACGATGGACCTCGTCAAGTTCTACGGAGGCGAGCCGGCCAATTTTCTGGACATAGGGGGCTCCTCGAATCCCGAAAAGGTCGTTGCGGCGCTGGAGATCATTACGTCTGACCCGAACGTCGAGGTAATCCTCTTCAACATCTTCGGCGGGATCACACGCTGCGATGATGTCGCGAACGGTATCGTTGCGGCGACTCAGAGCATCGATATCAAACCTCCGATCATCATCAGGCTGACGGGCACCAACGAGGAACTGGCGATTCAGATTCTAGCCGACGCTGGATTTTCCGCGTTCACGTCGATGGACGAAGTGGTGCAACGGGCAGTTCAGATGACCAAGGGGAACTGATCATGGCGATCTTCGTCGACGAAAACACAAGGGTCGCGGTCCAGGGCATCACGGGTCGCGACGGATCGTTCCACACGCGTGAGATGATGGAATACGGTACCCGCATCGTGGCCGGTGTCACACCGGGCAAGGGCGGGCAGACCTTCGATGGCCCCAGCGGTGAGAGCGTACCGATCTTCAACACGATGGAAGAGGCCGTACGGGAGGGCGGAGCGAATACGTCTGTCGTCTATGTTCCTCCCGCGTTCGCGGCCGGGGCGATCCTGGAGGCGGCGGATTCTGGAGTGGACTTCATCGTCGCCATCACCGAAGGCATTCCGGTACTCGACATGGCGAGAGCCCATGCCTTCGTGCGCGACCGGGGCGCACGCCTGCTAGGCCCCAATTGTCCGGGTGTCATTTCTCCTGGGAAGGCCAAGGTGGGCATTATCCCTGGACAGATCGTGACGCCGGGCCCAGTCGGGGTGATCTCACGGTCGGGCACCCTGACCTATGAGGCTGTGGCACAACTCACGGCGGCCGGTCTCGGCCAGACGACCTGCGTGGGCATCGGAGGCGATCCCCTCATCGGCACCAATTTCGTTGATGCGCTCGAGGCATTCGCGAGTGATGGGGAGACCGAGGTGATCGTCTTGATCGGGGAGATCGGGGGCACCGACGAACAGGAGGCGGCCGCTTGGGTCAGCGAGAACCTAGACAGGCCGGCCGTTGGGTTCATCGCCGGGCAGACGGCGCCACCAGGACGGCGCATGGGACACGCCGGTGCCATCATCAGCGGATCCTCCGGAACGGCGGAGGAAAAGATGGCGGCGTTCGAGGCGAATGGCATCCCAGTGGCCAAGCGGCCGGCCGATATCGTGGTCCTCGTGCAAGAGGCGCTCAGCGCGTAAGCCCGAGATGCAGCGAAGGCTTTCGCGGAAGCGAGTGGAGAAACGATGAGGGTCTCCGACATACTATCCGACGACCGCATCGTTCTCCAGACGGAGGGGCGGTCTCTCGAGGATGTGCTCACGACCCTGGCCACGGAGGGGTCGATGGCCGGCGGCGGCGACCGGGATCAAAGGCTCGTGGCCGAACTGGTGAGTGGCGTCGGGGAGGTGTTTCGCGTAGGTGAGGAGACCGTGCTCGTGGCCGCCCAGACCGAGTTGGTGGACGAGCTCTGTGGAGCTCTGGCCGTGGCGGCCGAGCCGATCGAGATCGCGGTGCAGGGTGCGGCTCCGGCAGCATGCCGGGTCATCCTGCTCCTCCTGACGCCTCGACGGGTGGCCACGCTTCGTGATCAAATCATCCCCGCCATTACGCGAGCGCTTCGCGACCGCAAGCTGGAGGATCAGCTTACTGGGGCGACCCGGCCGGAGCAGGCGTTCGCGCTCACCAACCTGATGAGTGTCGAGCTCCAAGAGCATCTGCTCGTCGAGGACGCCTTGATCTCGCTCAACTACAGGGTCTATCCCGATACACCTCTCCCCGAGATCATCGACCTCATGGTTCGGCGCGAGGTGCGCGCGGTACCCGTCGTCGGAGAAAATTATGAGGTGTTGGGGATCATCACTGCCGGAGACGCGATCAAGCACCTCCTTCCTCGGTTTCGGCTTGGCGAGGTCGAGGGTACGGTGGCCGATGCAGCCGAGGAGCCGACGGCTCGCGATGTGATGAGTCGCACCATCATGTGCGTGTCCGAGGACCAAAGCCTCCTGGAGGCCGCCAACATCCTCGTCAACCGCGATCTTGAGCAGATTCCCGTGGTCCGTGAAGGCGAGCTGGTGGGTTTCGTGAACCGAGAGGTCGTATTGCGGCTTCTGTCCCATCCTGAATCAAGCATGCCCGATTGATTAGAAGGCCCCGGTGGGGCCGGAACCCTAATAGGATTCGTTCACATGAGCCTTACTTTGGCTATCATCAAGCCCGACGCGGTTGCGTCGGGTAGTGCCGGAAAAATCATCGCGCACCTCGAAGAGGGCGGGTTCGAGGTACACGCGCTCCGCATGACCAGGCTGAGCCTCGCTCAAGCCAGGGAGTTCTACGCGGCTCACTCAGAGAGGCCGTTCTATGACTCTCTCGTCGAGTTCATGACCTCCGGGCCGGTCATTCCGATGGTCCTCGAAGCAGACGACGCTGTGCCCGCCTTGCGCGGGGCGATCGGCGCGACGGATCCCGCTGACGCAGCGGAGGGGACGGTCCGTAACCTCTATGCCGAGTCGAAGGAGCGGAATGCTATCCACGCTTCCGACTCGGACGAAAACGCCAGGGCGGAGATCGGTTTCTTCTTCTCCACGCACGAGCGCCTAGGCCTCAGCGGCTGATTACAGGCGGGCCTCGGCGAGGTCATTCTCGAGCGGCCTTCTGCGTTGACTGACCCCATGCCTCCGGCTAACTTTTGCGACTATGCTCAGAGTCGATCTGGTTCGCCTAGAGCGCGAGGGCGTACTCCGGGTCGAGGGTGCGATCGACCCGGACGACCCGTTGTTCGAGGAGTCGGGTTTACGGTTCGCGTCGCCCCTTCACGCTAGGATAGAGGCGACCATCGCGGGCTCTGGCGAGGTCGTCATGCGGGGGAGTGTTCAGGGATCGCTGGTGCAGGAATGCCGGCGTTGCCTGGCAGACGTGAGCTCCCCGTTTGATACGGAGTTGACGTTGGTGTTCATCCCGGCGGATGAGCTGGGTGAAGACCCCGCGGGGGATGCGTATCCCCTGGAGGCCACCGCGATGGAGTTGGACCTGCGCGGGCCCATTCGCGAGGAGTTGGTACTGGCTGTGCCCTCCTACGCGTTCTGCAAAGAGGATTGCAAGGGACTTTGCTCGCGGTGCGGTACCAACCTGAACGAAAAGAACTGCCAGTGCTGCGGGGAGGACGCGGATTCTCGCTGGGATGTACTCCGGGCGCTGGGTAGCGAGTGAAATCAAGAAATGGCTGTTCCCAAGAAAAAGATCTCGAAGCAGCGCAAGCGTAAGCGCCGCACGCACTACAAGGCGGAGCCGGTGATCACGCATGCGTGCTCCAAATGTGGGGATCCGAAGATCCCGCATCGTGTGTGCCCGAGTTGTGGGTACTACGGTGGCAAGGCCGTCGTTGAGACCGATTTGGACTAAGCGGCCCGTGAAGCCAAGGGCGGCCGGGAGCCGGAGGTGCGGCCGAGTCGCGCTCGGGGTTTCAGCACACCTCAGCCACTAAGCGAGGTCCGAACCGTGCGGATTGCGCTGGACGCCATGGGTACCGATGGCGCTCCTGTGAGCGAGATTGCGGGTGTGATCGAGGCGCTCCGGGGCTCGGATCCGGATCTGGAGGTCATCCTCGTTGGGGATGAGGCCCCAATCCGATCCGAGTTAGAACGTTACAGCGACTATCCCGGGGACCGTGTGAGCGTCGTGCATGCTCCGGACCGTGTCCTTCCGACCGACACTCCTTCCACGGTAATACGTCGAAAACCCCACTCCTCCATCGTAGTCGGCCTCCGGCTCCAGAAGGCCGGCGGAGCGGATGCCTTCATCAGCGCGGGCTCCACCGGCGCCGTGATGGCCGCTTCACTGTTCATTCTGCGTCGCCTCGAAGGAGTCGATCGGCCCGCTATCGGAGCGGTGCTACCCACCGCCAAGGGCTCACTACTCTTGCTGGACGCGGGCGCCAACGTCGACTGCAAGCCCCAACAGCTGCTTCAATTCGCGCGCCTGGGAAGCGTGTACGCCGAGCACTTGATGGACGTGAACAACCCTCGCGTGGGACTTCTCAACATTGGGGCAGAACCTGGGAAGGGTGGCGAGCTCGAGCTCGCGGCACATCGGCTGCTCGCCGAGAGCGATATCAATTTCATCGGTAACGTCGAGGGGCGGGAAATCATTCTCGGCGATTGCGATGTGCTCGTGTGTGACGGATTCGTGGGGAACGTGCTCCTGAAGTTCTATGAGTCGGTGGCCACCTTCGTCGTCGAATTGTTGAGGCGGACCGCCGACAGTTTCGCCGCCACCGACGACTTGGAGGAGGTGTTCCGTGTTCTGGACTACACCGAGACCGGTGGGGCCCCACTTCTCGGCCTGAACGGAGTCTCGATCATCTGCCACGGAGACTCGCCGCCCAAGGCCATTCGAAACGCCATCTACGTGGCGGCCAGGGCCGTCCGGTCTTCTATCGTCGAGCACGAGCAGCAGGCCGTCACCGGCGCGCGCGCCGTCGGTGAGCACGCATGAAGGGGCCATGGGCGCTCGTGGAGGCACCCGAGGAGTGGACCAGAAGCACCGGCCTGCGCGGGCAACACATCGCTGGTGGACCCCGCTGAAGCCCATTCACTGACCAAAAACCCAAGACTACCGTGTCGACTGCCATACTCTTTCCTGGCCAAGGCTCACAGCATGTGGGACTGGGCCTCCAATTGGCCCGGGCCTACCCGGAGGCGGCTCACACGTTCGAAGAGGCTGACGATATCCTCGGATTCGCATTGTCGCGGTTGTGTTGGGAAGGTCCGGAAGACGAATTGGTCCTCACGCAGAACGCACAACCGGCCATCCTGACCCACTCGGTCGCCGTGTTCCGCATCGTAGGTGAGCCGCTTGGCGAGATCTCCCACGCGGCGGGCCACTCCCTGGGTGAATACTCCGCCCACGTTGCCGCAGGCACTCTGTCTTTTGCCGATGCGGTGGCTGGAGTTCGGCTGCGAGGCCAGCTCATGTTCGCCGCGGGTACCAAACGAGCTGGGACTATGGCGGCAGTGATCGGCCTAACCGACGACGAGCTCATCGCGATATGCGAGGCCGCCTCCGTCGGTGGCAGGGTCTGCGTTCCGGCAAATTTCAATTGTCCTGGCCAGGTGGTGATCAGCGGGGATGAGGAAGGAGTCGAAGAGGGAATGCGACTCGCCACCGAGGCGGGCGCCCGTCGCGTGGTCCCCCTCACCGTCTCCGGAGCCTTCCACTCCCCCCTCATGGCCCCGGCAGCAAAGGGATTGCGGGCCAAGCTGAATGACCTAAACTTCGGCGATCCGCACTTCCCGGTCGTGTCCAACGTGACAAGCGGCCCGGTCACGGACGGCGACACGGCAAGGGAACTCCTGGTGGACCAACTGACTTCGCCCGTAAGGTGGGCGGGGTGCATGCGGGAGATGCTTAGCGCCGGCGTGGACCGCTTCATCGAAATGGGCCCCGGGTCCGTGCTTTGTGGATTGAGCCGGCGGAACGCCCGCGGTGTGCCGTGCCGGGCGGTGGGCGAACCGGAGGACATTGACGCGCTCTTGAGCGAGGGATCCGATCATGCGTGAGTTCGAAGGCAGGGTTGCACTCGTGACCGGCGGTTCGCGTGGCATCGGGCGTGCCGTGTGCGAAGAACTGGCTGCTGCGGGTGCGACAGTGGCGGTGATCGGCCGCAACGGGGATGCGGCCGCCGCCGCCGCGAAGGAGCTTCCCGGGTCAGGACATGCGGGCTACGCCTGCGACGTGGGTGATTACGACGCGGCCACGGCAACGCTCAAACAGGCCGAGGAGGATCTCGGACCCATCTATACGCTCGTGAACAATGCGGGCATCACGAGGGACACATTGTTGTTGCGTATGAAGAGTGAGGATTGGGATGAGGTGATAAATGTTAACCTCAAGGGCGCCTTCAACATGACCCGCGCAGCGTGTAGGGGTCTGATGAAGCGCCGCGAGGGTTCGATCGTCAACGTCTCGTCGGTGGTCGGATTGATTGGAAACGCGGGCCAGGCGAACTACGCCGCGTCGAAGGCTGGGCTGCACGGCTTTACCAAGAGTGTCGCCCGTGAGTTGGCACCGAGGGGGGTTCGCTGCAACGCGGTTGCGCCCGGCTACATTCGGACCGATATGACTTCCGGGTTGGACCAGTCGGTGGTGGAAGAGCTACAGGCCCACATTCCGATGGAGCGCCTGGGCGAGCCGGGGGATGTCGCGAGCGTCATTCGGTTTCTCGCAGGGCCGGGGGCTCGCTACATTACCGGCCAGGTGATCACAGTAGACGGCGGGATGGTCATGTAGGATCGGGCAGACCCGAGCACCAAAGGTCGGAATAGGCTACCTGGGTAGGAACACACAATAATCTTCGCGGAGGAAACATGGCTGATAGCGCAGAGGCCAAGGTCAAGGAAATCATCATCAACGAGTTGGGCGTCGACCCTGAGAAGGTCACGCATGAAGCGTCGTTCGTAGAGGATCTGGGTGCGGACTCCCTCGACACGGTCGAGTTGGTGATGGCCTTCGAAGAGGAATTCGGCGTGGACATCCCCGACGAGGATGCGGAAAAGATGCGCACGGTCGGCGACGCGATCACCTACATCGAGCAGCAAGCTGGAGAGTAACGCGGCAGGAAAAGCGCGTCACCACGTATGACCAGTATATTCGAAAGCGGTAAGGGGCGACGTGTCGTCATTACCGGAATGGGTCTGCTTACGCCGGTAGGCGGTGACGTATCAGACACCTGGGCGGCGCTTCTCCAGGGCAAGAGCGGAGGTGGCCCGATCACCAATTTCGAGGCCTCCGAGGAGTACTCCACCCGGATCGCATGTGAAGTAAAGGACTTCGATCCGAGCGGTTTTCTAGATCCCAAAGAGGTGCGGCGCTTCGACCGGTTTGCTCAGTTCGGTCTTGGCGTGGCTATTGAAGCGATGGCGTCGACCGGGCTCGACGGGCCGCCGTCCGGTGTGGCCGCCGAGCGCTTCGGAGTGATCTTCGGTAGCGGAATCGGAGGCATTGCCACATTCGAGCGCCAACACACCATCCTCTTGGAGCGGGGCCCAGGGCGAGTGAGCCCGTTCTTCGTGCCCATGTTCATTCCGGACATCGCCGCGGGGCTGATCTCGATCCGGTTCGGCGCAAAAGGTCCCAACTACGCTACGGTGTCCGCGTGCGCGTCGAGCGCACACGCCATCGGCGACGCCTTCCGGTTCATCCAGCGGGGCGAGGCGGACGTCATGATCGCCGGGGGTAGCGAGGCGTCCGTCACTCCAATGTCGATAGCGGGCTTCTCGTCCATGAAAGCCATGTCGACCCGCAACGACGATCCGGCGACGGCTTCAAGGCCGTTCGACGCCACCAGAGACGGATTTGTCATCGGGGAAGGCGGCGGCTGTGTCATTCTTGAGGCGCTGGAGGTAGCCCAAGAGCGGGGCGCCGACATCGTTGCCGAGCTCGTGGGATACGGCGTCTCCGGCGATGCCTACCACATCACGTCGCCAGCGCCGGAAGGGAAGGGGGCGCAGTACGCCATGCGCATGGCTCTCGAGGACGCAAATGACTCGCCCAGCGGTGTGGATTACATCAACGCCCACGGGACCTCCACGCAAGCCAACGATCGCAATGAGACGGCCGCGATCAAGGCGGTATTTGGAGAGGCGGCGTACGACGTCACCGTGGGATCCACCAAGTCGATGACAGGCCATCTTCTGGGTGCCGCCGGCGGTGTAGAAGCCGTCGCGTCGGCGCTAGCGTGCAAGGAAGGCCTCATTCCTCCGACCATCAACTTCGTAGAGGCCGACCCGGATTGCGACCTCGACTACGCGCATGGCGGGATGGTCGAACGTCCGGTGCGTTTGGCGCTCAGCAATTCGTTCGGTTTCGGCGGCCACAACGTCTGTCTGGCCATTCGGCGCTGGGACGGGGAATAGCTCACCACCCGACGTCGGGAGATGGAGAAGCATGAGAGTAGGCCTCGGTTACGACTCCCATCGCTTCGATTCCGGTCGGCCCCTGGTTCTGGCCGGGGTCTCCATCCCGGATTCGCCCGGTCTCTCCGGACACTCCGACGGTGACGCGATCGCCCACGCGGTGATCGATGCCGTCCTGGGCGCGGCGGCGGCGGGGGACGTGGGCTCGCATTTCCCACCCTCGGACGACCGCTGGAAGGATGCCGACTCGCTGGATCTTCTGGCCCGGGCCGTGGGTGTGATCGAGGAGCGCGGATTCCGCGTGGGTAATATCGACGTAGCGGTGATTTGCGAGCGGCCGAAGATCGGGCCGTTCTCGGCCGAAATGAGGCAGAATTTGGCGCGAGTGCTCCACGTGGGTACCGACCGTGTGTCCGTAAAGGGCAAGACCAATGAGGGGATGGGCTGGACGGGTTCCGGCGAAGGCCTGGCTGTGCATGCAGTGGCCCTGCTGGAGGTCGGCGGCGGTAACGAACCGGCCGCCGGGTAGGGCGGGTCGGGGTGGCCGGCGCGTGCAATGCGTGAAGCCCTCGCATTTCTCGAGAACCTGCCGCCGGTCCTCACATATTTCGTTCTGGGCGCTGGGGCGGCTCTGGAGAATCTGGTTCCGCCCGTGCCCGCCGACACGTTCGTGGTCCTGGGAAGCTTCGTGGCGACCCACGGTCGCGCGACTCTCATGGCGGTCTTCCTCGTGACCTGGATCGCAAATGTCTCTTCGGCATTCGCCGTCTATCTTGCCGCGCACCGGTACGGTCCGGCTTTTTTCCAGAATGGGTTTGGAAGGAGGATTCTGGACCCCGCCCAGATGGACACGATCGGTCGGTTCTACGACCGCTGGGGCATCGCGGCGATTTTCATCACACGATTCCTGCCAGGCTTCAGAGCCGTCGTGCCGGTGTTTGCGGGTGTCACGCAACAACGTGCGTTGCCGGTAGGCGTGCCGATCGTGATCGCCTCGGGCATTTGGCACGGCATGCTGGTCCTGCTGGGGCGCCTGGCTGCCGACAACTTCGAGCAGATATTGGCTGTGTTCGCGACGATGAATCGCGGTCTCCTCGCCGTGACGATGGTCTTGGCCGTGGGGGTCACCCTGTGGTGGCGGCGCACACGCGACCGCGGCCCGTCGCCGGAAGGGGCGGGCGAGCCGTGAATGAAGCCCTGCTGCGAGCGTTCCGGCTCGAGCAGTTCGAGGACCATCTGGCCTTCGAGCGAGGGCTGGCCGACGCCACGCTGTGCGCCTATCGCAGAGACCTTCGGCGGGTCGTCTCCTTCGCGGAGGCCCGCAAACTCCACGGGCCGGCCGACGTCGACGCTGCGTTCCTCCGTGACTACGTGATCGATCTCAAGACCGGCGGCTTGGCCGCTACGTCGATCCGGCGTGCCCAGTCGGCGGTGCGTACCTACTTCCGTTTCCTCGTGGCCGAGGGCGTCCTCGAGACCGATCCCAGCGACCGGTTGGAGTCACCGAAGGTGGGGCGGCCACTGCCTGACTTCTTGACGCTCGATGAGACGACGCGCCTGCTCGATGCCCCCAGCGAGAACGACCCCATGTACTGGCGTGACAAATCCATCCTGGAGTTTCTATACGCGACAGGCGTCAGGGTCTCCGAGTTGGCGAACTTGCACCTGAACTCTCTAGCGCTCGAGGAGGGGTACGCCTTGGTGTTGGGCAAGGGCTCGCGAGAACGAATCGTGCCGATCGGAGCACCGGCTCGGAGAGCCCTGGAGCGCTACCTCCGAGACGTGAGGCCCGGCCTGGATGGCGGAAGAGCCAGGGGCGGGGTCTTCCTGAGCCGTCGGGGCACGCCACTATCCAGGCAGGCGGTGTTCAATCTGGTGCGTGCCTCGGCCAAGGCGGTAGGCATCACGAAACGGGTATCACCTCATACGTTGCGCCACACCTTCGCGACGCACCTGCTGGAGGGTGGTGCGGACCTCGTCGCGGTGCAGGAACTACTCGGCCACGTGGATATCTCGACGACCCAGATCTATACCCATGTGGACCGTCAGTACCTGAGGGACGTGCACCGCAGATTCCATCCGCGGGGATGACCGTTAGCGCTCGCCGCCGCTCGTGCTGGCCCGGCGGCGGCGATCTAGCTCACGCTTATCGACCATCGCGAACAACTCGGGCTGGGTCTCGACCTCGCCGAGCAGGCGGATCGCCTCTGCTAGAACCGCATCCCGCTCGGCCCTGATCTTCAGTGACTCCCCCAGCCGGCCCATGCGGTCGGTCATGCGCACCATCACACGCCACCTCAGGTAGTCCAGCACCACCGGGTCGTCGAGCTGCTCCTTCAGGGTCCCTTCCTCCGCGAGTCCGTCTGCGAAGCTCCGAAAGTCGCCCTCGTCGAGAGCGGGCCCGGCGCCGTCTTCGTTGAGCCGAGTTGCGATGCCGAAAGCGAATTCTTCGATGCGAAGCCCCAACGGAACGCTGTCTCGTGCGGCCTGTGACAGGAAGACACGCTCAACGGTCTTGAGCGTATCGGCCTGGATCACCAGGTCCGGGAAGATACCACCTCCTCCGGAAAGTTCCCGGCCGCCCGCGGTTACGACCGTCGGGAAGCTCTCGGGATCCTCCGGAAGTGGGCGGCCCTGCTGGTCCCGACGTCGATGAAGGGAACGGCCCAACGGCGTGAACCACTCCCCGGTTGTGAGGCGTAGGTGCCGGGACTCCGACAGCCGGATGACGGACTGGACGATCCCCTTGCCGAACGTCCGCTCACCGAAAACCACCGCCCGGTCGTGATCTTGAAGTGCGCCTGCCACGATCTCCGCAGCGGAGGCCGAAAAGCGATCAACCAACACCACGATCGGTTTGTGGGGAATGCGAGCAGTCTGCTTGGCGTTCCACACCTCCTCCTTGGCACCGCCACGCTCGCGGGGCGTACGGCTCTCGAGGCGGGCGAGGCGCTGCCCGGTCTCGAGAAAGAGATCGCTCAACATGAGCGATTCGTCCAAGAAACCGCCGGGGTTGCCCCTCAGATCGAAGACGATGGATTCCGCGGCCGCCAGGTGCGTGAGCGCAGAGTCCACCTCCTGCGCAGACGAGCGGGCCACGCGATCGAGTGCGATGTACCCGACGTCGGGCGTGATCATGTCGGCGACCACCGATGACACATGAACGTTGTCCCGGGTCAGCGTGTGATGCATGAGTGAGGTCATGCCTTTGCGCGCGACCGTCAGGTCGACATCAGTGCCAGCCTCGCCGCGGATCGTGTCCGAGGCCTGCGCGGTGGTCCATCCCTGGGTGGTCACTCCGTTTACACCCACGATGAGATCACCCACCAGAAGGCCGGCGTGCGCCGCGGGTGTATTTCGGAAGACCGCGGTGATGGTAATGGTCTCGTTCAAGTTGGTGATCTGGACACCGATTCCCGCATAATTGCCCGTGTTTTCCTCTTGGAACTCGTCGAACGATTCGGGTGTGAAGATGGTGGCGTAGGGGTCGTCCAGCTCGGCGATCAGGCCGTCGAGGGCCTTGTCCCACAGCGTAGAGTCGTTATGCGCGATGAGGCTGTAGTCACGGATGGCCTGGAACGCTCCAAAGAAGATGCCAGCATCTGGCGGCGTTGGGGGTCCGCGCCGTGCGACTCGGTTCTGGGCCGCCACGGGAACGGCTACGATGCTGAGGGCGCTGAGAATTAGAAGCGTCTTGCGTATCATGTGCCGGCTCATCGCTGGGTTGTATTTTAGAATTTCGTTTCTAACCCCCGGCCTAGGGGCCTCGTTCCCTCGCGTAGGGCGTGCCCTGAGCATCGGCCGCTTCGTGCTGCCTTTACACAGGGAGACAGTTTACCTTTGTGGGGCATGTTACCAACCATTAGCATCACGGGAGTCTCACGGCACCCAGGGACCCCTCCGGAGAGGCAGGTCACATGAGAGTGGGCCTGGCTCAATTCAAGCCGACCAAGGCGGACGTTGCCGCCAATCTGGATCGGATTCGTGAAGTCGTAGACGGTCAGACGGGCGCCGCTGACATCCTGCTATTCCCCGAGGCGAGCCTCAGCGGGTACTTCTTGGAAGGAGGAGTAGCCGAGGCTGCGCGGGAGGCCGAGGACGTAGCGGCCGGTCTGGGAGAGCCACCCGAGGGGGCTCCGGACGTGGTACTCGGTTTCTACGAACGGCACGACCGGAGCCTGTTCAACTCGGTTGGCTATTTCGGCGCCTTGGACGGACGTTACCGTCTGGTGCACGTCCATCGAAAAGTGTTCCTCCCTACGTACGGAGTCTTCGACGAGGCTCGCTTCTTGGAGCACGGGCGAGACGTACGCGCCTTCGACACGCGTTTCGGGCGAATGGGGATGCTCATCTGCGAGGAGATGTGGCACTCGCTGCCCGCTACGGTGCTCGCGCTCGACGGCGCCGAGGTGGTCCTGGTGGCAAGCGCTTCGCCGGCACGGGACTTCTCGCCCGGTACCGGGGGCATGCCCAAGAATCTCCAGCGCTGGGATTCCATCGCTCCGGCAGTGGCGCAGGAGCACGGCGTCTTCGTCGTCGTATCACAGCTCGTCGGCTCCGAAGGTGGCAAGATTTTCGCGGGCGGATCGCTCGCGGTGGGACCCGACGGAAGTGTTCTCGGGCGCGGTCCGCTTCTCGAGGAAGGCGTTACGGTGGTCGGCCTCGACCGCAGCGCTATCGACCGAGCCAGGGTCGAGGCACCGCTACTTGCCGATCTCGAACAGGCCCTGCCGCACCTGCAACGGGCGTTGGAGGAAGCACGGTCCCGCCCCCCGGCCGGGCCACAGGGTGCCGTCGGGGCTGCAGGTGAAGAACGAGCGCCCGACCAGGTCATGCCCTCGCTCCCGGGACTCGACCCGAACGAAACGAGCATGCTGGACCTGGACCTCGATTTGGTCGAGCGAGTGCTGGTAGAGTTCATTCGGGAGGAGGTCGTGCGTCATCGAGGCTTCGAGCGTGTGGTCATCGGGCTCTCGGGTGGCGTCGACTCCAGCGTAGCAGCGTATCTGGCCGTTCGCGCGTTGGGGCCCGAGAACGTCTACGGGTTCCTTCTTCCGTACGCCACATCGAGTTCGGAAAGTCTGGAACACGCAGAACTCGTGCTGAAGGAGACGGGTGCACATGGTCGCACGATAAACATCACTGGGGCAGTGGATGCCTATGTCGAGACCAACGAGCCGGACCTCTCGCCACTTCGGCGCGGCAACCTGGCGGCACGTGTCCGATCGGTGATTCTCTTCGACCAGTCGGCCCGTCTGGACGCCCTTCCGTTGGGTACGGGCAACAAGTCCGAGCGGTTGATGGGCTACTACACATGGCATGCCGACGACTCGCCGCCGATCAATCCGCTGGGCGACCTGTTCAAGAGCCAAGTATGGGCGCTGGCCCGGCACCTGGGTGTACCGGCCGTCATCGTGGACAAACCCGCCTCTGCCGACCTTGTTCGCGGCGTACACGACGAGGATGAGCTCGGAATCGCCTACCACCGGGCCGACCCGATCCTGCACTGGTTTCTGAAGGGCTATGCGCCCGAGGGGCTCAAGGAGTACGGCTTCCCCGAGGGCGAAGTCGACTTGGTTTGGAAGCGGCTGAGTTCCACGCACTGGAAGCGGGAGTTGCCCACGGTGGCGATGCTGTCATCCAGCGCGATAGGACAGTTCTACCTGCGTCCCGTGGACTACTGACCTACGCGCCGGTCGCGCAGGCCCAAGGCGAGGCTGGCGAAGAAAAGACCGGCACCCACCAGAACGATGGACGCTCCTGATGGCAGGTTCCACTGCCAGGACAGCGCGAGCCCGGCCACGACCGACACGAGGGCCGAGCCGATCGACACGGCCAGCATGCCTCCCATCGATCGCGCCACCGATTGCCCGGTGGCGGCTGGAATGACCAGGAAGGCCGACACGAGCACCACTCCTACCAGTTTCATCGCCGCGACCACAGTCACGGCCAGGAGTGTGAGCAACAGGTAGTGCAGTGCCGTCACGGGAAGGCCCGCGGCCCGGGCGCCCTCCTCATCAACCCCAAGGAAGAGGAATTCCTTGAAAAAGACCGCGAGCAACGCCAGCGATCCGCCGGACAGCCCGGCCAGGACCCAGATGTCGGATGGCCGTATGGACAGGATGTTGCCGAAGAGATAACCGAGTAGATCCTGCCGGTAGGTTTGCGAAAGGCTCATGAGTGCGACGGCGAGGGCCATCGCAGTCGGAAAGAACACGCCGATCGCGGTATCCTCCGAGATTTCGCCGCGACTGGTTATCCAGCCGATCACCCATGCGACGATCACCGCGAAGACGGTTGCCGACAAGACAGGAGAGACACCCAGCACGAGACCAATGGCGACGCCCCCGAGCGCCGCATGCGAAATCCCCACTCCGATGAACGCCATCCTCCGGAGCACGACGAACACTGCGAGCACTGCGCATGTTACGCCCAACAGGCTCCCCGCCAGTAGTGCGCGCTGCATGAAGCCGTAGGACAGGAAATCCATCACGACTGGTCACCTCCGGGCGCCACGCTCCCGTGTGTGTGAGGGGGGGGGAAGGCGAACGCTCGTGCGAGCTCGGGGCTGGCCAGCACCTCGGTCGGCGGGCCGGACGCCCGCAGGGTGCCGTCGAGCAGGAACAGCACATCGGCGTGGAGAGCGACATCCTCCAGGTCGTGTGATGCGACGAGCAGGGTCAGGCCGCGCTCATGCTGAAGATCACAGACGAGCGTGTAGAAGCGCGCGCGCGCCGCGGCGTCCAGGCTGGCGGTAGGCTCGTCTAACAGGAGCAGTAGAGGTTCGCCGACCAGCGCCCTGGCGATGAGTGCTCGCTGTTGCTGACCGCCTGAGAGATCCTGGTAGCGGCGCCCTGCCATATCGGACAGTCCCACTTTGTCGAGAGCGGCGTCCACGGCCCTGTAGTCGTCGGATCCGGCGCGTCGCCCGATTCCTATGAGTCCGTATCTCCCCATGAGCACCATCTCGCGTACGGTCAGCGGGAACCCGTGAGGAATCCGGACCCGCTGCGGCACGTACCCCAAGGGCCGGTCGAGCCGGCCGGGCGGCCGGCCGAAGACCTCGACCGACCCCCGTGAGGGCTTGATCAATCCGAGCAGTAAGCGTAGGCAGGTGGTCTTCCCCGCGCCGTTGGGGCCGATCAACGCCGCGAAACGCCCTTCCTCGAGTTCGAACGACACGGACTCGAGGACGAGTCCTCCACGCCGGGAGAGCCACACATCGTCGAGCCGTATGGCGGGCGAGGTGGTGTTCATTCCAGGCTCCCCAGTCCGGCGACCAGTTGCGCTGTGTTGTACCGCATCAGGGCGAAGTAGCTGTCCCGACCCGGCAGGTGCCGTCCTCCCAGAGGGTCGAGGACGAACACACTGCCCCCCAACTCACTGGCGAGCGCGGCGGCGGCGGCCTCACCGAATTGTGGTTCGGCGAACACCACCATGACGCCCGCCGCGCGGGCCTTGTCGATCAACGAAGCCAGTGCGCGTGGCGAGGGCTCGCTTCCGGGCCTCTCGTGCACCGTTCCCAACTCTGTCAGGTCGAATCGACGGGCGAAATACGTCCAGGCCGGGTGACTGGCAAGAAAGGCACGATTGTGGAGGGGCTCGAGTGCGCGGGTGATTTCCGCCTCGAGCATGCTCAACGAGTCGGCCAGCGACGCCCACCGTTGCTCGATGCGCTGCCTGGCTGCCGGGGCCACGGCCTGGAGGGCCAGGGCGATTTGGGGAAGCAGGCGATCGCGCACCAACACGGGGTCGAGCCAGACGTGCGGATTTCCGTCGTGTTCCTGAGCGCCGCCGCCTATGAGCTCGAGTTCCTGGGTGAGGACGACCACCTGGGCGTCTTCATGGCTCGAGGCCCCCACCCAGGTGTCGAGCCCGGCCCCGATGGAAAGGTAGACGTCGGCAGCGCGCAGCAAACGGAGCTGTCGCGGCGTCAATTCGAATGTGGCGGGGGAAGCGCCCGGTGCGAGAAGCACGTCGACCTGGACGTCTTCGCCGCCCAGTGCGCTCGCCAGATCGGCGATGGGGAAAATCGAAGCCACGACCCTGGGTCTTCCGTTCGTGGTATCCGAGGACTGAGAACGGCCGCACCCGAGTGCCCAAACGAGCAAAACGCCGATCATGATTCGGCCCGCGAGTTGCGAATCGGCGTTCAAGCCTGGCCGGTCGCTTTCCGTCTCAGGTGGTCGAGGAGCGGCAAAGGCGTCAGCTCCCCGTCGATGATCGAGGCCAGCTCCTCCTCCGCGCGCCAGTGCGCCTCGAGGCAGGAGACCTCCAACTCGAGCAGCCGCTGTTCGGCCGCTTCGTTTACAGCGATCTCGAGGGCGATCGCGCCGGTGCGCTGAAGGTCGCCAAGCCGGCGACCCTGTTTCACCACGATGCGCGAGAGGTCTTGGGCGCTTCCCGCCTCCTCGATAAGGCGCGTCGCCGAGCGGACTTTCTTGTCCGTGGCGCCGGCATGGTGATGGTAGGCGAGGACACGGCGGACCGTTTGCTCGCCCTCGCGCCCTGTGAGGTGCAATCCGCCTTCACCCGCGCGGTATTCGCCACACTTTGGACAGCGGAGGGTGAGGCCGAGGGTGCCGTTCTCCTGGCTAGGCAGAAGGATGAGCCCGGCCCGTCGCTTGTAATCGACCGCGCGGAAGACGAAGCCACAGCGTTGGCAGATCTCGTGTCCGTACCATGCCGTACTTCCGAAGCGAATCCACCGCGCGAAGTCGGCCACCTTGTCGGGTGCGTTGTCCCACAAGAACCAGGCCGCCAACCAGGCCGATCCTCCCGTAAGCAGACCTCCGGCGATGGCCGCTCCGGCGGCGGCTGTGCCGATGAACGTCATCTTCTGGTGCCGTTCGCGCCGGGCTGTCAATTCGCGGCCGTAGCGCCACCACGCCTCTTCGGTAAGGTTGGCCCGTCCCACCTTGATGATGTCCAGGTGACCGGCCCGCAGAAGGGCGATGTTGTCCGTCTGAGAGAGGAGCTTTGCCCTGTCCGTTACGAGTTTCTCGATCTCCTCGAGCGCCTCCCATCGTTCCTCGATCGGGGCCAGCGACCATCTCTTGCAACTGCGGCACACAGACCACAGCCGTCCCCGCACTGGATCGTAGGCGATGCGAGTCCCGGTCGCGTAGCGCTCCAGTTCCTCGTTGGCAGGAAACGGAGTGTGGCAAACGAGACAACGAGTGAACAAGGGGTGCTCCTGGAGAGGCATCGAATCGAGCCAAACATAACGCCATTCGCATCGGAACTACGAGTCCCGACACGGCTGTTCTCTTGCGGCGCGGCGACCGCGTAGAGTCCTGGGGTAGACCGGCCGGCCGGCTCCGGCGATGTTTGCGGCTCAAGCGGCTCAAACGGCGGATGGTAGGCATGCTGTTGGTGATCGACAACTACGATTCCTTCACCTGGAACCTCGTCCAACACCTCGGGGAGCTAGGAGCGGATCCCACCGTCGTGCGAAACGACGAGGCTTCCGTAGAGGCTCTGCTGGCCATGAGCCCGGATCACATTGTGGTTTCGCCCGGTCCCCGCACCCCGTCCGAGGCGGGGATCAGCGTCGAAATCTTCCGAGCGGTCGGGGGCGATGTGCCCATGCTCGGCGTCTGTCTTGGACATCAGGCGCTCGGTGAGGCCTTCGGTGGCCGGACGGTCAGGGCGAGCCGGCTGATGCACGGCAAGACCGCCCCCGTGCGGCACACGGGGGAGGGGATTTTCAGGGATGTGCCCTCTCCGTTTACGGTAACTCGGTACCACTCACTCGTCACCGAAGCCGCGACCCTTCCGCATGCGCTTGAGGCGGTGGCGTGGTCAGAGGGCCAGGGCGATGAGGAGGTTCAGGCCGTTTGTCACCGAGAGTTTCCGCTCTGGGGTATTCAGTTTCACCCAGAATCCTTCTTCTCCGAATATGGAAAGACCCTGCTTGGGAATTTTTTGGCCCTTTAGGGCCCTCTCCGACGACCGGAGAGCGACTGGCGCTGGCGAGGCGAGACCTCCCGCTGGAAACGTGCTCGGGTCGCCTGACCCGTTGCCCACGCTCCTAGCCGTGGATAGATTGCCTGGCGTGAAGTTTGCAGTTACCGGCCGGGATCTCGGCCAAGGAATTGGCCGATGAGCCGCCGCGTTCTGGGCATCGTACCCGCGCGGTTGGCGTCGACCCGCCTCCCCAACAAACCCTTGTATCCCCTCCTCGGCAGGCCCCTTATCGAATGGGTCTGGCGGCGTGTCGAGGGCATGAGCGTGCTAGATCACGCCGTGGTCGCTACCGACAGTGAGGCGGTTGCTGAGGTGTGCCGGGAGATGGGGGCCCCCGTTGAGTTGACCTCTACGGATCACGCTTCCGGTACCGACCGGGTCGCTGAGGTTGCGGGCCGCAAGGCGTTTGAGAGTTTCGACCTCGTGGCGAACATCCAGGGGGACGAACCCCTTCTGAAAGAGGAGCACCTCCGGGCGGCCATCACGCTGATCCGGGACGATGGCTGGGATATCGGCACATGCGCGACCCCCATCGGAGAGGCCGCCGCACGTAGGGATCCGGCCACTGTGAAGGTCGCGCGCGCGACGACCGGCCGGGCGCTGTACTTCTCTCGGGCAGCCATTCCGTACAAGCGGGACGAAAAACCGACGGACGACGACCTCGAACGGGAGCCGTTCCTGCGCCATATCGGGATCTACGCGTACACTCGGGATGCATTGGCGAGGTGGGTCGCACTAGCGCCCTCGCCGCTGGAGCGGTTGGAAGAATTAGAGCAATTGAGACCCCTCGAAGCCGGCCTGCGCATTGGGGTTGCGGTGGTCGGCGCAGCGGACCCGGGGGTGGACACGCCGGCCGACGTACTTCGGATGGAAGAGCGCCTGGCCGAAATCGAGAACCTTCACGCACGGATGTGAAATGGCCGATCCTGACGGACGTGCCACTAAGTATGTATTCGTAACCGGGGGAGTGGTGTCCGCCCTGGGAAAGGGGATTTCTGCGGCCTCTTTGGGCCGGCTGCTCAAGCAGCGCGGGCTCCGTGTGACCCTCCAGAAATTCGATCCCTACATCAACGTCGATCCGGGCACGCTGTCGCCATTCCAACACGGTGAGGTCTATGTCACCGACGACGGCGCCGAGACGGACTTGGATCTGGGGCACTACGAGCGCTTCATCGACCAGTCGCTGTCTCAGGCCAACAACGTTACGACGGGCCGGATCTACCAGGACGTGATCGCGAAGGAGCGAAGGGGCGACTACCTGGGCTCCACCGTCCAGGTCATCCCTCACATCACGGACGAAATCAAGGAACGGATTCGACTGCTCGCGCCGGGCCACGACGTGGTGATCACCGAGATCGGCGGAACCGTGGGCGATATCGAAAGCCTGCCGTTCCTAGAGGCCATCCGCCAGTTCCGCCAGGAAATGGGCCGCGCCAACGTCATTTTCATCCACCTCACCCTCATTCCGTACATCGCTGCGGCGGGCGAGCTGAAGACCAAGCCCACGCAACACTCCGTGCGTGAGCTCATGGAATGCGGGATTCAGCCGGACATCCTGATCTGCCGCACGGAGCATCCGCTGGACGAGAATCTGAAACGAAAGATCGCGCTGTTCACCAACGTGCCGAGGAAGGCTGTGATCGAGGCACGAGACGTGGAGACGATCTACGAGGTCCCCCTGGAACTCCACCGGCAGAGTCTTGACGATGTGGTGTTGGAGCTTCTTGAAATCCACGCCCCTCCCGCCGACCTCACCGATTGGACCGACCTCGTCAGACGGGTCAAGGCGCCCACATCCGGTCGGGTCCGGATCGCGGTGGTAGGGAAGTACACCGAGCTCGTGGACGCGTACAAGTCCGTGCAGCAGGGACTCGTCCATGGGGGCATCGCCAATGATGTGAAGGTGGATGTCGAGTGGGTCTCGTCCGAGCGCTATGCCGCTGGCGACATGCACCGTCTCAAGGGCTTCGACGGGCTCCTCATTCCGGGAGGCTTCGGAGAGCGTGGCATCGAGGGGATGCTCATGGCCGTTCGCTGGGCCCGCGAGAACGACCTCCCGTTCTTCGGGATCTGCCTCGGCCTGCAATGTGCCATCATCGAGTTCGCCCGGAACGTGTGCGGGCTCTCCGACGCCGATTCCGCCGAGTTCTCGGAGACCACAACCGATCCCGTTATCTGCCTCATGGACTCCCAGCTCAACGTCACCACCAAGGGGGGCACCATGCGGCTCGGGAAATATCCGGCGCACCTCCGTCCCGAGTCACGCGTCCTGGGTATCTACGGAGCGAGCGAAATCAGCGAGCGGCACCGCCATAGGTACGAGGTCAATAACGAATACCGTGAGCGTCTCGAGGAACACGGCCTGATCATGTCGGGCACGTCCCCGGACGATCACCTGGTGGAGATGATCGAGCTCTCGGAGCATCCCTGGTTCGTCGGATGTCAGTTCCACCCGGAGCTGAAGAGTCGTCCCACCAGGCCGCATCCGCTGTTCGCCTCGTTCATCGAGGCCGCGCTCACCCACCTGAACCGGCCGAGCTCGGCCCCCAAGACGGAAGCCGTGGTGGCCACCGGGGAATGATGTTCGACTCGTTTACGCTCATCGCGGGCCCCTGCGTACTGGAGGACGACGAGCTCAACCTCGAGATCGGCCGCCAGCTGGCTCTCCTTTCGTCTGTCCTGGGGCTCCCGGTCGTGTTCAAGGCATCGTTCGACAAGGCGAACCGGTCACGACCGGACTCTCCGAGGGGACCGGGCCTGGACGCGGGACTCGAGCTCCTCGAGCGGGTCAAGGGCGAGACCGGACTTCCGGTCCTCACGGACATCCACGAGGTGGGTCAGGCCGCAGCGGCCGCCCAGGTGGTCGACGTTCTGCAGATCCCGGCGTTCCTCTGCCGCCAGACCGATCTGCTCACTGCCGCCGGTGCCACCGGGAAGGTCGTCAACGTGAAGAAGGGACAGTGGATGTCCCCCGACGACATGCGTGGCGCCGTGGAGAAGGTGCGGCGCGCCGGTGCCTCCCAGGTGGCGGTAACCGAGAGGGGGACCTTCTTCGGGTATGGGAACCTGGTCGTCGACATGCGCTCCTTCCAACGCACGGGTAACGTCTGCCGCGTTCCGGTCATCTTCGACGGGACCCACTCCGTGCAGCGTGCCGGCCAGGCTGACGGATCCAGCGGGGGCGATCCCGAGTTCATCGCTCCACTCGTGCGAGCCGCCGTGGCTGCAGGCTGCGACGGGTTGTTCCTGGAGACCCACCCGAATCCTGACCAGGCGCCCTCCGACGGCACCAATATGCTTCCCCTCGACGATCTGAAGGTCCTCTTGGAGGAGGTTCTCGCTGTGCGCTCCGCCCTCTCCGGCGTAGGGCCTCCCGCTCCCTCGCCAACGGCCTGAGCGACCATGGAGGAGCCACGCGAAGGGATCGCACCGGACGTGGCCCGGGCCATCCGGATGGTGGTGTTGGACGTGGACGGGGTGCTCACCGACGGCGGGATCTACATCGGGGCCGAGGCCGGTGGCGAAACGCTCGAGCTCAAGCGCTTCGATATCCAGGACGGCTTGGGCGTAAAGATGCTCGGCTGGGCCGGTATCGAGGTGGTCATCGTATCGGGACGGGTGTCGGAGGCCACCGCCCGGCGAGCCGAGGAGCTGGGGGTGACGGAATGCCATCAAGATCCGGGCGCGGCCAAGCTGCCTGTGGTACGAACGCTGCTGGAGGAGCGCAGCCTAGGATGGCACGAGACGGCCATGATGGGAGACGACCTCGCCGACCTGCCCGTGTTGGAGCGTGTCGGCCTGGCGGTCGCGGTGCCCAACGCCGTTCCCGAAGTGCATGCCGTATCCGGGTGGACGACTACGGCTCGCGGAGGGGCCGGTGCTGTCCGGGAGTTCGCACGAGCCCTGCTGATGGCGAGGGGTGAATGGGAGGGACTGGTCCAGGAGTACTGTGATGCCCGCTCAGGATCCTGAGGCCATGACCGGCCCCGAAGGGCACACCGATTCTGATCGCATC
>JADFRS010000187.1 GCA_022561145.1 Gemmatimonadota bacterium
TCCCTCACATCGGCGAGGTGGGAGATTTATCTTTGATGAAATAGACCGCCTGATGGCGGGGATGACGGATGTAGAGTTGCTGCTGCGACCGACTTGACGGAGGTAAGTCCTCGCCTTTGGCCTAGGTGTTCAAGAGGAGATCGCCAACCCTCTAGCCCTCTAGCCCTCCGACCCTCCATCGCGCGACTTACAATCGACACACTCCTGCCGCATATCAGCGTTCGCCCCCATGAAATCCCGGTTACGACAGACTTCACATACTCCATATGAAACAGGACCAAAAGTGAACTTCATTTCGCACCACTGAGCGCTGGTGCAGCCGCTGCTGCTGTGACACTTCCTGCAGATCAGCGTCGTGTCCTCCTACGAGTCCTGCACTGAGCGTGGCGTCGTCGCTCCGCTCCGGTTTCCGCGGGGGGCTTGGTGCACGGCTTCGGTTGTCGGCAGCTCCTCGCAGCCTATCTGCGTGAGCTCGTCTCGCAGCGGCTGAACCATGGTTGGATCGTATCGGAAAGTTCTCACGCTTGACCGCTGAAGGCGCTCTTCATAGCCGAGTTCTTGCCTGGCTCAAAGTTGGCACAGATCTGCGCTAACTCGGTCTCTTCGAGGAGTTCGTCGAAATAGGTGCATTCGAAATGGGGCTCTCCTTCCCCCACGCAGGGTTCTGCTTCCAGGTGCGCGCAGGATGTGCAAACGCCGAACGGCCGCCTGGAGCGTCCTTGCACCAGGTGACCGAGTAATCGTTGCAGGCCGGTGGCCAACTGGCCGCGGGCGCCCGCGGGCAACGCACTTGCGGCGCGCACGATAGCCTCCCAGGGGTCGCGCGCGAGCATGGTCCTCGCGTTGTCTGTTACCTCCAGGCTCGAGCTGCGTCCGTCGTGTCGCGACCGTGTTCGGCTGAGATAGCCCCGGGCGACCAGGCCCTTGACCGTCTGCGACGCCGTGCCCCGGGTCGTGGCATGGAACTCCGCGAACGCCGACACCGTGCGCGAGAACCGGTTGGCCCGCGACAGGTAGCGCAGCGCGCTCCACTGGGCGGGGGTGAGCCCTTCGGTATAACCATGGCCGTGGGTGATTCGCCCGAGCTGAACCACCAGCTCGGCGATCGTCCGTGGGCTCGATTCCAGACGTCTGGTCATGCACAATAGTAGCGTTTCCGAACTAACTTGACAAGCTTGCCCTGGGAAAGTTAGTTTCGTTACGCTACTAGATTGGTAGCTAGCTGGCAACGATGAGGCAGAGCCTGAATTAGCAGTGATGCCTATCTAAGCGTCGAAATCCTTGTGTGTGTGGCAACATAGAAGACTCTGCAGCCTGCTGACCCACCCCCGATAGGTATCCGGGGAGGGGTTTTCCGCCCAGTAGTGCCGACGGAGGAATAGCGGGTCTTGCCATGCGAAGTGCATGAACCAACCCGCTGCCCTGATGCGGTCGCCGAGTGGCGGGAGCACACAAGGAGATCGTGACGCACTGCCATATGGGCGTGCGATCGATGCAAGCACTCGAGATCCTCAAGGCTGCGGGACTTACGAAAGCGCGCAGTCTCGCCGGTGGGATTGACGCGTGGTCGACGGACGTCGACCCGTCGGTACCGCGGTACTGAGGAACGCGCCCTTGCCAACCAACGATGAGCCTCGCCAGACCGTGCGGGGCCCTACGACGTTCGATGGCAGTGCGCCGATGAAGGAGGTTTGATCTAAATGGGTAAACTGATCACCGTCGCGACGCTGAGCGATCTGCCGCCCGGGGCGTGCCTTCATGTGGATGTGAGCGGCCTGGCATTGGCCATCTTCAACGTGGGTGGGACGATTCACGCGATCGGCGGGACGTGCACGCATCGGGGTGGACCGCTGGGGAAGGGCGAGCTGGAGGGGACGGTTGTCACCTGTCCATGGCATGGTGCCCAGTTCGAAGTCACCACCGGGCAAGTTGTGGGGCCGCCTGCCGGGCAAAGCGTGCCCACCTACACGGTCGTTGTCGAAGGTGAGGCGATCCAAGTTGACGTATCCTAGAGACCCGTTACGCGCACATACTGAAAAACTATGACTTACATTATCGCCGAGCCATGTATCGACGTTCTCGATCGAGGGTGTGTCGATGTGTGTCCGGTGGACTGCATCTACGAAGGGCCGGACCAGCTCTACATTCACCCCGAAGAGTGCATTGACTGCGGGGCCTGCGAGCCGGAGTGCCCGGTGACCGCGATCTTCGTCGAAGAGGACGTGCCCAACGAATGGGCGAGTTACACCAAGAAAAACTACGTCTACTTCGAAGGAGGCGAAGAAAGGGAAGTGGCGCGCGGGCGTGGAGGGTAAGAGCTGAGAGGCGGGCCTTACAGGGGGTGCATCAAGTGATCCAAAACCCTATCCCAGAGCGCATCGATCGCCACGATCGCGAGATTGAAGAGGGTTCAGATCTAACACCGCATCAATACCCTGACGCAGATCCCTCATACGTTGCAGAATACGGACACAAATCCAGGCTCCTATGTGTCGGTTGGTGTCATCGTCTTCGAGAACGACAGTCCCCGACCGGGCGTCCTGACCTGGCGCTCTCCACGAAGGCAGTGAACATTTCCAGCGTTGGCCCAATCGCCTAGGAGGTCCGGATGCACGAATACACTCGACGTGAGTTCTTGGGAGTCGGTGCCGTCTTGACCACTGGCTTTGGAGTCGGGGATTGGAAACTCGCCGGATCTCATCGAAGAGCGGCAACGGCGGTAGGTCCCGAGCCTATTCAGACAACCGGTGGCGTCGCTCCCGACCTCGTCGTCCTGAACGCGAAGGTCTACACGGTCGACGACTCCCTCCCTCGTGCGGAGGCGTTTGCGGTCAAGGACGGACGCTTCATTGCGGTGGGGAGCAGTGCTGACATTCAGAACCTCGTGGCGAACGGGACCGTGGTCATCGACGGTGAGGGAATGACCGTCACGCCTGGCTTCATCGACGCCCACATGCACCCGGCCTCGGGTGGCGTTCGCGAGCTGACTCAGGTGAACCTCGACGTCCGCAGCCTAGCCGAGATCGGCCAACGGCTCAGGGCGGCGGCCTCGCGGAAGCCGGCCGGAGAGTGGATCGTCGCTTTCAAGTACGACGACACAAAAATCAGGGAAGGTCGCCGGATCACCCGCACGGATCTCGACGGGTGGGTCCCCAATCACCCTGTTCGGGTCGCGCACCGGGGTGGACACATCAACTGGTACAACAGCAAGGCGTTCGAGCTCGCCGGGATCACCGCTCAGACCCCATCACCTCCGGGCGGCCACATCTACGTCGAGAACGGAGAGCTCACGGGCCTCGTGGCCGAGCGCGCGAACCGGGCCTTCTCCGGCCTCATCCCCCAAGGATCGACCCGCGAGGTGCGCCAGGCCGGCGTCAAGCTCATCTCGGAGATGGTCACCCAAGCCGGTCTCACGTCGCTTCACGACACGAGCTGCGACACCGACGCCGCGATCTCCTACCAGGACGCCTATCATGCGGGCGAGTTGCGTTGCCGGATTTACATGATGGCTCGCGGTGACATGTTCGACGGCCTCAAGGTGGCTGGTGCCTACACCGGTCTTGGGGACGAGTGGGTTCGGATCGGAGGAGTGAAGTTTGGCGCCGATGGCTCGGCCTCGGGTCGCACCATGGCCATGAGCACACCCTACATTGGGCGCCCGGACGACTACGGAATCCTCACGATGACCCAACAGGAGATCCACGAAGCGGTGGAGGATGCGCACCGCCACAACTTCCAAGTCGGGATCCACGCCAACGGGGACCTGGCCATCGACATGGTGCTGAACGCCTACGAGCGAGTACAGCGGATGTGGCCTCGCCCCGACCCGCGACATCGATTGGAGCACTGCTCACTCGTGAACCCCGATCTGCTACGACGCATCAAGGCCACGGGCTCCATACCTACCCCGTTCTGGACCTACGTCCACTACCACGGCAACAAGTGGGGAGAGTACGGCGAGGAGAAGATGCGGTGGATGTTCGCGCATCGCTCGTTCCTCGACTACGACATTCCGGTGGCCGGGGCATCCGACTATGTGCCCGGGCCGTTCGAGCCGATGATGGCCATTCAGAGCATGGTGACCCGCACGGACTTCGAAGGACGTACGTGGGGACCCAACCAGCGCATCAGCGTAGAGGAGGCGATCCGCATCGGGACGATCAACGGTGCCCACGCCGGGTTCGAGGAGGATCTGAAGGGCTCGATCACGGCTGGGAAGCTGGCGGATTTTGTGATGCTTGCCGAGGATCCGCACGAAGTCGATCCGGAGAGCATCAAGCACATCCAAATCGTTCGGACGGTGGTCGGCGGCCAAACCATGCATCTGGCCTAACCCGATGAAGACGTACACGAGAGAGGAATTCTTGGGGATGAGCGGGTTGCTCGCTCTGGGAAGTGGAGTCGAGGGTCGGTTGCGCGGCTCCCGTGCAGGGGTAGCGGAGCGGGAGGCCAAACGGAGGTCCGCTCCGGATCTCGTGCTCCTAAACGGTCGTGTGTATACCGTCGACAACGATCGGCCGCGGGCCGCCGCCTTTGCGGTGAAGAATGGGCGATTCGTAGCTGTGGGTTCCAGTGATGACGTCCGGAACATGGTACAACCGGGGACCGACGTGATCGACGCCGAGGGAATGACGGTGACGCCCGGCTTCATCGACTGTCACCTCCATCCGGGCGGGACCAACGAGCTGCTCAACGTAAACCTGAGCGTTCCCACGATAGCGGATATCAAACGCGCGCTGGCAAGGAAAGCGGCGGAGACACCTGTAGACCACTGGGTGATCGGCTTCAGCTACGACGACACCAAGGTCGTGGACGAGACCACGGGCCGGTATCGTCGCATCACACGAAGGGACCTGGACGAGGCGGTAACAGACCGTCCGGTCCGGGTCAATCACCGGGGTGGCCACATTGCGTGGTACAACAGCAAGGCGTTCGAGATGGCCCGGGTGACCGTTGATACGCCCGATCCCCCCGGGGGCAAGTTCTATCAGGAAGAAGGGCAGCTGACGGGGCTCGTGGCCGAGACCGCGAATGGAGTGTTTCGGGGGGTGGGCCGGTCCTTGCCTGTCACCCCGGAGACCCGCCGGGCCGGGGTCAAGCTGATCTCGGAGCTGATGACCGCTTCGGGTCTTACCACGGTCCACGACGGCTCTACGTCGGGAGCGGCGATCACCGCTTACCAGGACGCGTATCGGGCCGGCGAGATGGCGTTCCGCATGCGCATGAGTGTGCGGGGGCGCGCGTCCGGAGGCGACGCGCTCGCGGGTCTCAAGGCGGCCGGAATCAGGACCGGCTTCGGGGACGACTGGCTGAAGGTGCAGAGCGCGAAATTTTCTGCCGACGGGTCGGCGTCGGGGCGCACGATGGCCATGAGCACACCGTACGTGGGGCGTCCGAACGACTACGGTATCCTCACGATGACCCAGCAAGAGATCCATGACGCGGTGGAAGACGCCCACCGAAACGGCTTCCAGATCGAGATCCACGCCAATGGCGACCTGGCGATCGAGATGGTGCTGAACGCGTACGAGCGGGTACAGCGTCTCTGGCCTGTTCCCGATCCCCGGCACCGCATAGAGCACTGCACGCTCGTCAATCCCGAACTCCTGCGCAGGATCAAGGCGTTGCACGTGATTCCGGAGGCCTTCTCCACCTACGTCCACTTCCACGGCAACAAGTGGGTCGAGTACGGGGAGGAGAAGATGCGCTGGATGTTCGCCCACCGGTCGTTCCTGGATTTCGGTATTCCGGTCGCTCTGGGGTCGGACTATCTACCGGGTCCCTTCGAGCCGCTCATGGGCCTCCAGAGCATGGCGACGCGCAAGGACATGAGCGGGAGGGTGTGGGGCGCAAACCAGCGGATCACGGTGGCCGAGGCACTCAGGGTCAGCACGATGAACGGCGCCCGAGTTTCGTACGAGGAGGACGTCCTGGGATCGATCACCGTCGGAAAGCTGGCCGACTTCGTGATTCTTGCGGAGGATCCGCACGAGGTGGATCCCGACCGCATAAAACACATCCAGGTCGTTCGGACGGTGGTCGGCGGCCAGACCAAGCATCTCGCATAGCTGGTATGGAAAACGCGACTGTCGGATCGCGAAACGAGCTGCTGAGCACGATAGCCAACGCCGTCCACGAGCGAGTAGTGGGACAGGATGAGGCGGTCGAGGCGCTCATCATCGCTCTTCTGACCGGGGGTCACATCCTGTTGGAGGGTCTTCCCGGCCTCGCCAAGACCCTCATGGTGCGGACGCTGGCGGAGGCGATCCACACCGGGTTCCGCAGGATTCAGTTCACTCCCGATCTGCTCCCGACCGACATCGTCGGAACGCCGATCTTCGACCAGGGCAGCGGCGACTTCAAGATCCACAAAGGCCCCATCTTCTCCAACATCATTCTCGCGGACGAAATCAATCGGGCTCCGGAGAAAACGATCGCGCGCCGGGTCGCTCGCCGGAGCCTAGTGCCCCTCGAGCCGGTCGCAATGGTTGAGGACATTGCGGCGGCCCGGGACGAAGTCGAGGAGGTGCATCTCGACGACAAGATCCTCGACTACATCGTGGAGCTTGCTTTTGCCACTCGGGAGCCCAGCGCGTACGGCCTCGGGGATCTGGAGGATCTCATCGAGTTCGGCGCCTCCCCCCGAGCCACGATCTTCCTCTCGCGCACGTCCCGAGCGTGGGCGTACCTCCACGGCAGGAGTTTCGTAATGCCGGACGACGTCAAGGCGATGGCACCCTTGGTCTTGCAGCACCGCCTGAGAACCACGTACGAGGCAGACGCCCGGGGCATCGGAGCGGACGAGGTCACACGGCGAGTGCTGGAGGCGGTGCCGTCTCCCTGATCGGTACCGAGGACACCTCGCACGTCTTTTCCAGAGAAGTCGTGCGCCAGGCCCGACGCATCGAGCTTCGCACCCGGGGGATGGTGGAGTCTCTCTTCAGCGGAGAATACCATTCCGTGTTCAAGGGCCGCGGGTTGGAATTCTCGGACGTCCGTTGGCTGGGGGTGGGGGATCGGCGAATGGAGACGGCTGGGGTGGAGGCCGCATCGGTCGACTCCCCGGAGTCGTGCTGGCTGGAGGCGCTGGACGAGCTGGATCTGGTGCTCGAGCTCGGCCTCCACACGCAGGGGTGGGGCGCCGCTGGTTTTGGGCTTTGGGCTTTCGCCAACTCGCGATAGCTAGCGAGCTACGGCAGGTCCAGCAGCCAACTCACATCACACCATCATGCGGCGGAGCCCGGAGCTATGCACCAACGCCGTTGTCGAACGGGAATCATCTCACTTTGGCGTGGAGAATACTCACGACTGAATCCCCCACCCGCCGACTCTTACCCTTCGCCGGTATCGGATGGTCTGCGGCGTGCTCCACAGCCAACAGTCTGCTGAACGGCATCTTCAGCCAATCTGATACGACTCGGTCCAATTTTCTGGAACCGTA
>JADFRS010000188.1 GCA_022561145.1 Gemmatimonadota bacterium
GCGGATTCTGAAGGAGTGTGGGATCGGGCCCGCACCGGAGCGGCTGCCGCACAAGCTTCTCCTGGCACTCCCGGGGCCCTAGCCACATCTTGGCATTCATGACCGACCGATCTCCCCGCCTGAACACCGTGACCGCAGGCACCCTTCTAGCCATGCTGACCCTGGCCTCGACCGCTGCGGGTCAAGACGCCCAGGGTCCAACGGTCCGGGCCTTCGGCTTCGGAGACGTGAACTTCCTCGCCACGGAGCTGGACCGGCAGGAGGGATTCCAACTCGGACAGATGGTGGGCCACGTAAGCGCCACTTTGGACGAGCACGTGAGCTTCTTCTCTGAGGTTTCGCTCACCCGCCGAAACGACGGGTATTCCTCGGAGGTGGAGCGGGCCATCATTCGCTATGACGTGAACGACGCCTTGAAGATCTCTGCGGGCCGGTTCCATACGCCCCTGGGCTATTGGAATACCGCCTTTCACCACGGGTCATGGCTCCAAACATCCGTTGCCAGGCCCGAGATGATCAAGTTCGGAGGGCGGTTCATTCCCACGCACTTCGTCGGGCTGATGGTGGAGGGGGCGATACCCACATCCGAGCTCGGTCTCCAGTATAGAGCTGGGGTCGGCAACGGACGCCATAGTAACATTGCCAGGGGTGGCGACGCGGGGGACGTAAACGGTGAGCGCGCTTGGACGGCCAGTTTCAATTCGAGGCCCGTGTCCGTCCAGGGACTCGAAATAGGAGTGAGCCTCTACTTCGATCGGATCACCCAGTCCGGGGACTCCGACACCGATGAGCGGATTTTCGCCGTCCACGGTGTTTGGGAGCCTGGGGCGCCGGAGATCCTCGCCGAATACGCCCGTGTGACCCATGAGCCGCTTGGCGAAACGGGGGGCTCCACGGGGTCGCACGGCTACTACGCGCAGTTCGGCTATCGCTTGCCTGGTGGGGCGCGGTCCGTCAAACCGTACGTACGTATCGAGCGCGTCGATCCGGCATCCGAGGATGCCGTTTTCGCGGATTACGAGCTGGGCTACGAGGGCTTGGTCGCGGGCGTCCGGTACGATCCCGGTGTCTTTCTCACGCTCCGTGCCGAAGTTCGTAGCGAGGAGTTTGAGGGTCTGGACAGGATGACGAGCCTGTATTTACAGGCGAGCTTCGTCATCACAGGATCATGATGCCAAACCAAGTCGGACGAACCGGTGCACTCTTGGTGCTGGGGTTCGTACTTAGCCTCGCCGTGTCAGCCCCTGTGTCCGCCCAGGAAGCCGTGGCCATCGTCGTCTACCCCGGCGTGGAGGTCGACGACCTATCCTTCGCCGAGCTGCGCAACATTTTCCTGGCTGAGCAACAGTTCTGGCCCGACCGTTCTCGCATCACGTTGTTAGTCCGGGCGCCGCAGGCCCGGGAGCGAGATGTCGTCCTGAACCAGATCTATCAAATGGACGAAGACCGGTACCGACGATACTGGATCGCCAAGATGTTCCGCGCTGAAGTGCCGTCGGGGCCGAAGATCGTGTTCAGTTCGGACATGACACGCGACCTGGTAACCGTAATCCCCGGCTCGATCGCCTTCATGCCGGCCTCCGAGGTCGGGCCTTTGCTCAAGGTAATCCGGATCGACGGACGGTTGCCTTCGGATGACGGATACCGTCTGAGATAACTCGGGACGTCAGGCGCCAGAGTCCGTCTCGGATTCCGGGGCCTCCCCATTTCGGGCCCGAAGGAGTTCCAGGATCTGGCCGTAGACTAGCTGCAGCTGCTGCTCCTCCTCGGCCAGCTCGCGCAAGTATCGACTGGCTGCGTACAACAGCATCTCCATCTCGCTGCTCCCCAAACCCCCTCGGAGCAGGTCGGAGAGCCCTGAGCTGTTGAGGGCGTTGAGGCGATCTTGAATCCCGTAAGTCAGGGAAAGCCCCGCCACGATGTCATACTCCATGTGGCTCACCGCCCCTGTGGCCACGCCCGTCTCCCAGGCGGTGTTTACGAGGATGGCGGGCTCGAATCCGTCGATGATGTTTCGAAACGTACTGAGGGACGTGGTCCCACCGTCGGCCGTCATGATTCCCACTACGTCGCGCAGACCGATATGGAAGGGCGTCACGGCCTCCAGGCGCCGCTTGTTTTGCTCGATCTCTCGCTCGAAGCTAACCAGAGACCGCTCTGCGAGCTCCTGAAAGTCCTGGTCCTCGCTCCACTCGTCTACCCAAAGAGCGAACAGGATACTTACCACGACGAGAGCCGACTGTATCAGCATGCGGGGAAGCCACGCCGTCCATCGTCCAGCTGGGTTGGCTTGGGCCTCTGTTTGGTCTAACAACGCTCTGCTCGTCGAAGATGGCCATGGCCTGTGGCGTAGAAGCTGTGGCGAATCGAAACGCCCGGCAACCGGGGTTGCATCACCTCGGCTTGCTAGCCACTTCCTGTTGACCCTGTGGGTGGCGAAAACTCCATCTGAGTAGGTGCGAGGGACGATGGGTGACTCAAGGGCGGCACGCTGACGGGTCAATGGGCTGTCGAGAGCCGGCGCCAGGGTAGGGCGGGCATCGGGCTGGGCCTTTTCAGACTTGTGCACCTGACGATCAGGATCTGAGCACGCAAAGAGGCTCGTCCCGCCACGTGCACGCGACAGTGGGACCAGCCATCGGAAGACGGGAGATCAGGTAGCGAGCCGGCGGACGTAGCGGTGATGGAGCCCGCCAACCTGGGCGAGAGCTACCACATGGCCCATCTCGGGCGGCTCAACAGGACGCGGATCAGGGCAGTCGTTGTCCAATGACCGGTGTGTTCGCGATGAGTGATATTAGGACGCGTATCTGCGGGGGACCCGAAGGAGGTGTCGTTCATTGAGAACGATGACGTGGTCGAGGCACTTCCGCCGGATCGATCCGATCAGACGTTCGCAGTACGGATTCTGCCACGGCGAGCACGGGGCCGTAACGACGTCCTTGATGCCTATCGACTCGACCCCGTCCTGTTCCAAAATTCAGCCTAGCGTCAAGTTGTGAGCCTGCAGCGGGTTAGGTAGGCCTCCGCGATGTTGTTCTCGGCCGACCCGGCGCGTTTTGGACCTGACGAGTTGAGAAATGTTGAACACGCCCCTGCAGATGTTCCTGGTGATGCTCGCCGGCTGGATGAACGAGAAGCAACGAACCGTCAATGCGTACCTGCGGGAAGAGAACCGCGTGCTGCGTGAGCTGCACGGCAAGAAGCGGTTGCGGTTCACGGATGATCAGCGAAGGAGGCTCGCCAGGAAGGGGAGGGCACTCGGGCGAAGCGCGCTGAGGGATCTCGACTGTGTCGTGACGCCAGACACGATTCTGCGATGGCACAGGGAGTTGATCGCACGGAAATATGACGGAAGCGCCCTTCGTGGCCCCGGTCGGCCACCGGTAGCTGCCGAGATCCGCACGCTCACGGCACGCATGGCGAGCGAGAACGAGAGCTGGGGCTACACGCGGATCGTTGGTGAATTGTCGAAGCTGGGCCACAGGGTCTCGCGATCGACGGTTCGGCGGATTCTGAAGGAGTGTGGGATCGGGCCCGCGCCGGAGCGGCTGCCACACATGCCATGGTCGAAATTCCTGAAGGCGCATTGGGAAGCGATCGCAGCGGCCGACTTCTTCACCGTCGAGGTGTGGACCAGGGTGGGGCTGGTCCGCTACCTGGTGTTCTTCGTCATCGATCTGTCGACCAGGCGCGTGGAGATCGCTGGAATCGCTCCTGTTCCCAATGGGCTGTGGATGCGACAGGTAGCCCGGAATTTGATCGATGACTTAACTGGCTTCTTGAGAGGAAAGCGATTTCTCATCCATGACCGGGACCCGCTCTACACGCGGGGCTTCCACGAAATCCTCGACTACGCGCGCGTGGCGCATGTGCGGTTACCTCCGCGAAGCCCGAACTTGAACGCCTACGCGGAGCGCTTCGTCCTCTCGATCAAGTCGGAGTGCCTCGACAGGATGGTCATGCTCGGAGAGCAGCACCTACGTCGGGCAGTCGGCAGCTACGTGGAACACTATCATCTCGAGCGCCCTCACCAGGGCATCGGCAATCAACCGATCGAAGGTGTTCCAAAACCCTCTGCGGGTGTGGTTCTGCGGCACGAGCGGTTGGGCGGGATTCTAAGCCACTACTACAGGACAGCCGCATGAGAACTCGTTCGAATATTGGAACAGGACGCCATGAGTGAACAACCTTGCCATCCCTCATGGTAGCAACTATAGTTGCTGACATGATAGTAGGTCGGGGCTCGGATTCACCAGGGAGGCACACCGTGAGCCGCACCACTGACGACCCGAGCGTGATCGAGGACCTTCTGCCCCTGAGTCCGCCTGTCTACTACATCCTCCTGGCCCTGGGCGTGGACACACTTCACGGCTACGCGATCATGCAAGCCTTCGACGGGCTCATGGGAGGGACAGAGCGCCTACTGCCGGGCACCTTGTACGCTACGCTTGCCCGCATGATGGAGACCGGCCTTATCGAAGAGGCTCCGCCGCCCGAGTTCGAGGGTGACCCACGCCGCCGGTACTACAGCGTCACCGAGTTCGGACGGGTGGCGGCGGCGGGCGAGTCGGAGCGCCTGCGGCGTCTCTTGGAGGTGGCCGTCGCTCAGAACCTCGCGCCCGGGAGAACCGGGTGAGCACGGCGCTCTCCACCAGCCGCACGGGTTTCAGCATGTTCCGTTTGGCTACTACAGCCTTCCCCCCCGGTTTCCGCCGCCAGCACGCTCGGGAGATGACCGCCGCCTTCGAGCAGGAGCTGAAGCGCGTCATCAGGCAAGAGGGCCGGCTGGCCGGCGGCTGGTACGCGGCCCGCGCTATTGTTGACGCCGTCCGCCAGGGCCTCCACGAGCGCGTACGTCGCGCCCCACCACCGGGCCACGGAGGCCGGAAGCCGTCTGGGCGCGACGGGATCGGCTCAGGCCTGGGCACGGACGTCCGGATCGCGCTACGAGGAATGAGGCGGAGCCCAGGCTTCACGCTGGCAGCGGTGGCGGTTCTGGCGCTGGGGCTCGGCGCGAACGCCACCGTGTTCAGCGCGCTCCGGGTTGTGATTCTGACACCTGCACCATATCCGGAGCTGGATCGGCTCGTCTTCGTCGACATGGTTAACGAGCATGTGGGTCGTGGGGAGCGCCGCGTAATGACCTGGTCATATCCGAAGTTCGACGCGCTCGTGGAGGCCGAGAACCGCCTGATCGATCCGGTGTCAGGGTATGTGAATCGGTCGGGTACGCTCACCGGACTCGGACCGGCGACCCGTGTTGCCTACGAACTCGTCTCGCCGTCGTACTTCCAGACGCTGCGCATCACTCCGTTGGTGGGGCGTACGTTCGCTCGCGAGGAGGGAGACCTCTCAGGGCGTCACCAGGTGACGGTCCTGTCCCACGAGCTTTGGCGAAGCAGGTTCGCGGGGGATGGGGGCACGCCGGAGGGTGACATCACGCTCAACGGGACTCGCTTCCGAATCATCGGGGTCGCCCCGGAAGGTTTCCGGGGTCTCACGGGCGACGCCCAGCTCTGGATTCCGCTGTCCGCCGCCGACGACGTGTTCGGATTCGGGCTCATCGAGCAGTCCGGTGCCGGCTGGTTCCACGTCATCGGGCGCCTTGGACCCGGGGCCACGTTCGAAGCGGCGACGGCGCAGATGGGGACCATCGGCGACGGGATAGCGGAGACATATCCATCAAGGGATCCGCAGTCGGTGTGGACCGCGTCGGCGCGCCGCTTCCAGGACGTGAGCGTCAACCAGGACGCACGGGCCGCAGTTGTGCTTTTGACGTTGGCTGCGGCAGTCGTCCTCCTGGTCGCGTGCGCCAACCTTTCGGGCCTCTTACTGGCGCGGGCCAGGCGGAAAGCACGAGACGGCGCGGTACGGATGGCCGTAGGCGCGTCCCGATGGAGGATCGTGCGGGCGTCGCTGATAGAAAGCGGTCTGCTGGCGGCTCTGGGAGGTGGGGCGGGCATCGCCCTGGCGCTCTGGGGAACGACTGCGATGGCATCGGCCTGGCCACGCGAATTCCTGTCCAGTGCCAGGGGAGAGATGCGGGTCGCCGATCCGAGCCAACTAGGCCTCGATCCGGCAGTTTTGGTGTTCGTCGTGCTGATGACGCTCCTCACCGCGTTGCTGTTCGGCGGGGCCCCCGCCCTCCGCCTCTCGGGGAGCGACCTGTCGCTCACGCTGAAGGACGGCCCGGGCGCCACGCGCCGGGATGTGGCCCTCCTGGGAGTGGACGGACGGGCTGCGCTCGTGGGAGTGCAGGTCGCCCTTGCCCTGGTCCTGCTTGTTGGGGCAGGGCTGGTGGGCTCCAGCACTGCGCGGCTGTTGAACGTCGATGAGGGTGTCAGGACCGAGAACCTCGTCACGTTCCGCTACGCGATCCCCGAGACGAGCGCATGGTCCGACCGAGAAGATGAGTTCAGCGAGGAGTTCTTGGCCCGGATCAACGCGCTGCCGCCTGTGGTGTCCGCAGGTACCGGAACGACTCCTCTGCGCGGGCACTGGGCCACCACCCGCGTCCACGCGGTTGAGGGAGGCAACGAGATCGCCCAGGGCGAGGGGGTGCGCATTGGGGTCCACATGGTGGACGACCGTTACTTCGAAACGATGGGGATCCCCCTGGTGGGTGGGCGTGTCTTCAACGCCACGGACGGCACGGATCGCTTCCCGAGTATCGTCATCAGTGAGCTGACGGCGAAGGATCTCTTCCCCGGGGAAGACGCAGTGGGCAAACGGATCGAGATCGGCATCTCCGGCGAAGGCAAGGAGTCCTGGTCTGAGATCGTGGGGGTGGTGGGCGACGTGCTCTACAGTCCGCCGGATCAGGAGCGGATGCTGGAGTCCTATTACTCCAGCCGCGAGTTCGGCACCGCGAGTACGAACGTTTTGGTACGGACCACGCGGGATCCGCTCGGGTCTATGCCAGCGATCCGGTCGATCGCGTCCGAGATGGATCCCACACTGGCGATTTACGGCGTCACGACGATGGACGAGATCGTCTCGGCGTCCGTGGGCGACCGTCGGATCCTCCTGGTGCTTCTGGGTCTCTTCGCGGGCGTGGCCGTGCTGCTTGCGGCGACGGGGACGTGGGCGGTCGTAGCGGTCTCGGTGGCTGACCGGCGCCGAGAGCTGGGACTGCGCATGGCGCTAGGGGCTGCCGGTGGGCGAGTGATGAGCATGGTGGTCAAGCAGAGCGCGCTGACCGCTGTGGCTGGCGTGGCCCTGGGTCTGGCAGGAGCGGCTGGGGGCTCCCGCCTGTTGGAGGTGTTCCTCTGGGAGACCGAGCCGCTCGAGCCGTCGGTGTACGGAGGGGGTGCACTCTTCCTGCTCGCCGTCGTGCTGTTGGCTAGCTGGGTGCCAGCCCGCGGCATCCTGCGCCTG
>JADFRS010000189.1 GCA_022561145.1 Gemmatimonadota bacterium
GCAATACACCCGAGGACTGAGTCATGAAGACTTCAGTGCGAATACCGAGAAGCAGGACGCGGTGGCACGCCGCCTCGAGATCATTGGTGAGGCGGTCAAGAAACTCCCTCAGGAGCTACGGGACCGATACGCCGACGTACCGTGGCGCGAGATCGCGGGCGCACGCGACGTCCTGATCCACGAATACTTTCGCATGGATCTCGAGCTGGCGTGGGAGATGGTGCGCGACGAGATACCAGGCTTTGCCACACGAATCCGCGAGATCATCGAGGATCTGGGAGAGCGGTAGGCCTACCCCCCCAACCACTGCACCGTCCGCCTGAGCCCGTCGGTCAGCGACACCTCCGCCTCATACCCCAGCCTGTCACGGATTCTGTCCAGGCTAGCCAGCGAGTCACGCACGTCGCCGGCGCGCGCCGGGCCGTGGACCGCGTCCACGTCACTCCCCGTGATCGCCTTGATCTCCTGCCAGAGCGTGTTCACCGAGATACGGT
The DNA here is from genome assembly GCA_022561145.1 of Gemmatimonadota bacterium. Lineage (GTDB taxonomy): Bacteria > Gemmatimonadota > Gemmatimonadetes > Longimicrobiales > Gaopeijiaceae > JACZXQ01. The sequence goes on from JADFRS010000189.1 coordinate 495, forward strand.
CGCCGCAGCCCACGTTGAACACTTCGCCGGCCACGCCATCCGGATCGGCGGAGCAGGCCAGCGCGTTGGCAAGCACGCAGTTCTCCACGTACGTGAAGTCCCGGGTCTGCCCGCCGTCCCCATCGATGGTGGGCGCCTCGCCCGCCAGGGCCTTGGTGATGAACAGCGGAATCACGGCCGAGTACTGGGATGCGGGGTCCTGGCGCGGTCCGAAGATGTTGAAGTAACGGAGCACCACGGTCTCCAGACCGAACACGCCGGCGAACGCCGTCGCGTACTGTTCCCCTGAGAGCTTGGACACCGCGTAGGGCGATCTGGGGAGGGAAGGCATGCCCTCGTGCTTGGGCAGCGTGGGCGTGTCGCCATACGCGGAGCTCGAGCCGGCGTACACGAAGCGGCGTACCCCGGCGTCCTTGGCGCCCACGAGCATGTTGAGGGTGCCCGTGGCGCAGGCCGCGTGGCTGGCGAGTGGATCCTTGACGCTCCTGGGCACGGATGCGAGCGCGGCCTGGTGGAGCACGTAGTCCACGCCCTCGCAGGCGTCGCGGCAGGTGCTCGGATCGACCACACTCCCCTCCACCAACTCGATGCGATCCATGAACGGCGCGAGGTTGTCGCGCTGGCCCGTGGAGAAATCGTCCAGGACGCGCACCGCCGCGCCCGCGTCCAGGATCGCCTCCACCAGGTTGGATCCGATGAACCCCGCGCCTCCCGTAACGAGGTAACGCGCGGAGGCGTCGAACGCCGTCATCCGTCGCTCAGCGTCCTGGCCTGAGCGTCTTCTTCCTCCACCAGCTTGCGGAAGTAGGGGATGGTGCGTGAAAGGCCCTCGCGAAGGTCGATCTTGGGCTCCCAGCCCAGCACTTCACGCGCCACGGTGATGTCCGGCCGGCGCACCTTGGGATCGTCCTCGGGGAGCGGCAGCGTGACGATCTTGGAAGAGCTGCCCGTCTGCTCGATCACGATGTGGGCCAGCTCGTGGATCGTGAACTCGATCGGGTTGCCCACGTTGGTGGGATCCGTCCGGTCCGAGTTGAACAGCCGGAAGATCCCATCCACCTCGTCCTCCACGTAGCAGAACGAGCGGGACTGCGAGCCGTCGCCGTAGATGGAGAGGGGCTCACCGCGAAGAGCCTGGACGATGAAGTTGGAGACCACGCGGCCATCCGCGGGTCGCATGCGCGGGCCGTACGTGTTGAAAATCCTTACGATCCGCGTGTCCACACCGTGCGCCCGATGGTACGCCATGGTCATGGCCTCAGCGAAACGCTTGGCTTCGTCGTAGACGCCCCGTGGCCCCACCGGGTTCACGTTTCCCCAGTAGGTCTCGTTCTGGGGATGCACCAGCGGGTCGCCGTAGACCTCCGAAGTGGACGCCAGCAGGTAGCGCGCCTTCTTGGCCAGCGCGAGGCCCAGCGTGTTGTGGGTGCCCAGGCTGCCGACCTTGAGCGTCTGGATCGGGAGCTCCAGGTAGTCCACCGGGCTGGCCGGCGACGCGAAATGGAGCACGCCGTCGAGAGCCGTGTGCACGAACAGCGGCTGGGAGATGTCGTGCTCGATGAACGAGAAGCGCTCGTTGCCGTCCAGATGCTCCAGGTTGCCGCGCGAGCCGGTGATGAAGTTGTCGACGCCGACCACCTCGTAGCCCTCGGCCAGAAAACGGTCCACCAGGTGCGAGGCCAGGAAGCCCGCGGCGCCGGTGATGAGGACTCTAGGCATGTTAGCCAAGAACCTGCACCCGGAGCCCCTCGACCCGGGCGAAGTGCTCCTCTCCCTCCGGGCCCACGAGCACCCCGAACCCGAGGTGGAGGGCCGTGGACGCTACCGCGAGATCCTTGGACGGGATCGGTCTGCCCTCACGATGGAGCGCCGAGAAGACCTCCGCCCATCGCTCGGCGGCATCCGCGCCGAACTCCACTACGGGGACCCTGGCCACCAACGCATCGATCTTGGCCCGGCGGCGGGCGGCGCGTCCTGGCGTGTCAGCCAAAAGCACTCCTGCCAGGAGTTCGGCGTACGTGGCAGCCGGCAGCGCCACCGGCTCATCGCCGGCGACGTCCATGACCCGCTCCAAAGCTCCGCCGGACCTCTCCAACGCCACCAGGGCGCTGGTGTCGATCACGAGGCCCAAGGGCTCTCCGGCGGGCGATCGGCCTCCGCGACGCGATCGAGCGCGTCGGCGAAGTCCAGATCGGGCTCACCCGCGCCACGCCACGCAGCCACCGCCTCGCGCAGAGAGGTGGGGGGATGTTCAGGCAGCGGCACGATTCGCGCCACCGGACTGCCGTTCCGTTCGATCAGGAACGTGTCTCCCCTATAGCGGATCCGCCCGAGGACGTCGCCGAGGTTTCTGGCCAGTTCAGTGGCTGACAGTCGGTGTTCCATACTCTGTAATATACAGAATTCTGTAAGATACGGAAGACTCAGTTTCTCTGATCCTCCTCCAAGCGTGTCACCCGCCGGTCGAGGTCTAGGTAGGTCGTCCGTAAGAGATTACGATGCTCTTCGAAGCCCCCAGCCACCTCGGAACGGAACGCTGCGAACCGCTGATCCAGCCCCGTCACCGCCTCTGCCACGATTTGAAGGTCATGCCGGGTGTCTTCCCCGAGGATCTCCACGTTGTGCAGGCGCTCGTCGATGGCGTCTAGGCGCTTATCCATACCGTCGAAGCGCTTGTCGTTGCGATCGAACCGTAGGGCGATGAACTCCGCCAGCTCCTGGTATTCGCTCTTCGTCACGTGGCCTCTGGCTTCATGCCCCCATGATACGGCTGCGCTTCCACTCGTGCCAAGGTAGTGCGAGTTTCGCGGCAAGAAGATGGCGGGATGGGAAATCCAACCCTGGTGGGGCTCAGTCTGGGTGCCTGGGGGTACCATTATGGAGCCCATCATCCTCCAGTCCGGAGATACAATGATCCCTGATGGCGCGACCGCCGAACTGCCCGAGCACCTCAGGCGCTACTTCTGGGACCACGATGTGAGCCAACTGTCGTGGGATCAAAGTCGCCATACGATCGTCGGGCGGCTCCTGGAATCGGGGGGGTGGGACGCCGTACGATGGCTCCGGGTCCAGATGGGAGACGACGAACTGCGTGAGTTCCTCGAGCGTAGGCTCGGACGGGGGATCAGTCCAAAGCGGCTTCGGTTCTGGGCCCTGGTGCTCAGCCTTCCCCGGGAACGAGTAGACGAATGGATCGCTGCACAGCAGTCGAACCCGTGGACTCGGACGGTGTACTCCTCAGCTTCCTCGAGTACCGCTATCCCCTTCTCGAACCACCCGCCGAATGGGCCGAATATGCTTGTCGCTTGGTATCGTTGGCGGACCTCGCGTGCAGGAAACTCTCGGCGATTGCGGGCCGAGGGAGCAAGAGGGACTTCATCGACGTATTCGCTCTCGGCCGGAGCGGGATGGGCCTTGGGGAGATGCTCGACCTTTACAAGCGCAAGTTCTCCATCCGGGATATCGGACACATGGTGATGAGCCTCACCTACTTCGACGACGCCGAGGCCGAGGACATGCCGGCGATGCTGTGGGATGTGGGCTGGAGCGACGTCAAGGAGTCGATCGAAGGCTGGGTTACGGACCTCACCCGCCGCCCTGACCCACCGCCTTCATGAAGAGGACCAGGCGGTTGCGATAGCGCGCCGCGACCTGGCGATACTCGGCCGGAGCGTCACCGAATCCCTTGGCGAGTACGTGGCGACCGAGGACGATGTTGAGCGGGGACGGCCGCTAGGCCGGATCGTTGCCCAGCTCTACGCCCATACTCTCGCCGGTCATGCCCGCGCACGGCGTCCCAGAAAAACTCCGGATAGTCGCCGTACCGCGGGGCGTCGCCCGTGCCTGTTTGCCGTGCCTTCCCGTCCATGGTGCTCTCGCTGTGAGCGGCCCCGTCAGATCACCTTCCACCACGGGGCGGCAAGGATGCCCTCGGCCACCCAGAACACGTCCTCGCCGCCGTAGAGCACGAGCCCCCCGAGCACCGCGTCGCCGTATTCCGCCCGGAAGGTTTGCAGGTGGCGGGCGTCCCGTGGGGTGACCCGACGCGCCGCCTTCACCTCGATGGGTAGCAGGCACCCACCCACCTCGATCAGAAAATCCACCTCTTCGCCCGAGTGCGTGCGCCAGAACAGGATCTCTGCACGCGGCTCGCTCGCGTCACGCCAGGCGTTGAGATCTCCGAGGACGAGGTTTTCCAGGTACGAGCCCGAGAGCTCGGAGACCCCGGCCAGATGGGCCGCAAGTCCCGTATCGCTCCAATAGAGCTTGGGGGTCTTGACTAGCCGCTTGGTCCGGTTGACCGAGTAGGGTTCCAGGCGGACCAACTGATACGACGCCTCGAGCAGGCTGAGGTACCGAGAGGCGGTCTGCCGCGGCAGTCCGACGTCGCGCGCCAGGTCCGTCTGGTTGAGGAGCCCGCCGAGGCGGAGGCACGCCGCGCGCATGAGGCGGCGGAAATCGACGAGGTTGTCCACGGAGGCCACCATCTGGAGATCCCTCTCCAGGTAGGTGCGGACGTACCCGTCGTACCAAAGCTCGCGACCGGCGCGGTCGTCCAGCTCCACGGCCGGTGTCGGATAGCCTCCCCGGCGGGCGAGGGCGACCCAATCCTCGTGGGGCGCCGTCTGCGCGCCGACGAGATCGAACCAATGCTCGGGTTTCGTCGCCAGCAGATCCGACCAGATTCCCGCCGTGCCGAATCCCAACTGCTCGCGGCGAGTGAATGGCCAGAGTGGGACGTACGTCGCGCGGCCGGCCAAGGTCTCCGACACGCGCTGCATGAGCAAGAGGTTGGCCGAGCCGGTCAGCAGGAACCGGCCTGGACGTCTTGGCCGATCCTCGTCGACAGCTCCCTTCACCGCCAGAAGGACTCCGGGCTCCCGCTGGACCTCGTCCAAGGTGAGCACCGGCGCTCTGCGAACGAGATCGTAGGGCGCCGTGCGGGCCTGCTCGAGCACATCGAAGTCATCGAGCGTCACGTATGTGCGGCGGTCCGCCCGAGGCGGAAGAGTTTCGACGGCGAAGGGCAACGATGCGTACGACTTCGATCTAGCTCGAGTGAAACATACCGATTTCCAAGATTGCGAAATAGTGAGTTGGTGGTGACGTACTATAATGATACTAAAGTAATGTAATGTGTTTATACTAAAGATAAAGGCGAAAAAGTAGTATAAAAGATATTCTGTTTTTACTTTCAGGGTACAAGGGTCTGACGTTTGTCCATTACTTGGCTACCTTGAAGTGAGTTATCAATGGACGAGAAGCAAATTTCATCCTCGGTGGATGCTGAGGACAAGATCACGCCCCCTCCCTTCCGCAGGGCAGGCGTGTGGGCAGTTCGAGCAACTCGTTCACCCGATTATCGAGATAATGGGTTTCGCCTCGACGATGGTGGACCAGGAGCTCAACGAATCGTCCGCGAGCTAAGGTCCCTTCTGTCCGATGTGATCGGGCGAAGTGAGCTCAGCATGGCCGTGGCAGGCCAGGACCTGCTGATGTGTGGGCACCTCCGGAAGATTCAGCGGGCCTCGCTGAACGCGTGGGCGCTGCTGGGCCAGCTGCCTCAAGGCGACGGCGGACTCACCCGCGCCATCAGGACGGTGGATATTGGTGAGCTCGTGCGGCAGTGCGAGGCAGGCCTTCGCAAGCTGCTTTCCGTCGATGCCACCCTTGAGATTCGCTGCGCAAGCTCGATCATGCCCGCGCGGATAGACCCGATAAGTCTCGAAAACACATTGTTTGAATTCGCTGCGGTGAGTCTGACAGGCTTCGAGGCTCCAGTCGCTATCGAAATCGAGGTTGGTGCGCCGGGCTTCGAAGCAGGGCAGAGTGAACATGTCTCGATATCACTCCTGTGCTCCACGCGGGCGGCGACTTCGAGTCGGGCGCATGCCAATGGGTCCCAAGGCATAGACGTCGGCGCCGAGCGGGGTTTGACGCCAATCATGTTGGACACGTCGGCGGCGGCCGAAATGGTATCGACCTGTGGCGGTAGCCTTACCGTCGATCACATACCAGGGACGAAGCTTTCCCTTTTCATAAAGCTGCCGAAGAGCGATGAGGCCCTGGAAGAGCTACCTCTGCGAGACGCCGCAGGATTTCTGCCCATGGGTACCGAAACCGTCCTGGTGGTTCAGCAGGAGCCAATCACTCGCGAGACCATTTGCCATATTCTCGGCGCTCAGGGTTACGCGGTGCTGGAAGCTGCGAGCTACGAGGAGGCGCTGAACCTGGCGAGCAATTTGGATCCGGGAAGGCTGGCGCTGTTAATCACGGACCGGGTCGGCTCCACGCGTAGGGGTGTATCTGAGGACAGCCAACCGGGAGGACTTGAACCCAACGTAAGGCAACTCCTTACATCCACCTACGTCGAGGCTGGAGCAGGCGCCTCACACTCAACGCAAACGCTTGGGGCCTTCGTTGAAAGCCCCTTCACTCCGAGGAGTCTGCTCTGCAAGGTCCGGGAAGTGCTGGATAGGGACCCCTGCTAGATAGGCGGTTGGCCCGTTAGCTCGATGTAGCAACGCCAACGGGCCGATTTCCCCGATTCAAGAGACTACTTGCCGCTAATCGTTATTCCGGCCATGTCCTCGATGAAGTTGGCGATCGCAGAGTGATCGGATTCGCCCTTGCCCTCGTTCATGAGCGAGCCGACTACCTGCTGCACGAGAGCCGTGAACGGCAATGGCACGCCCAACTCCCTGGCTGTCTGAAGGGCGTTGTTCAGGTCCTTCTGATGGAGTCTGATACGAAAGCCGGGGTTGAAGTTGCCCTCGATCATCATTGGACCCTTGGTGTTGAGCACCGTGCTTCCCGCCAGGCCGCCCTTGATCGCCTCGAAAACGACGTTGGGGTTGAGG
>JADFRS010000190.1 GCA_022561145.1 Gemmatimonadota bacterium
TTGCGCCAGAAGCGGAGCACGACCACGCTGTAGACGTGGATGACCAGAAATCCGGCGATTGCCGCCCAGGTATCCTCGCGCACGTTCTGCAGGAACAGCACCAGTACGAAGAAGTGCACCGCCGCAACCGCGATCCGGCCGGCCCAGGGCGACGGCTTGGCCGGGAACGCGCCTTCGACGAGTGCCGTCGTTGCCATCGCCTGCGCCGATCAGCGTGGATGACATCATCGAAGCGAACGCCCGCGTGGGTGCATTGGCGGTCCAGACCTGGGTGGTCGAGAGCAAGCAAACTCTGAGGCTAGATGCGGACAAGCTGATCCGCATGGCAGACGCCGGAGTGCCCGCGGACGTGATCGACGTGATGATCGCCCTGAACAACCCGGATCGGTTCGCGCTCGGACGCGTGGGCGAGCAGGCCGAATACGCGGCGTCTGAGCGGACCTACTCGCGGGCATACGGCCCCCGATACGCCTACGGCCGGTCCTACTACTCGTCCTATGGGGGTCCATTCTACTACTCGCGGTACGGGATTGGTTATTCCCCGTATGGCTACGGCTACGGATACGGTGGCTATGGATATGGCGGCTACGGGTATGGCGGCTTCGGGTATGGCGGCTTCGGCGGGTACTCGCCGATCATTGTCATCGAGCCCAGGCGGTCTAACGGAGGCCGAGCGGTCAACGGCCGTGGCTACACACGGTCGGGTCGAGACGGCACCGGCCGGACAGCGCGTTCGAATGGATCGAGTGGCGGGTCCTCGGGGGCTGCGGCGTCCCGGGCTGGCTCGACCAGAACCTCGAGCCCTCCCAGGGCCAAGGCTCGCACGGCCAAGCGGAGGGGCGGCGGTCTCTAGACAGTAACTACGGGGATCGCCAGATCTGACGGTAGCGGGGTCTGGTGAGCCCGGAGCGCGCCGGCAGGCAGAGGATCGCCTGCCGGCGCTTTGTTGTGGGTACGAGGCTCGAGGCCCCGAGCCGAGGCCCCCTAGGAGATCGGCCTCCGGTTCGCTCCGATCTCGTACCCTGCCGGAGGCTCGGCCCCCAGAAGGTGCCGCACGAAGTAATCCCACCGACGCCTCATCATGTAGGGCTCGCTCCCGAACCCGTGCCTACGGTTCGGGAACATGATTAAGTCGAAGTCCTTGTTGGCGGCGATCAACTCGTTGACGACCATCATGGTGTTCTGGGGCGGCACGTTGTTGTCCATGGTGCCATGGGCGATCAGCAGCTTGCCCTTGAGGTTCTCGACCAGGAGCTGGTTGGCCTGGTTGTCGTAATTGGTGGAACCGTCTTCGTACTCCACGAGCAGCCCCTGGTACTTCTCGCCCCAGTCGTCCTCATAGCTGCGGTTGTCGTGGTTACCCGCCTGGGATACGGCCACCTTGTAGAAATCGGGATAGCGCATGATGCCGTCCGCGGCGGCGAATCCCCCGCCGGAGTGTCCCCAGATTCCTACGCGATCCACGTCCATCCACGGATTCTCCGCGGCCAGCTGTCGAATCCCACCGATCTGATCGGGCAGTGTGTTGTCGCCCATGTTGCCGTAATAGGTCGTGTGGAACGACTTCGAGCGCATCGGTGTGCCCATCCCATCGATCTCGACCACGATGAAGCCCAGCTCAGCGACGGCCTGCTTGTCGCTCCGAGATGCGCTGAAGCTTCGGTTTCCCATGCTCCCGGACTGCGGACCCGGGTAGACGTAGTTCAGGATCGGGTACTTTTTCGACGGATCGAAGTTGGTGGGCTTGTACATCAGTCCGTGCAGGGTGGTCTCGCCGTCCCGCCCGACCACCTGGATGGGGATGGGCGGCTGCCATCCGCCTGCCACCAACTGGGAGATGTCGGCTTCTTCCAGGGCGATCACTTCGCGGCCCTGCTTGTCGCGTACGGCGGATCTGGGCGGAACGACCGGCGTGGAGAACACGTCTACGAAGAATTCGCCCGAGGGAGACAGCGTGACAGTGTGGTTGGCGCTGTCGGGCGTCAGGAGTGTGACGTCGCCGCCGTCCATGCTCACGCTGTAGAAGTACTGGAAGTACGGATCGCCAGGCTCCCGGCCGGCGCCGGTGAAATAGAGCATTCGGTTTTCCTGGTCGACCCGGCGGAGCTGAAGCACGTTCCAGTCTCCCCGCGTCATCTGGCGATCGAGCTCACCGGTCTCGAGGTCGTAGAGGTAGAGATGGCCCCAGTCATCCCGCTGCGAGTACCAGATCAGCTCGTTCGACTCGGCCAGCATGTGCCAGTTGACCATGCCATATCCCGACTCGAAGAACGTCTCGACATGCTCCTCCATCACGTCGCGGATCTCACCCGTTTCCGGATTCGCCACGCGCATGTACGCGTCCTTGTGATCCCTGGACGTCGAGACGAAGGCCAGCTTCTTGCCGTCCTCGCTCCACTCCACGTCCGCCCAGCCCCCGCCACGGCATCTCACATGGTCACAGAGGGTCGAGCGATGTTGGTCGGGCGCCATCTGGAGTCGCACCATCTCGGCGGTCTCCACGTCGATCACCACCCTCGAGATCCTGAAGATCACGCTGTCTTCCGGGAGCGGGTATTTCCACGCCTCGAGAGTCGGATGTCCGACGCCGGTCGAGACCAGATACATGTTACCCACGCCCCGCGCGTCGTGCTGGAACGTGGCGATCTTCTTGGAGTCCGGAGACCATGCTACCACAGGGCGATCGCTCTTGGTCCAGCCGGCGTTGTCCGTGGCGTATCCGAAGTCCTCGATGCCATCCGTGGTGAGCTGCCTTTCCTGGCGGCTGGCCACGTCCCTCACCCAGAGATTGTGGTCGCGAATGAACGCGGCCAACCTACCGTCGGGCGAGGGGGCTGTCCTGGCGCCACCACGGCGGCCCGGCGGACCGCCGGCCCGGCCACCACCCCGCGCCCCACGCCCGCCCGCCGCGGAAGTGCAGCTTGCGCCGTCACGCCGGCAGGTGTACGCCCGATCGCCCGCATCGAAGAGGATCGACTGGCCGTCTTCCGAGAACGTGAAGCTGGTGAACGGGAGGGTCAGCCCGTCATATGCCTCGTCAGCCTCGCGGGAGACGGCGGCGGCAAGCCGCTCGTGATCGAACGCGGGCTCGCGGGACCGGCGGGCCGCATCCACCAGGACGAACTCCGCACCGCCCGCCACCGTGTTCCGATACCAGAAGCGCTCGCCGTCCAGCCATGTTGGCTGGACCGTCGCACCAGTGACCAACGCGCTGGTGTTCGTCCGGAGGAACGACTCGGCCCGGGCGTAATCAGCCGCGGTGACGGTGGGCGGACCGTCCTCCTGGGCGGCTGCAGGCACTACCAAAACGAGCAAAGCGAGTGTTACGGCACTGAGACGCATCGTCATCCTCTACGCGTTTGAGTTCGATCAGCGATGGCGGGTCCTCATGATGTCGCCGGGGCGTCCGCGCTGCAACCACTGTTGCCCCCGATCGGGCAGTGTTCGCATCTTCCTCAAAGTCGCCGTCTGCACCCCCCCGAGCCTCTCATGCGTCTCGAGGACCATCCATGAGCACTCAAATTGAGACACCGGGCCCGCTGGAAGCGCTATTCGCCGACGTCCGCGCCGGACGGGTCGAGGAAGTGCGCCAGGCGATCGGTGCGGAGCCCGACCTCGTGCACGCGTTCGATCCCGACGCTTGGTGCTGCCGGGCCACTCTGCTCAACCTGGCGACGTCGAACGGGGACCGCGCGATGATCGACGCGCTATTGGATTTGGGTGCGGACATCAACCAGAAGAGCGATTGGTGGGCCGGTGGATTCGCTCCGATCCACTCGGTGCCCATGGCCCACCGGCCGGGTCTCGCGGAGTTCCTCATCGAACGTGGCGCCACCGTGGACGTTCACGCGGCTGCAAATCACGGCCTCATCGAGCGGCTCACGGAGCTGCTGGACGATCAGCCCCATCGTGTCAACGAACCCGTGGGCGACGGCGCCCGCCCTCTGCACTTCGCCGCGACCCCGGAAGTGGCGGAGCTCCTGATCGAACGGGGCGCCCTGCTGGAGCCGTTGGACGTGGACCATGGGAGCACTCCCGCTCAGTGGGCCGCGCGAGAGCGCTCGGACGTGACGCGCTACCTGCTGGCGCAAGGTGCCGAGAGTGACCCGTTCATGCTTGTGGCCATAGACGACGCAAACACTCTCGGGGTCCAGCTGGAGCTCGACTTTGCCGTGGCGAACGCCGTCCTCAGCCGCTCTGTGTTTTCCTCCCCCGGCTCCAAGGCAGGCCACATCTACTGCTACCAACTCGGACCGTACTCCTCGACTATGCTGCATATCGCAGCCGGGCTCGACCGGCGGGAGATCATGACGCTACTGGTCGATGCGGGCGCCGGACTGAACACCACGGGGGGCTACGACGACTCGGCCGCACTGCATGTGTCGGCCTGGAACGGGCACTCCGACGCGGTGGAGCACCTGGTGAGCCTCGGGGCGGCCATCGAGCAGGTCTCGGGGCCGATTCATGGGAACACGCCGCTCGGGTGGGCGCTCGTGAACGGCAAGGCGAACGTCGTGGAGCGCCTGTTGAAGCTCGGAGCGGAGGTGCTGCCTCGCCACCGGACCGACCTGACCAGCGGCGCCGAAGGGAAGCTCGACTTCACGGCGGGCACGAAAGAGGACTTCGACCGTATCGCTGAGCTTCTGGGTGGGCCGGAGGGCGGCGACACCGCGGTGGGTGGCGGACCTTGAGGCCTCCGCTCAACGGGATGCTCGAGTACGGGCTATATGTGGACGATGTGGCGAGGGCAGCGGAGTTCTACGAGCGCGTGTTTGGCGGCCGAGTGATGTTTCAGAACGAGAGGATCGCGGCACTCGATGTGGAAAGGCAGGCGGTGCTGCTGCTTTTCAAGAAGGGCGCGTCCGTCGACTCCGTTTTGACGGAGGCGGGATTCCTCCCCGGACATGACGGCGAGGGCACGCAGCACTTCGCGTTCGCCATCGAAGCCGACGACCTCGATGCCTGGGACGCCTGGCTGGTGGAGAACGGAATCGAGATCGAGGGTCGGATCAACTGGGAGAGGGGTGGCAAGAGCCTCTACTTCCGCGATCCCGATCAGCACTGTGTCGAGGTGGCGACCCGGGGCACCTGGGAAACCTATTGAGTCGAGGGCGAGGGACTAACCACATGGACGAAACAGAGATCCGCGCAATTGCCGACGTGAAGGCCATCGAGCTCGGCTTCGACCCCGAGGTGTCCAGGCCCGAGGTCTTCCGCGAGCTTCATGCCGACGACCAGCTTTTTCTGGACGACGAGGGGGTCGACGATCGCGATGGCTTGGTGGCCGTCTACTACAGTCCGCCTTCGGCGTTTGAGCTCGGAGGCTTCCAACTCGTGACCTCGGGTGGCCACCTCACCGTGTACGTCGACGCGGCGACCGGCGTCGTCAGGGCCGCACGGGTCGGGGATTGACGGTGGTCCGGCCGTGACAGCGCTCACGCGTAGCTACGTGCACGGAGCGTCGTCGCAGCCTTTCCTGGACACCACGATCGGGGACCAGTTCGATCACACGGTCGCGCGGTATCCCGAGCGCGAGGCGCTGGTGGTGTGCCACCAGGACCTGCGCTGGACGTATGCCGAGCTCAAGGAGCAGGTCGATCGTCTGGCGGCGGGCTTGCTGGCGTTGGGCCTGCAACCGGGTGAGCGCATCGGTATTTGGGCGCCCAACAATGCCGAGTGGATGGTGACGCAGTATGCCACCGCCAAGGCGGGACTGATCCTCGTCAACATCAACCCGGCCTACCGCATCGCCGAGCTCGAGTACGCAGTGAACAAGGTAGGATGCCGCGCCCTCATCACCGCGACCACGTTCAAGTCGAGCGATTATTTGGCAATGCTTCGAGCGCTGGCGCCCGAGCTCGACACGGCCAGCCCCGGCGCTCTCCGGTCTGAGAAGCTCCCGACCCTGGAGTTCGTGATCCACGTGGGAGAGGCCGAGGAGCCCGGCATGTACCGCTTTGCCGATGTGCAGGCCATGGGCACGGCGGATCATCTCTCGAAATTGGAGCAGATCGCGGCCCGCCTCCAGTTCGACGACGCCATCAACATCCAATTCACCAGTGGCACCACCGGTGCGCCGAAGGGGGCCACGCTTACCCACCACAACATTCTCAACAACGGCTACTTCATCGGTGGCACCATGCAGCTGACCGAGGAGGACCGGGTGTGCGTCCCTGTGCCGCTCTACCACTGCTTCGGCATGGTGATCGGGAACCTGGCCTGCCTGACACACGGCGCCACCGTGGTCTATCCATCCGAAGGATTCGAGCCCGGTGCGGTGCTCCAGGCGGTCCAGAAGGAGCGTTGCACGGCACTCTACGGTGTTCCGACCATGTTCATCGCCGAGCTGGAGCACCCGGACTTCGATTCATTCGACCTGAGCTCGCTGCGCACGGGAATCATGGCGGGATCGCCGTGTCCGATCGAGGTGATGCGGCGGGTCGTCGATGAGATGAACATGGCCGGGGTGACGATCGCGTACGGCATGACCGAGACGAGCCCCGGGAGTTTCCAAACCGCGTTGGATGACCCGCTCGAGCGCAGGGTCGGCACGGTCGGGCGCGCGCTTCCGCACGTCGAGGTCAAGATCATCGACGAGGAGGGGCGCATCGTGCCTCCGGGCGTCCGGGGCGAGTTGTGCACGCGAGGCTACCTCGTGATGCAGGGGTACTGGGACGACGACGAGCGCACCGCGGAGGCTGTGGACAGGGCGGGTTGGATGCACACGGGCGACCTCGCCACGATCGACGAAGAGGGCTACTGCAAGATCGTCGGGCGCATCAAGGACATGATCATCCGAGGCGGCGAGAACGTTTATCCCCGGGAGGTCGAGGAGTTCTTGTACGGACACCCGAAGATCGAGGATGTGCAGATTATTGGCGTGCCTGATCCGAAGTACGGCGAGCAGCTCTGCGCCTGGATCAAGCTACGTGAGGGCGACTCCGCGACCGCCGAGGAGATCCAGGCCTTCTGCAAAGACCAGATCGCGCACTTCAAAGTGCCCCACTACATCCAGTTCGTGGATGCCTTTCCCATGACCGTGACGGGCAAGGTCCAGAAGTTCTTGATGCGCGACCGCGCGGGCGCGCTCTAGCCAAGCCATGGACGAGCAGCTGATCCGCGCCTACCACCTGGAGGACGAGGTGGCGCTCGTCACCGGCGCCTCGAGCGGGCTCGGCCGCCGCTTCGCCCATACTCTCGCCCGGGCCGGCGCCCGGGTGGCGATCGCGGCGCGGCGCATCGATCGCCTCGAGGAGCTGGCCGGCGAGATCGAGGGCTTCGACGGCCGCGCCCTTCCCATCCAACTCGACGTCACCAACTTGCGAAGCGTGCGCCAGGCGGTCACG
>JADFRS010000191.1 GCA_022561145.1 Gemmatimonadota bacterium
GATCGCCGACCTGCTGGGCAGAGATCACCGGCGCGGCCAACGCCAGGAGGCCGGCCAACAGAGCACACGCGTGCTCCCCAACGCGGTCAGGTCGCAATGGCCTGCATCACCAGCCCACAGATCCAGGCCGCATAGGTGCCGATCCCGTACCCGAGCACTGCCAGCAGCACGCCCACTGGTGCCAGGCTGGGGTGGAACGCCGAGGCGACCACGGGTGCTGAGGCAGCGCCACCGACGTTGGCCTGGCTCGCCACCGCCATGTAGAAAGTCGGAACCCTGAGGACCCGCGCCATGATCAGCATCAGAACCGCGTGGAAGGCGATCCAGATGCCGCCTATGGCGAAGAGCCCGGGGTTGGTGAACACCGCCATAATGTCCATGCCCATGCCGATCGTGGCGACGAGCACGTAGAGCATGGCGGTACCCACACGGGACGCGCCGGCACCCTCGAGGTTCTTGACCTTCGTAAACGACAGCCCTATCCCGATCGTGGTAGCGATGACCACGAGCCAAAAGAACGTGCTGGTGAGGCTCATCCGCTCCAGCGCGGGGGCGTTGGCCGCGATCCACTCGGCGATGAAGGAACCGGCCAGATGGGCGAAGCCGGTGACGCCGAAGCCGACGGCCAAGATGAGCATGAGGTCGGTCAGCGTTAGGACCCGGGCATGCTCGTCGCGGAACGCTTCCACCCGGCGCCGTAGCTCCTCGAGCGCGGTCGTGTCGGCGCCCATGCGCTCGTCGAGAACCGCCGCACGGCCCGCGAGGAAAAGCAGGATCGCCATCCACACGTTGGCCCAAATGACGTCGACCGCGACCATCTGCGAGAAGAGGGCATCGCTCACTTCGAAGACTTCCTTCATCGCCGTCTGGTTGGCGCCGCCCCCGATCCAGCTCCCAGCCACGGTGGCGAGGCCTCTCCACACCGCGTCTGGGCCGGAGCCACCCACGGTCTCCGGGCTCACCATCCCCACGATCATCAGCGCCAACGGTCCGCCCACCATGATGCCGATGGTGCCCGTGAAGAACATGAGTACGGCCTTGTAGCCCAGGCGCATGATGGCCTGGAGGTCGACGGACAACGTCAGCAGCACGAGGCACGTGGGCAGCAGATACCTGGACGACACGAAGTAGAGACGCGACTGCTCCGCGTCCACCACGTTGAACGTGTTGAGCAGCGAGGGGAGGAAGTAACAGAGAAGCAGGCCCGGCACGTACGTGTAGAACTTCTTCCAGAACGGGTGCTCGCTGCTCTCCGTGTAGAAGACGAAGCCGAGGATCAGCGCGAGCATGCCCAGGACCACGGCGTCGTTCGTCACCAACGGCTGGGCGGTCTCCATCGAGGCGTCTCAGGTCTGTGAATGTGCGGGCACGGGTCGGCCCGCCGGGAGGAGGGCCGCCACAATGTACGGGTCAGACGGCCGGCAGAAAGGAGGCGCCGGGGGTGACATCCTTTTCGCGCCGAGCCACGTAGCAGGCTATCATCGAGAGCACGACCTCACACAACGGCTGTTTCGCTGGGGGAGATACCATGTCATCGTCACGAGTCCTGATGTCCATGTTTTTGGCCTGCGGTGCCGCCCTACTCGCCGGGTGCGCCAGCGAGTCCGGGACGCCGGCCGCGATGGCCATGGCGGCGGGCAACACGATCACCGGTGAGGGACTGCCGAACCCGAATCCGACCGTGCTGGCGAACTGGGGGGATCTCCCCGAAGGAAGGGAGTGGGGCTCGACCGCCGGGATCGACATCGACCCGATCGACGGCCATATCTGGGCGTACGAGCGGTGTGGGGCCAGCAGCTTCGGCGGCGGTGCGCCGGTCAACTGCGACACCAACCCCGTGGACCCGATCTTCAAGTTCGATCGGAACACTGGCGAGGTGCTCGCGAACTTCGGCGCGGGAATCTTCCAGACCCCCCATGGTATCCACGTCGACAGCGACGGCAACGTATGGGTGACCGACTTCGCTGGGAACCAGGAGGGGACCAAGGGTCATCAGGTCCACAAGTTCAGCCCCACGGGTGAGCTTCTGATGTCGCTCGGCACCGCGGGTCAGCCCGGAAGCGGGCCAGGTCAGCTGAACCAGCCGAACGACGTGATCACCGCACCGGACGGAAGCATCTTCGTCGCCGATGGGCACGGAGGTCAGGGCATGACCAGCGGACAGGCGATGGCAGCCGGACGTGAGGCGGGCGCGACGGGCCGCATCCTCAAGTTCACGGCCGACGGCACGTTCATCAAAGAATGGGGCCAGATCGGGACGCTGCACGGCGAGTTCCGCACGCCGCACGCGTTGGCGTTCGACTCGCAGGGTCGCCTCTTCGTTGCGGACCGCGGCAACCACCGCATCGAGATCTTCGATCAGGAAGGCAACTACCTCGACTCGTTCTACAGCTTCGGGCGCATCAGCGGGCTCTTCATCACGGCGGACGACATGCTGTACGCGATCGACTCCGAATCGAGCATGACCAGTCATCCGAATTGGATGAACGGCGTCCGGATCGGGACCACGTCCGTGGACTGGGTCAACGCGTTCATCCCGCCGTTCGACGCAGACAACCGGCCCTACCAGGGCGCGGCGGGCGAGGGCGTGGCAGTCGACGCGGACGGGAACGTGTATGCCGCGGAGGGCCCGAATTCGCTGCGGTGGGCCGGAGGGGCGCTGACGAAGTACGTGGCAGGAATGTGAGCCTGGCGGGGGCGTCGGTGCATGGCGTCTGCTCCAATATTCGATCCACCGATCAGCGGCTTCTCGCCGGCTGTCCAAAACGCGCCACGTAGACCGAGAATGTTGTGGCGGAGGCGACCAACGCCCCTGCAAACTCACCGATTAGCGCTAGCGATCGGCTGAGTTTTGGAAAAGGACGGCGTTCCCGCATGCGCCACCCCCGGGAGTCGCCGCTGGCCAAGGTTTGGCGCTAAAACAGAACGCCGGCCGGTTCATCCGGCCGGCGCTCTGGACCTCCGTGAGGCTAGGCCTTAATTACCCCCACCGCCCCTTCCACCCCTGCCGCCTCTGCCGCTCCGGTAGCTGTCCACCGGCGGAAGCTGGGCTCCCGACAGATCGCCCGGGGGCATCTCTTCGCCGACGACGGTGTGGTGCAGCGTGCCGATGCCCTCGATGCTGGCTGCGATCGTCTCGCCCGGCTCGAGATATCCACTTCGGACACCCGTCTCGAAAGCCCCGGAGGACGTTCCGCCCGACGTCCCGCTATTGAGAACGTCGCCGGGGTACAGCGTGATGAGCGAGGAAGCGTACTCGATCAGCTCCCAGAGCGAGTGGATCATGTCCCCCGCCGTTGCCTCCTGGACGGTCACACCGTCGATGGTGAGCATTTGGTGCAGCCGCTCCATGGGGTCGCCGTAGAACTCCTTCGGCACGATCCACGGACCCTGAGGCGCGAACGTGTCGTGACCCTTCCCGACGAACCAGTCCGAACCCGAGCCGAAGCCGCCTGGCGGCCGTCCGCCCCGGTCCGAGACATCGATGGTCACCATGTAGCCGAAGACGTAATCCTCGGCCCGAGAAGCCGCGATGTACTTGCCCGCGCGGCCGATCACCGTGCCCATCTCGACCTCCCAGTCGGTCCGGTCACGGCCGTACGGGATCACGATGTCATCGCCACTACCGATGATGGCGCCCCTGGACGGCTTCAGGAAGAGGTAGGGGACGCCCCGGTTCTGCTGCCGCTCGAGGGTCCTCGCCTGAAGCTGCTCCTCGGTGCAGCCTTCGCATGCGTGTGTGTAGAAGTTGACCGCCGCGTTCATGACCTTGCCCGGATACATGATCGGCGGGAGCGTCCGGACATCGCCCAAATCATGGACGTAGTCGGCGCGCGAGCTCCCAGACAGCCGGTTGCTTGCCACGAGGTCGTTCGTGATCTCGTACAGCCGGAACTTGAGCCCGTTCTCGTACTGCCCGATCAGCTCGAGCATGTCCTCGGGCATCGGGACTCTCGGGTAGACAGGGTTTGTCTCGAGTGCCGCGTTCGCCGCACCGAGGTCCACCACCAGGGCGTCCCGGAAGACCAGGCCCACGGTGGGCGCGCCGCCGATCTCGAAGGTGCCGACCTTGAACGGTTCGGCAACGTCAACGTCCTGGGCGGAAAGCCCGCCCGGGCCGGTGAGCGCGACGAGCACAGCAGCGACGATGGTCGATCGCATTTTTCTCCTCCGTATGGAAAGTGTTCTACGCCAACATGCGCAGAACCAACGCTCCGGCAACACCCCTTCAGACACCTGGGAGCCCGTCGGTGTTATGCGCGACGTCGTGAGGCGAGCCATCGCCTGCATTTTCCGGGTACACAGCCGAGCCAGATGGATCACTCGACCGCACGCCACCGGCTCACCGCAGGTCGATGAGCCCCGAACTCAGGATGGTGGCAGGAATGCAACGGCCATCCTCGTGCACTTCGGGTTCTTCAGGGTAGACTCTCAGCGCATTCGGCGCTTCGACGGTCATCCTAAGGGCGGCAGTCCACTGTCACTTTGATCTGCGAGAGGAAAGGACGATGGTATCGCGACGTGATTGGCTCCGAGCCACCGCCACCGCCGGCGCGGCCATATCAGTGAACCCCCTCATCCTCGAGGCGCTACAGAGCCAAGAGCTCATCACTCGGGCGGTCCCTTCTACTGGCGAGCGCCTTCCGGTCGTCGGCCTGGGCGGCGCCAACACCTATTCTCGGGTCGCACGCGAGGAGGACTTCGGAACGATCGGGGGTGTCTTGCGAGCCCTCGTCGATGGGGGCGGCAGCGTACTCGATACCGCGGCGGGCTACGGCGCCTCCGAGGACGCCTCGGGCCGAGTCGCGCAGGAGCTCGGGATCGCCGACCGGATCTTCTGGGCGACCAAGGTCAACGTTGCCGGCGGCCGGAGGGGCGGGAGCCGCTCGGCCGACCCGGTCGCGGCGCGGGCGCAGATCCAGCGATCGTTCGACCGGTTGCGGATTCCCAGGATCGACTTGATCCAGGTGCACAACATGGGCGATCCGCCGACGCAGTTGGGGATCCTGAAGGAGTTCAAGGCGGAGGGTCGGATTCGCTACATGGGGATCACGACCACGAGCGAGCGGCAATACCCCGCCCTAGCGGACGTCATACGCAATGAGCCCCTCGACTTCATCGGCATCGATTACGCTGTCGACAATCGGATCGCTGAAGAGGTGATCCTGCCGCTGGCGCAGGAGCACCGAGTCGGTGTGCTCGTGTACCTCCCCTTCGGACGGAGCCGGATGTGGCAACGCATCGGCGACCGCCCAGTGCCCGATTGGGCGTCAGAGTTCGACGCGCACACGTGGGCGCAGTTCATGCTCAAGTTCGTCGTCGCCCACCCGGCGGTCACCGTCGCGACCCCCGGCACCAGCGACCCGGGGCACATGGCGGACAACCTCGCCGGCGGGCGTGGACGGCTTCCGAACGCGGAGCAGCTGGAGCGGATGATCCAGCTGGTGGAGAGCCTGCCCAGCGCCTGAGCTTCTCCAGCTCACCGACACCGGAGAGGCGCCCTCCCTCACGCCGTTCACGCGCCTCGCCATGCTCCGGGAGCACTCGTCTCTCAGGTCGAAAGCCAACAAAGTCCCCTCTACGGGTGTCACTCTCCGATCTCAGCTTCCCCGTCCCTGGTCGTCGATCACCGGCACTGGAGCAGGCGTGCCTTTTCGCAATCGTCTCACCCACTGGCTCACTCCGGCAGGGTTCCTGGCGGCCGCCATACTCGTCGTCGGGCCTGGACGTGTGGCTGCTCAGGACGTTGATGCGACGGAGCTCGACGGGCCTCCTCCGCCCGTGGGTGGAGCGGTGATCAACCAGGCCGGCCAAGAGGGCGTGACGTTGAGGGCGGTCAGGGTGAACGAGCCCCTTCGCATCGATGGGGTGATCGACGAGTCCTTCTACCAGAATACTCCTCCCGTTACCGAGTTCATTCAGAGTGTGCCCGACGTGGACGGCGAGCCCAGCCAACTCACAGAGGTCTGGATCGCTTTCGACGACCAGAACGTCTACGTCTCGGCCAAGATCTGGGACTCCGCGGGGCCGGATGGTTGGATCGCGAATGAGATGAGGCGGGACGGCCAACAGCTCCGGCAGAACGACAACTTCGGCGTCTTTTTCGACACGTTCTATGACCGCCGAAACGCGGTGGGATTCTACGGAAACGCCATCGGAGGACTCTCGGACTTCCAGATCACCAACGAAGGGAACCCGAACTTCGACTGGAACCCCATCCGGGAGACCAAGACCGCTCTCTTCGACGGCGGGTGGTCGATAGAGCTCGCGATTCCCTTCAAGTCGCTCCGCTATCGGCCCGGTAGAAATCAGACCTGGGGCATCCAGTTGCGGCGCTCGGTCTTGCGCAGGAACGAATGGAACCACATCAGGGCCCTCCCCCTCTCGGTAGGCGGCGGCGGGTCCCGGGGAATCTTACGGGTCTCGATGTACGGGACCCTGGTGGGGATCGAGGCGCCGCCCCCGAGCCGTAACCTGGACGTGAAGCCCTACGCGATATCCGGCTTCCGCACCGAGAGCAGGGTGGACTCCGAGCTCTCCAACGACGGGTACGCAGACGTGGGGTTGGACATCAAGTACGGCATCACCGAGAACCTCACCGCCGACCTCACGTACAACACCGACTTCGCCCAGGTGGAGGTGGACGAGCGGCAGGTGAACCTGAGCCGCCTCAGCCTGTTTTTTCCTGAGAAGAGGGAGTTCTTTCTCGAGGGTCGAGGGATGTTCGACTTCGGCAGCCGTCCCTTTACAGGTCGTGGTGGCGGCGGTGGTGGCGGCGGTGGTGGCTTCGGCGGCGGCGGGTCCGCGCCCACGGTTTTCTACTCTCGACGGATTGGTCTGAGTGGCACCGAGGCGATTCCGATCCTCGGCGGAGGTCGGGTGACGGGCAAAGCCGGCAGGTTCGGATTCGGCGCCATGAGCCTCCAGACCGACGAGGTGGGAGCTACGCCTCAGACCAACTACACCGTCGTGCGGGTCAAGCGGGACGTGCTACGTCGGAGCAGTATCGGCGCGCTCTTCACGAATCGGTCGAAGTCGGCGGTGGTGATGTAGATGGTGCCGCCGGGCTCTAGGACGCGATATATCTCCCCCAGCGCCTCGCGATCCTGCTCCACGTGTTCCAGCACCTCGGAGCATACGGCCGCCGGCACCGAGCCAGTGCGGAAGGGCAGGCGGGTCAAATCCATAGCCACGAAGTGGCCGGCGATCTGTCGACTGAGGAAGCCCATAGCGGAGGGTGAGATGTCGGCGTATACCGTGGAGGATGAAGGCGGCGCGATGGGCGAGATACCGGACCCCAGGTCCAGCAACATATCGGGCG
>JADFRS010000031.1 GCA_022561145.1 Gemmatimonadota bacterium
CCTCAGAGCCTGCACCTCTGCCCCAACTGTGGGAAGAGCCCACTCCGCACGGTCGAGGTCATCGCTCGCTCACCTCCCGCTTATCCTCGGTCCCGTCGTGTCGCAGCCTGATCGAGGGCCTCGTGTCGCGAAGGGGTCAATGCACCCGTCTGCCCACACGGCGCTCGCGGCTCCCGTTCGTCCGGGCTACGAGCCTCCGAATCTGACCCCCGGATCCTGTCGTCGACCCTGGACCACACCATCCTCGCATCTTCCACCCATGCGCTCCAACTCCGGACTCTCCAATCCCCATAGCCCACCCACCGCGTAGCGGCTCAGCTCAACTGATCGTTTCCACACTCTCACAACCCTCGACCCCGCCAGCTTCCGCGCTTAAAGTGTGGAAACAATCCTTATTCGTTAGGAGGAATCCGTGATCACAAACGCCGGTGGGGCGGCAAAGCTTGTCCGCCGCTTCGGTGGAATCTCAGGACCGCCCCTTCATCCACCGGATCCAGCGCGCCCGCGACTCATTCGGGCCTAGTCACTCCTCACGACACGCATCAAGCGATGATCGATCTAAGAAAACTAGCATTGCCCTTGTTCATGGTCGGATGCACTGGGCCAGGACCCTCCACAACCAGCACGTACCGGCTAATCGCTGAGTCGTCGATGGTGAAGGTCATGCCCGACGTTTCCCCGGCAGCGGGCCCGCACAATGACACCGTCGCAATCGCAGTGGCTGGCGGTGAGGTCGAGGCCGGGCAAATCATCGTCGTGCCGGTGACCAGGGATCTCGAGGGAGTCGAGTTCTCGGTGTCGGCACTCACGAACGCCGACGGATTAGCGCTTGCCGAATCCGCCGTAACCCTATCGGTGATGGGTTACGTAGAAACAAAGTCAGAGCCGCCCGTGGTCTATCCAGTCGAGCGCGTGGGCTGGTTCCCTGATCCGATCCTTCCCTTCGTGGAGCGCTTCGACGTGGACTTGGGGAAAAACCAGAGCCTGTGGTTGAGCATCGACATCCCTGCTGGACAACCCGCTGGTCTCTATCGAGGGCAAGTCACTGTCTCGGCGGCGAATGCAGAGGACCGAACTATCCCTGTCGAAGTTCGCGTCTTCGGTTTCGACATTCCGGTACAGCGCAGCCTGCGAACAACGCTTCCCACATTTGAGAACGAGCTCGCGCGCATCCATGGCGAAGCCTGGAATCGGGAGATGTACTGGCGCTATGTCGACTTCCTCCATGCACATCGTGTGAACATCGACAACATCTATCGGGTGGACGAAGCGCCGCCAAAGCTTGAGGATATCGAACGTCTGGCGGCCGGCGGCCAGGACGCCTGGGCGCTCCGCTATATCCCTCACCCTGGCCACCGCCTGCGGGCGAACCCGGAAACCTCTGATGAATACGTCACCACGGCCATCGCCGAAGCTCTGGCGACCTATGCTGTCCTGGAAGAGGCTGGCGTTGCAGAATGGTCTTACGTCTACTTGTTCGACGAAGTCCAGGAAGAACATTTCGACGCGCTCAGGCGGGATGGCGAGCGGGTCCGTGAAGCTTTGCCTGGGGTGCCTTTGGTCACCTCAGCCAGGGATTACCTGGACTACGGCATCACCTCTGGCGTATCCGACGTGATCGACGCATGGGGAGTGCCGATCATGGCCTTTAACGACGATGAACATCTCGCAGCCATCGAAAGAGCTCGTGCAAACGGGGATCAGATCACCTGGGTCAATGTGGCTTGGCCACACGATCCATACCCAAATTTCTTCGTCGAATATGACGCCATTGGGGCTCGGCTCATGATGGGCGCCATGATCCAAAAGTACCGACCTGATGGCTATGGCTACTGGGGGACCAATTATTGGGAACACAACGATCACCCGATCACTGAAGGGCCATACACGGATTGGAACCCCTTTACCGGTAACACCAATGGCGATGGGAGCTTGTATGCGCCTGGAGAAGAGGGACCGCTCACCACGATACGCTTCGAGAATATTCGCGACGGCCTGGAAGACTATGAGTACTACCGGCTATTGGAGAAGGCGATCACCGAAGGGCGGGCGCGGGGCATCGCCGAAGAACTGCTCGAAAGCGCTGAAGCGCTCCTGACGGTCCCGGCAGAAATCGTCAAAGCCTTAGACGATTACACGCGCGACTCGCAGCTTCTCGAGCAACACCGGCTGCGGATTGCGGAAGCCATTGAAGAGCTAAGTCGGTAGAGCAGGAACGGGCATCAGAACTAGCGGTACCGGGCACGACGACCTGTGGAGTGGAAGAACCGAACCGGCGTGGCATGAGGCTCTGAGGACTGGGCCGTTCACCGTACTGTGGTTTCCCCTAAGAAGCGATTGCTGCAGTCGCGGAATGAGCTAGCAGGTTCGGAGCACTCGGCTTGCGGCTCGCGCCTCGGGTCACGATCCTTGCCGCACAGCAGAATCGTGAGACGTTAGCGATGCGACGTCGGGTCGACTGGCGAATAAGGGTTGGCGCCGTGACCAGCTGGGAAGCGCCATCAGATAACAAAACGGTTGCCGCCTGCGCTCACTAGGTTCGCTCCGGAGAACACGGCTCGCATAGCGAGCCGCGTCGGCAACCGAGAACGTTATCGGAAATCAGAAACGCAGTTCAGTTACCGAAGACTAGTCTGGGGGACTGGGGACTCTATGACCGAGTGGGCAGACGCCTTTGAAGCAGGATTCGAGTTCCCCCAGGTGGCCAGAGCCGGAGCACAGCCATCCGACAACTTGGCTCGATTCCTTCGCACACCATCAGTACCGCTACGTCAAGCGCTTGAGGTCTACAGGGGAATGGATGACCTACCGTTTCTCGAGTGGATTCAGGGTCGCGCCGCTCCAAGTGTCGGGATGGGAGGGAAGTGGTTCAGGCTCGGATTCATGACGTTTGACCTCGTGGGATTCGCCGCCCGACTGGATGAAGAACTAGAGCCTGAACCGATCTTGGTCGGATTTCGTGCTGAAATGGAAGGCGTAGGCGTGCCACTCGAACATCGAGATCAGGTCCTTGAGCAACTGCGGGCGATCATGAAGGGTGAGGGAGGAGTGGCGCTCGGTCGACTGAGGGAGGTGATGAGAGCAGGCGCTCGGCGAGCCGAGTCCGATGCGCGGACCTGGGACCTCCAGAAGCTCGCTCAGGAGCAGGGACGAGAAGTCAGGGCCCTACTCGTGACTCTCGGCGAGGAACTCCGCCAGCATCTGGACGAAGCGGCAATGGAGAGAACGGAGGGTTTCGGTCACCTTCTCCGGGAGATGGAAGAACTCCGTCGTGCTGACGCGGTTACAGTGGAGGGACTGGAGGGTCTTCGCCTGAGGATTGAAGGACTGCCCAGCGAGGAGAGACAAGTGTTCTTCGGGTTCTTGACCAATCTGGCCGCCGCACCCTGGGCGAGCGCTCTGC
This sequence comes from Gemmatimonadota bacterium, assembly GCA_022561145.1. GTDB lineage: Bacteria > Gemmatimonadota > Gemmatimonadetes > Longimicrobiales > Gaopeijiaceae > JACZXQ01. The sequence goes on from JADFRS010000031.1 coordinate 3,404, forward strand.
TTACGCTTTTGGCAGGTGTATGAACAGCCACCTAAATGGTCTTCGATGCGACTCGGGAACCGGCACTGACTTCCGATAACAAACGAGTTGCGCCTACGCCGCGCACGCGCGGCTCCGGAGAACACCGGCGCAATGCGTCGCGGAGCCTGGAAGCGGTGCTGGAGCCATCGGAGAGTGTAGCCTCGTCGGGCCATGGGGATGCGCCGGCGTCGCAACCCTGGAACGTTAGACGCAATACTGCCTCTTGCCATCACGTACGTTGCTGAAACGATCGATTGGAGGTGCCTCATGCGCTCCAGATGCCACACCCTTCTTCGGGTGGTTGGGTCGCTTCCGGCTCTCGCCATGTGGAGTTGTGGAAATGGTACTGGACCGTCACCTGCTGAGCGGCTGGCCTTCACCGTGCAGCCGGACTCGGTAGAGGCCGGGGACTCGATCTCGCCACCAATCCAGGTCGCAGTGCGGGACGAAGAAGGCAATACTGTTGACGGCTCTACGGCGAGCATCACCGTGGCGATTACGAGCGGCACGGGCACCAGCGGTGCCGAGTTGGGTGGGACGCTGACGCGGGCAGCAGTCGATGGCGTATCCACCTTCGACGATCTCACGGTCGACAAGGTGGGGGCCGACTACACGTTAACGGCCACCGCCGCGGACCTGGAGAGCTCCGTCAGCGCCCCCTTCACCGTGACCCTAGTTCTTTCCGGTGAAGGCCCCAACATCTCTACATGGGAATTCGCCTTCGGAGATGGCAATATCCCGCCCGACGCCACCTCCACGGAGGCGGATTACACCGTCTCTCACGTGGATAGCATGTCGACAATTACTGTAAACAGCCGGCAGCGGCCTGATGTCGGCCTCCACGGCATATACCTGCTCAGGAGAGAGACGGATGCGGCATTGACGGCAAAAATGACGTATTCAATCCAATTCCGCCTTCCGGATGCTGTCAGCATTGCAGCGCACCAAGCGGGCAACCCTACTGGGCAAACAATAGACATGACGCTGTTCAGTTGGGACGGTAAAACGAGTCGTAGAGACTACGGTTTCGCCATCTCTATCATCACAAACCCCTATTTCCAAACCGGCCATGTGAGGTATTGGGTGACGGACGCGGATGGCAACGGCAGCTGGGAGGACACAGGTGTTGTCCTCGACCTCGACACAGAATGGCACACTGTGGAATTATCCGTTGATCCTGTGTCTGATTCTGGTGTTGCCAAGATTGATGAAGCCATTGTCGTGACCGCGCCGCGAGCGAAGGAAGCGAAACCTACCTTTGGCGACGATGTAACCGCGCGTGTGTCAGTTGAGGTGATTTCGGTTGACCCGGGATCGGATAATGGAGGGCGAAGCGCGAGACTGCAGGTCCGGAATTGGTCCTGGATTTGGTCACCCGATGGATAGCAATTTGCCTTCAGTAAATCTTAGTCGTTGGGAAGGGTAAAGAGAGCGGTAGAACCTTATGAGTTGATTTCCCACCGACGGCAGTACTGCGCCTAACACTGGGGTCCCGCCTGCGCGGCCTGCGGCCGCTCCGGAGAAACCGGCCCGGTGCGGGCGGATCAATGTGGCGAGGAGTGGTCTCCTCGAAGAGAACTGAGCGAGGGAGCTGCGTGATGCGGGCCGGTTCGGGACCCCTGAACGTTAACTGCCATGCCTGGAACGGGGACGGTTCGGTTGACTCGCGGTGGTACTGGGTACTACTCTTTAAGAGGTGGATCCATGTGGACGGGAGGTCGTGATCGAATTCGTTTCGACCCGTAGCTTCGAGGCCTCGGCGAAGAAGCTCCTGACCGAGGATGATCGGCGTAAGCTCGAGCTACTCCTTGTGGAGGACCCGAGACGAGGACAGATCATCGAGCGAACTGGGGGATTTCGGAAGGTTCGCTTCGCACGCCCGAGCCGCAGTGAGGGGAAGAGCGGCGGTACAAGAGTTGTGTACTACTTCGTCGATCGACGAGACCGGATCTATCTACTCCTCGTGTATGCGAAGGGGGTAAAGGAGAACCTCACTCGGGCCGAGGAGAACGAGCTGCGGAAGCTGGCCAAGGCATTGGAGGAAGAAAGGTGACTACGACACGAGAGAAGGGATCGTTTGGCCAGAAGCTGATCGAGTCGGCAAGAGAGGCTGTTGAGATTCAGCGAGGTACGAGGGAGCCGGCTCGGGTCACGAGGTACACGGCGGCAGAGACCAAAGTCGAGGCCCCACCCCGGTACGTCGCGGAGCGGATCAGGGAGATCCGAGATGAGATGGCTCTCTCCCAGCCGATCTTTGCAGCGGCCTTGAACGTCAGCCCTGAGACCGTCCGGGCGTGGGAGCAGGGAAAGAGAGAACCTGACGGGCCCACGCTTCGACTCCTCGAAGTGGCGGAGCAACATCCTGAAGTACTGCTTGAGAGGGTGCGGCCCCGACGGCGGGGGAAGCGGACCGTCGCCAAGGTCGGATGAGGGCTCGAACTGCTTCGGTAGACGCGGTGCGCGGGCACGGCAGTTAACACTGGGCCTCCGGCTCGGGTGTCAACGCCGGGTGAAAATGTCCCATTTGTGGCGGTTGAAAATGTCACACTTCGACGGCAGGTGACGAGCCTTTAGGTCGTCGACTTCTCCTTTGCTTTTGCTCTGCTTCTGCGTGGGTGTGAGGGGGTCGGCTCCGCAGGAGCCGAGTGGAGTACCTTGGAGAGCTCCGATGTACGAGTGGGATTGGGAGCGGTTCCAGGCAGAATACCAAGTCTTGGACGCATTCTATGCAATTGGGAGACGTGAACTCGGCACACCAAAGGTGAACCACTCCAAGCGTCTTGAGACCTTATGCCACCAGTTCCGCATCCCAATCGACGATGCGGCCTTTACGGCCATCGCCAAATACCGCAACGCGTTGATTCATGAAGTGGTGTGGGGTGAAGGCATGCCAGGCGAGGGCTTCATCGATGGCTATCGGAAGGGGCAACTTCTCAGACATGTAAACCAGAGGCTCGGCCTCGCCATCCTTGGCATCTCCGCAGCCTACGTTCGCAGCTCGTGGGCAGCACTTCTGAGTCGTGCATTGGATCTCGATCGGTAAAAGGGAGGCGATGTGCGTACTTCGGCTAACGTTCAGGGCCTCCGAACCGGCCCAGTCACTTTCGTTTCCAACACCTGCCTTCTTCGACTCAACACCTTCGTCTCCCGACTCAATCCGCTCGGGCCGGTTGGGTCGGAGGTCGCCGTAGGCGGCCGGCGCCGGAGGCCCATTTGTTATCAGGCGGTGCGGTCCGTTAGGACAAGATTAGGTAGGCGGCCACCTGGTCATCCTCGAACTCGTGAATTTGAGCCGAGTTTGACCTCAGGATCCTCTCTGTTTCTCGTACGCTGCAATTGCCGCGTCGAATCCAGACGACCTTCGGAGGGGGGCCGAAGACGAAGCTCATCTGCTGAAAATCGTTGTCCTTCGATACGATCACGAATCCCGCTTCCTTCGCATGATCCCAGATCTCTCGATCTGAGGCCCGTGCCATCCCTAGTTCCCGGACATGGGCGGAATCAGGAAAGGTATCGGCGAGGGTGCGAGCTAGGCGGGGAGCCAGGTTCTCATCAAAGAGGAGCCTCACGGCCTCACGCCGAAGGCACCGACATCAATCGACGCTCCCGTTCCGCGGCAAACGCGAGAGCCGCTCTGATGTCATCCCTTTCTAGATCCGGAAACTCTGCCAGGATCTCATCCTCACTCATTCCAGAGGCCAGGTAGTCGAGCACATCGGAGACCGTGATCCGCATCCCGCGGATGCACGGCTTCCCACTCCTTTTGCCTGGCTCGATGGTGATTCGCTCTCGGTAGTCCATGCCTTGGTTACCCCGCACCCGTTCGGAAGGGTCAGCTGGGCTCGCCAACACTGCCCCTCGACACCACTAGGTGCAAGATCCGTTTTCTTCGAAACACAGCCGCCCGGGTTCAGTTCAACACCCGATCGGACGCGTACGACCGCGCCGTCCTCTCGTCTGGAGCAATGACTGATAACACTGCGCCTCCGGCTCGGGCCTCTATAGGCGGCCCTCGACCCAACCGGCGTAGTGCGGGCAGAACCGGCGGACGGTTGTGGAAATGCGGATTAGGAGTGAACCTGGAATCCGTGGAGGGCCGGTTCGGAGGCCCTGAACGTTATCAGAAGGCCCACAGGTCGGAGAGCGGACTGGTGGGCTGGAGATGTGGAAGAGGTTGGGAGAATACGAGCCGCTGAGGGAGTGGGGGTTGGCGACTACAGACGAGACAGCAGTTGATCGTAGTCGGAGTGGGATCCGATCCAGAACCAGATCCAGGTGTCCGCGTCGCGGATGGCGAGAGCTCGATATCCCAGAGAGACGCGGGCGGAGAAGATGGGTCGAGAGGAGCGAACCTGCTTGAAATTGAGGCCCGGATGGGAGGGATCCTGAGCGAACATCCGATAGGCCTGGCGAGCGCGGGCCTGGATTCGAGGTGGGAGGTCGTCAAAGCACTTCCTGAAGGAGGAAGTGGTTGTGGACCTCACAGCTTCTCAGGGTCGAGCGTCTCGGTCTTGCCGGCGCGATGCTCGGCCAGAGCGGCATCGGCCAAGCCAGCCAGTTCGTCCTGGGTCTCCGCGAGGGTCGCGTCCCACTTCTGCTCACCCTCGATCTCGTCAAGGAGAACGGAGGCAAGAGCGTCTTGCTCCTGTGCAGGAAGCTTGGACGCTTCCTCGAACGCTTTGCGAAGAAGTTCAGTCATGAGCAGAGCAGACCCGGAGATTCTGAGTGATGCTGATGATACACGTGGGCTCGCGATTGGATGCACGATGGGCTGGAACAGACCTTCGTGGCAAGCCTCGGCCGCGGGCCGTCTGATAAAACGAGTTATGTGCAATCGCTGAAGGCGAATCGGTCGCCGTGAGCGATAGGAGAGTGAGTTAGACAGCAGTCGAGCCAGTGGGAGGTACTCCAAATGCAGAAGGCGTTGTTGGTGGTCGTCATCCTGGCGCTTGTTGGATGTGGCGATTCGGAGGAGCCGCGTCCCCTCCCCCTGAACCGAGTGGAGGACGAGGTGAGGAGCTTCATCGACGCTTACCGCCTCGCGCTCGAGGCTCGCGACTCCACGGCGCTCCGGACTATGTACGCCAGCGACGGACGCTTTGAGTGGATCGAGGACGGCGAGGTCCAGTATCACTCTCCGGACGACGTGTTGAGTGGCCTGGCCGCATTATCGGCCGAAGCGACGGTCCGCACCGAGTACGATCGACTGATGATTGCGCGGGTCGGTGCCACTGGCGCCCGGGTCTCGACGGGGTTCCGGACCCAAGTCGGCGAGGGGCCCTCAGCCTTCGAATTCGGCGGCATGCTCTCGTATGTCCTTGAGAAGGGGCCGGCCGGATGGGTCATCATTGGCGGCCACAGTTCCACCTCAAGGCACGGCGAGGGCTGAGGGCACTGCTGTCCAGCAGGGCATTGCTGGTGTGGACTGTGAGGACTGCGACAGCACATAACAAATGGGCCTCCGGCGCCGGCCGCCTGCGGCGGCCTTCGACCCAACCGGCCCACACGCATGGTGAATCGAGCAGCGGATCGGACAGATCGAAGAAAGTGGGATCCAGAACAGAAGTGACGGGGCCGGTTCGGAGGCCCTGAACGTTACCCGCCATGCCTTGAACGAAAGAGCTCAATTAGCTAGGAGAGATGTGCAGACGAAGCCAAGCAGCGAGGCCAGGCTCATCGAGGTCTCCACTCGCCAAAGAGAGGATAGTGGTGACGACCTCTTCCTCGGGTGCTTCAATGCGGAAGCCGTTTAGGCCGAGGAAGACGTACATGGCTTGGAAGGCGACGTGGTTGTTCGTGAGTCCGAAGCCATAAGCCGCGGCGAGAGCGGGAAGATCGGCGTCCGGATCATAATGGAGCCTGTTCCGAGGACGTTCGATGGCTGACTCCAGGAGACCACGGTCGCGGAGTCCAAGAGACCCGCCGTGGGCTTGAATCTGATCGGAGTGGATGGCGAGAATGTGCACGACAGCGAGCCACCGGGGCTCGATCACTTGGCGAGCTCACGCATGGCGTTGCGATAGCGCTTGGCACCCTCTGCGTAGATCGCCATGGCCTCCTCGAAGGCCGGATCGAAGGGAGTGATCAAGATGCCCTCCTCGGTCTCGATCAGGTGTACAGTGTCGCCCTCACCCAAGTGATAGCGCTCCAGCATGGGCTTTGGGATAGTCGTGCCGGCCGAGTTGCCGATGGCGCGGATGGTGGTCTGCTTGGGCATGAGAGAGTCCTCAAGAGCGAAAGTTATAACAAAAGTAATAACATTCTCGTTCCCAGACAAGCAACTGTGGGCGACCGCCCAGGAGGGGAGGTGATGGGTCAGACGGGCGGACCGGCACAGCGGGGAACACTGGGCCTCCGGCTGCGGCGGTTCGAGTTCAGACCGTTTCTCGGGCGCCTCGACGGCTACCCCTTCCCGCCTCGGCGGAGAGTTTGTAACCTGGGCTTACCGAACGACAGAGGCCACCCGTTCAGAGGATCACCTTGAAGCACGACACCATCGCCGTCATCGACTTCGGCGGCCAGTATGCCCACCTCATCGCCACCAAAGTTCGCCGGGGCGGGGTCTTCGCCGAGATCCGCCAGCCCGAGGATCCCATCGACGCCTTCCGCGGCTACAAGGGCATCATCATCTCGGGCAGCCCGTCCCTCGCTTCCCAGGGCGAGGACTCGGAGTACACGAAGGAGATCTACGACCTGGACGTGCCGATCATCGGGTTCTGCTTCGGCCACCAGGAGATCGCGAAGCACTACGGTGGCGTCGTCGAACACGGAGGCCGCCAGTGGGGCCGCGCCGATCTTCAGATCATCCCTGGTCAAAGGCTGTTCAAGGGCCTGGGGCCGGTCGAACCCGTGTGGATGAGCCATTACGACTCCGTGGTGGACGTGGGACCCGAGTTCATGGAGATCGGATTCACGAAAGCCAGCGACGGCCTGCCGGAGCATCGCTTCGCGGCCATCGCGTCCGACTCCCTCCGTCGCTACGGCCTCCAGTTTCACCCGGAGGTGGACAGCACGGTCCACGGCGACGACATGATCGCCAACTTCGTGCTGGACATATGCGGCTGTACGCCCTCGTGGAGCATGGAGGGGTTCGCAGAACGCCAAATAGCCGCGATTCGTGAGCACGTGGGCGATCGCTCCGTATTCCTCCTGGCGTCCGGCGGAGTCGATTCAACGGTGGCCGCCGTGTTGCTCGGCGAGGCATTGGGGCCCGATCGCCTCAGCCTCCTGCACATCGACAATGGCCTCATGCGCAAGAACGAGAGCGCGCAGGTGCTGGAGATGTTTCGGGACCTCGGGCTCGACGGCAACCTCCACTTCGTGGACGCCAGCGACATGTTCTTGGAGGCGCTCGGCCAAGAGACCGACCCCGAGCGCAAGCGCCGCATCATCGGAGACACCTTCGTGCGGGTATTCCAAGAAGAGGCGGGCCGCCTGGGCATCGAGAACCACCTGCTGGGCCAAGGCACCATCTACCCGGACACCATCGAGACGGGCTCCACCAAGCGCTCCGACACGATCAAGACGCACCACAACCGGGTCCCGATCATCGAGCAGATGATCGCCGAAGGGGGTGTCGTCGAGCCGCTGGCGGACCTGTACAAGGTGGAGGTTCGCGAGTTGGGTGAACGCCTGGGGATTTCGCACGAGGCCTTGTGGCGACACCCCTTCCCGGGTCCCGGACTCGGAGTTCGGTTGCTGTGCGGAGACGGGCGTCCCGATGCCATCCCGGATGCGGTCGTGCCACAGGTGGAAGAGTTGGCGAGCAGCTTCGGGCTCCACGCGCTGGCCCTGCCCATCCGGTCGGTGGGAGTCAAGGCCGACCTGCGGGCCTACGAGCACCCGATCATGCTGAGCGGGGACGTGCCGTGGGACAGGCTGCTGGACGCCGCTTCGGCGATCACGGCCGAGATCCCTGGAATCAACCGTTGCATCTGGAACCTGGCGCCCACGCACCCCGATGGCGCCCGGCCGTTGGCGGCAACCATGACCCGAGTCCGACTCGACCTTCTGAGGGAGGCGGACCACATGGTCATGGCCGGCCTGGAGCGGCACGGTCTCTACGAGAAGGTGTGGCAGTGCCCCACCGTCATGGTTCCGGTGGAGATGGAGGGTGGAGAGGGGGAGCTTATCGTGGTGAGGCCCATCCACTCACAACGGGCCATGACGGCCGCTCCCGTCGAACTACCTACCGAGCTCTTGTCAGAGCTCCGTGACAGCATCATGGCACTGCCCGGCGTCTCGGGCATAGCCCTCGACATCACATCCAAACCCCCCGGCACCATCGAATGGGAATGATCGAATGAATCGATACCTCACCGAGCTCATCGGGACCTTCTTCCTCGTGCTGACTATCGGCCTCTCGGTTCTGTCCGGCTCGGCCCTCGCGCCTCTCGCGATCGGCTCGGTCCTCATGGTCATGGTATACATGGGCGGCCATATCTCGGGGGCGCACTACAACCCGGCAGTGAGCCTGGCCATCCTGCTGCGCGGCAAGATGGACTCTCGCGACTTCGTCCCGTATCTGATCGCCCAGGTCGTGGGAGCCACGCTCGCCGCGGGGGCGGTCTTGATGATCCTCGGCAGCACGTTCGCACCGGCGCCGGCGCCCGACGCCAGCCTCCTGGCCGTGCTGCTCTCCGAGTTCCTGTTCACGTTCGCGCTTGCCCTGGTCGTGCTCCACGTGGCCACGGCAGACGACACGGCCGGTAACAACTACTACGGGCTGGCCATCGGGTGCACCGTCATGACCGGCACCTTCGCGGTCGGGCCGGTGTCGGGCGCCGCCTTCAACCCGGCTGTCGGCATCGGGCCGATCCTTATGGACACGCTCGCGGGCGAAGGCTCCATGGCCAACCTGTGGATCTACCTGGCGGCGCCATTCGTCGGGGGGGCATCTGCCGCCGTGGCCTTCAAGATCCAAACCACGGACCAGGCCCTGCAGTGACAGGCGCCACCTTCGATTTTCTCTTGAGTCGCTTCTCCGAAGGGGCGCTCATCCGAGGACGTTACGACTACAGCATCACAGGCTACCTCTACCCAGACGTCGAGGGGATGCACAGATGAGAGCGATGCGCTGGTACGTGGGCACGGCCGTCCTTTTGACGGCCGCATGCGGGGGGACCGGATCGGAGGGGAGCGACAGCATGGCGCTGCGCGAATTGGTGGACCGGCAGATGACCGAGTACCTGGTCACGGATCCTGAGCTTTCCTCATCCGTGTCCGTTCCGGTGGAGCAGGCCGGTGGCCCGTACGAGAACCGGTTGGTCGATTTCTCGCCGGCCGCGGAGCAGAGCCGCCGCGCTCTCCTTGCCCGCTTCCTCTCGGAGCTCGAGGCGGTGGACCCGGAGCGCCTGGACACCAACGCGAAGGTAACGCTCGATGTGGCGCGCTCGATCTACGGCTCCATGGTGGCCTCGTCCGACATCGGCTACGGCCGCCAATACCCGTTCTGGTACTACGGTCACACGCCCTACGTGGTGAACCAGATCTCGGGGCCGCACATCGACATCCCCACCCTCATGGCCAACCAGCAGGGCGTGTCCTCGCTGGCCGAGGCCGACGACTACCTGGCCCGCCTGGCAGCGTTCGGACCCACGTTCGACGGCATCATCGAGAAGATCCAGGCGGACGCGGAGATCGGTGTCACGCCGCCGCGCATCCTGCTCGAGCGCGCGCTCGAGGTGGTCGATGGGATTCTGGCGACGGAACCGGCCGCGCACGACCTGGTGACGACATTGGAGGTGAAGCTGGAGGAGGCGGGCCTGCCGGACGGCGATCGTGAGCGGATCCTGTCCGAAGCGACCACGCTGATCGGGGAAACCGTTCTGCCCGCGTACCGGCGTCTTCGCGACACCCTGGCATCGCTCCTGCCACAGGCCCGGACCGAGTCCGGCGTATGGGCCCTTCCGAACGGGGAGGCCTTCTACCGTGCGGCCGTGCGAGCGCTCGGCGGTAGCGACCTGGATCCCGACGCCATCCACGACCTCGGGCTTGCGGAGGTGGACCGGATCACGGCTCAGATCGACGTGCTCCTTCGCGAAGAGGGCCTCACCGACGGCACGGTCGGAGAGCGGCTCGTGGCTCTTGCGGAAGATCCGCGCTTCCTCTATCCCGACTCCGACGAGGGACGCGAGCGCCTCATCGCCGATCTCAACGCCCAGGTCGCCGAGATCAGCGAGCGCATGCCCGAGTACTTCAACACCATCCCGCCCCAACCGGTGGAAGTCAGGCGAGTGCCCACGTTCAGCGAAGCGACCGCGCCCGGCGGCTACTACGACCCTCCGTCGCTCGACGGTACCCGGCCGGGGTACTACAACATCAACCTCCGCGACATGTCGGCCATCGCCAGTTGGACGTTGAACACGCTGACCTACCACGAGGCGGTGCCCGGACACCACCATCAGATCGCCACCGCGCTGGCCGCGGGCGACCAACCACTCGTGCGGAAGCTCTCGCCCCTGAACGCCTACGTCGAGGGATGGGCGCTGTACTCCGAGCAGCTGGCATGGGAGATGGGCCTGTACGAAGACGATCCGTTCGGAGATGTGGGCCGCCTTTCCGACGAGCTTTTCCGTGCCGTGCGTCTGGTGGTGGACACGGGCCTACACCACAAGCGCTGGACGCGTGAGGAAGCCATCGAGTACATGGCCCGCACGACCGGCTCGCCCGCGTCCGAGGTCCAGGCCGAGATCGAGCGTTACATGGCCTGGCCGGGCCAGGCGCTCGGCTACAAGCTCGGGATGCTCAGAATCCTCGAGCTACGGGAGAGCGCGCAGGAGCGTCTGGGCGACGCCTTCGACATCCGGCGCTTCCACGACGTGGTGCTCCTGGGTGGCGCGATCCCGATGGACGTGCTCGAACGGCTCGTGGACGCCTGGGTGGAGGGCGGCGGGAGCTAGTCCACCCCCCGGATATTCGGGGGGCACCCGCGGGTGCCTGTGCGGTACTGTCTGAACGGCGTATGGCACATGGACCGCGCCGGATGCTCGTTTGTGGGGGGGTCGATGACGGTGTTGTTCGAGGATATCCGGTACGCTATCCGCTCTTTTTCGAAACGGCCCGGCTTCACGGCGGTCGTTCTGTTGACCCTGGGCCTCGGTATCGGCAGCAACGTGGCCATCTTCAGCGTGGCGAACGCCGTGCTCTTCCAGCCCCTACCCTACAAGAACCCGGAGAGTCTGGTGCTGGTGTGGAACCGCCTGCTCACCACAGACGTGGATCGGGCGCTGGTGTCCGGTCCGGACTTCGTGGATTACCGGAGCGAGACCACGCAGTTCGAGGGGTTCGCGGGTGCGTTCGCAACGAGCGGCACCATGACCGGCGAAGGCGTCGCCGAAGAGGTCATGTCCGGCTGGGTCACCGACAACCTCTTCAAGATTCTCGGGGTGACCCCGATGCTGGGGCGCGACTTCGCGCCGGAGGACGCCGTATTCTTCGACCCCGCACTGTTCACCGACCCCAATGCCCAAGCTCCTCCGGGCTCGGTCATCCTTAGCTACGGCCTCTGGCAACGGCGCTTTGGCAGTGATCCCACCGTCGTGGGCAGGACCGTCCAGATGGACGGGCAGGGATCAGTGGTGGTGGGTGTGTTGCCCCCCAACTTCCGTGTCTACCTGCCGGAGGACGCCGGGATGCCCACCAACATCGATGTGTGGCGTGTGGTCCCCAGCAACTTCACCGACGTGTCCCGCGACGCCGCATGGCTCACGGTGGTGGCCCGGCTGAAAGAGGGCGTGACGTTGGAGAGGGCACAGCAGGAGATGGACGCCTTGGCGGGCCGCCTCAGGGAGATGTACCAGGCGCACGCCAACAGCAACATGCACATCGTGGTGAACTCCATGCACAGGGACGTGGTCGACCACGCGCGCCCGGTGCTGCTCGCTCTACTCAGCGCCGTGGGGTTCGTGCTGCTGATCGCGTGCAGCAACGTGGCGAACCTGTTGCTCGTGCGTGCCTCCGCTCGCGGGCGAGAGATCGCGGTGCGCGCAACGCTCGGCGGCAGCAGCCTACGCATCATCCGCCAAATGCTCACGGAGAGCGCAGTGCTCGCGATTGGCGGTGCGGCACTGGGCCTGCTGCTGGCCTGGTGGGGAATCCAGGTATTGGCGGCCATGAGCCCGGGCAACCTGCCGCGGGTGGAGAACGTCGCCATCGATGGACCAGTGCTGCTGTTCACGGCGGGCGCCACGCTGCTCGCGGCCATGCTCTTTGGAGCCGTACCCGCCCTCAAGGCGGCCAGCCCCAACCTGGCCGACGCGCTCAAGGACCGGGGCAGCGACTCGGGAGGCGTTCGCGGCAACAAGCTGCGCACCGGGCTCGTGGTCTCGGAAGTCGCGCTCTCCCTGGTCCTGCTGATCGGGGCGGGATTGATGCTGCGCAGCTTTGCGAAGCTGCAGTTGGTGGAGCCGGGTTTCGACGCCGAGAACGTTCTCACGCTCACGGTTCCGTTGCCGATGTTCAAGTACCCCATTTCCGAAACTCGCGCGGATTTCTTCGATCAGCTACGGGATCGCGTGGCAGGGCTGCCCGGAGTGGAGGCGTTTGGTGGAATCACGCCACTCCCACTGGCCGGAGGGGAGCAGTACTCGGTCAATTCGTATGGACGCGAGGGCGCGACAGAGGAGGAGTGGAACGCCAACTCGGCGGACTATCGCTACGTGATTCCAGGCTACATCAACACCATGAAGATCGGCTTGTTGGAGGGGCGCACCCTGACCATGGCGGACAACCAGGTGGACGCCTTGAACGTTGTCCTCGTGGACAAGAAACTGGCCGACCGCACCTGGCCGGGTGAGAGTCCCATCGGAAAGCAGCTCGGCGTAGAGTGGTGGAATATGGAAACCTTTTCACTCGATCGCAGGCTGGTCCAGGTAGTGGGCACGGTGAATAACGTGCGCGCCGAGTCACTGGCGTCGGACGGTCGCGAGACCGTCTACCTCCCGTACCGCTTCGGCCCGTGGCTTCCGCTCACCCTCACCGTGCGGAGCAAGGGTGGCCTTTCCGGGCTCCTGCCCATGATCAGGGCCGAGGTCGAGGCCATGGATCCCGAGGTGCCGGTCTCGAACGTGCGCTTCATGGAGTCCTACGTGGACGACGCGATGGCCCAAACCCGGTTCACGCTCACCCTCATCGCTATCTTCGCCGCCATGGCGTTGGTGTTGGCCTCGTTGGGCCTTTATGGCGTGATTTCGTACTCCGTGCGCCAACGTACCCGGGAGATCGGAGTGCGCATAACGTTCGGCGCCCAGGAAAAGGACATCGTCCGGCTGGTGTTGCGGCAGGGCTTGACCGTGGCCGTGGCCGGCGTGCTCTTGGGGCTGTTGGTCGCGTTCGCGCTGACGCGCCTGGTGTCTAGCCTGCTGGTAGGGGTCACGGCCACCGATCCGGTCACCTTCCTTGGCATCCCAGCGCTGCTGTTGGCCGTTTCCGTCCTGGCCAGCTATGTGCCCGCGCGGCGGGCCATGAAGGTCGATCCGGTAGAGGCGCTGCGAGGCGAATAGCCCCGCCTACTCCACTCTCATCGCGGTCACTCCAGGTCCGAGGCCCGCTCGGACCTACTCCTCAGGGGTCCTGCCCCCATCAGGCCCATCCTGACATGGTTGGAGGACCCCCTTGAAGCGTATCTACGCTGTGCCTGACGTGGGTATCGGCCCGAAGGCACATGTCGGGATGCGGCATGAGGCCACATCCAGCGAACCCATGAACAGGAGTTCGGACATGATCGAGAGACTGGAGCACTTGGGAGTGCAGGAGCTGACGCTGGACGAACAGAGCGAGGTACTGGGAGGAGACGGGGCCGTGAAGTGGTTCGGGCGGGCCGTTGGACTCATCGTTGGAATCATCGCCACAGCATTGGACGGATACGAAAACCCGCGCTATAGCGGGCAGTGGATGGGCTAGCACACCGGACTAGCAGATACTCACCAACCTGCCGGCCACAACAGCCACGGCAGACGACATGGGAGGAAGCATGCAAAAGGTGAATCCGTTTTCTGATCTCGGCGTCGCCGCACTCGATGAAGAGGACCTCGCCACGATTCGTGGAGGGCTGGGGGGGTTCTTGACCGCACTCGCGGCCGGCCTGATCGTGGCCGTCCTGGTCGAGTTCGACGAGTTCGTCGAGGGCTTCAAAGAAGGCTTCGCGTACACACACGGGTGACAATCAGGGCAGAGGCAGAGGTTTCGGGTCGGGGGTCTTCCCCGGCCAGGACCTCGCCTGCACACATAGGCGTTGGCGATATCGCACCATGACAAGCGAGGGCGACGATGACTCCCACGACTCACAGTTCCGAGCAAGCACCGACTCATGCTGAAGTCCTCTGGACCACGCCGGTCGGACGGGCATTCTCATGGCTACTCCTCTTCAGCGTCTTCGCCACAGTCAGCCTCATAAAGTACGGCGGCGTTCGAGACCTCTCGTACGCCAATGGGCCTGTGTGGCTCGCCGCGATATGGGGCTGGCTGCCCAGCTACCTCGCGGCCCTTGCGCTGCCGTACATGTGGCCGGCCCTGCGGAAACGGTACCTCGGGCGAGTCGGTCCCGTGGACTTCCTGCCCGAGGTAGCTGCGGGAGGGGGCACGATCCTGGTGCTTGAACTCCTTGGTGTCCCCGGCTGGCTTGGCTCATTCGAGTGGTCCGACCTCATTGCGGGGCTTGCGGGGGCACTGACCGCCTTCCTTCTTTATCGCGCTCTGGTGCGCCCATTCCCCACGGCGAGTGGACACGAGTGACGAAGCGCTCGGGGGCTCCGCGCCTTCAGCCGGCCCCTTCCACTTCGACGACCCGCACAACCTCCTAGAAACTCACCTAGCACGCACATCGAGGAGCGCCCACGGGATTTACGGGATGGCTCTCCTTCTTATCGTCGGCGGCCTTTCCGCACTCCCTCTGGTTACCGTCGACGTGTACGTGAGCGCCGCGGGGGTGATCCGGCCCACATCCGAGAAACACGCCCTCACGGTCGCAGTCGATGGCGTGGTGGAGTTCGCGTCGTTGGAGCCCGCAGCGACAGTTGAGCGGGATCAGGTCGTGCTCAGGATTCGGGCGCGTTCTACCGAGGCCCAGCAAGAGACTCTCGCGGCAGATCTGGCGCACACCAAGCGGGCCATCGGTGACCTCACATACCTCCTGTCGCGATCAGGTGGCTGGTTGGCCGGAAAGGACCGGTTCGAGACGATCGCGCACCTCCAGCAGGCCCGTGAGCTAGAAGCTCGCCTCGACGGGATCGACGTCCGAATCGACGCGGGCAGACGGGAACTCGAACGCCTCGAGGTGCAACTCGAGGGTGAGATCGTGACTCCTGTAGAGGTGGAGGTGAAGCAGTACGAGCTCCGCCGTATCCACGCGCAACGCGCCCTCCTCCTCGAGGAAGCACGCAGCCGCTGGGCCGACGCTCTGTCTTCCGCACAAGCACAGGCGCGACAACTCGGAGCCCAACGCGCGCAGCTGGCCCAGACAAGAGCCCTCCACGAGGTCAGGAGTCCGGTTCGTGGAAGCCTGGAAGAGGTCGTCTCCCTCTCCCCTGGGAGCTTCGTCCGTGCCGGCACCCGCCTGGCTGTCGTATCACCCGACACGGATCTGGTCGCCGAGGTGTGGGTTCCTCCGTCCGATATGGGGTTCATCCGCCTCGGGTTGCCCGTCCTGATGAGGGTCCACGCGTTCAACCCCCAGGAATGGGGTGTGCTCACCGGCCGGGTGGAGAGCATCGGGGGTGACGTAGTGGACGCCGGCGCCGGTCCGGTATTTCGCGTTCGCGCGTCGATCGATCGGAGCTTTCTCGAACTGCCCACCGGTCACCGCGGGAACCTGCGAAAGGGCATGACGTTCGAGGCGCGGTTCCTCGTGGCACGCCGCAGTCTTTTTCAACTCCTACGGGACCGCGTGCACGACTGGATTCTCAGTCCGGTTACGGCGGACTAGGGCGTGGCACGGTTCCCAAGAGCCAAGCAGCGGGATCTATCGGACTGCGGCGCAGCCTGCCTTCATGCGATCGCCCGGCACTACGGGCTCACCCTACCTCTGGCGCGGATCCGTCAATTCGCCTCGACCGACCGCGATGGTACAAGCGTGCTCGGAGTCGTCGAAGCCGCAACCCGCATGGGGTTTACCGCCAAGGGAGTGCGTGGGCCGGCAGACAGCTTGGTCAAGATCCCCAAGCCGGCCATCGCTCACGTCATAGCCGACGGCCATATCCAGCACTTCGTCGTGATCACCAAGGTCACAGCGACGCACGTGCATGTGATGGATCCATCCGACGGAGAGATCCATCGAAGCACCCTTGAGCAGTTCCGGGGCACATGGACTGGGGTCCTCATCCTGCTGGTCCCAGGAGGAGGCTTCGAGCCGGGCCGGGCCGGCACCCCGACGTTGGCCAGGTTCTGGGCGCTAGTCCGCCCACACCGCGCCATCCTGCTCGAAGCACTCGCCGGAGCCGTACTCTACACCCTGCTCGGGCTCGCAATGGCGGTCTACGTCCAGAAGCTGGTGGATCACGTGCTGATTGATGGAAACCGCCGGCTCCTGAACCTCATGAGCCTGACGATGCTCGTCATCATCGCCTTCCGGATCTACCTGGGCACGATGAAGAGCCTGTTCATCCTACGGACCGGCCAAACCATCGACGCGGTTCTGATCCTGGGTTACTACCACCACCTTCTCCGCCTACCGCAACGCTTCTTCGACACGATGAGGGTGGGCGAGATCATCTCGCGCATCGGCGACGCCGTGAAGATCAGAGCGTTCATCAACGACGTGGCCGTCGAGCTGTTTCTGGCACTCTCGGTGGTCACGTTCACACTGGCGTTCCTGTTCGCCTACTCGTGGCGGCTGGGCCTGTTGGTGTCGGGAGCGGTACCGCTGTTCACGATTCTCTACGCGGTCACCAACAGACTGAACAAGCGCACCCAGCGCACGATGATGGAGCAGGCGGCAGAGCTCGAGTCGCACTTCGTCGAGTCGATTTCGGGGGTGGCCACCATCAAGCGCTTCGCCATCGAAGAGCACGCCGGATTCAGAACCGAGACCCGCTTCGTAGCGCTCTTGAGATCCGTCTACCGCTCGGGAACGAACGCCCTCTTCACCGCGTCCACATCGGACGCGATCTCGCAGACAACCGTAGTCCTGCTGCTGTGGTTCGGGTCGGTTCTGGTGATTGAGCGGGGTCTGACTCCGGGCGAGCTCATGTCCGTGTACGCCCTCGCCGGCCAGTTGTCACCTCCCCTGTTGCTCCTCGTGCGCTCGAACCGGGGCCTCCAGGACGCACTCATTGCGGCCGATCGCCTCTTCGAGATCCTCGACCTCGAAATCGAATCCGACGGGGGCACCACCGAGTTGAGTGACGCGGGCGGGCAGGACATCACTTTCGAGGGGATCACTTTTCGTTACGGGTCACGCCCCGCCGTCTTCTGCGATCTCGACCTCACGATTCCCGCTCAGAAAGTCACGGCGATCGTGGGGGAGAGTGGCTGCGGGAAGAGCACGCTCATCGCCCTTCTGCAGAAGATCTATCCGCTGGAGGCGGGCACGATCCGCATAGGGGGCATGGACCTACGCTACACGAGCGCGCGGAGCCTTCGCCGAGCGATCGCCGAAGTGCCGCAGCAGATCGATCTGTTCAACGGATCCGTGCTGGCCAACATCGCCCTGGGAGACCCGGATCCGAGCGTGAGCCGTGCCCTTCGGGCCGCAGAGCAGGCTGGGCTGGGCGACCTGCTCGGCGTCCTGCCCGGGGGCCTGGACGCTCACTTGGCGGGAAACACATGCGGCCTGTCGGCCGGAGAAAAGCAGCGGCTGGCTATCGCAAGAGCCCTCTACACCGATCCCGCCGTGGTCCTGTTCGACGAGGCCACCTCAGCCCTGGACTCCATCTCCGAAGCCAAAGTGCAGAAGGCCATTCGGGTACTCGTAGACGAAGGAAAGACGGTCGTGCTGATCGCACACCGCCTGAGCACGGTGGTGCGCGCAGACAAGATCGTGGTGTTGGCGGAGGGCCGCGTGGCCGAAGAGGGGACACATCGGGAGTTGTTGGCCCGTCGGGGGCGGTACTGGGAGATGTGGCGTTATCAGCATCCCGAATTCGGTGCTCAACCGCCAGTGCGCCGCGCGGCGTCCTGAACCGGGCGGCTGGACGCCCCTAATCCGGCCGTAGCGCTTCCACCAGCTCGATGCGGGTGGCCCGCCGTGCGGGCACGAGGCATGCTACCAGGCCGGCCAGCCCGAGCGTCACGACAATGGCCGCGTAAACCGTGGGATCCGATGGGTCCACGTCGAAGAACACCACCGCGAGGGGCCTCACCAAGGCGGCGCCCATGAGGAGCCCAGCGACGCCTCCGATCGCCAACTGCTTCATCCCCTTGCCGAGGATCAGCCACATGACGTCCCCGGCTCCCGCACCCATGGCCATGCGGACCCCCATCTCCTGGGTACGCCGGCTCACCGAGAACGCCATCACCCCGTACAGGCCGACCGCGGCCAGGAAGAGGGCCGCCAGCCCGAAGGTCGTGAACAGCGAGCCGAAGATCGTGTAGATGAACGTCGCCGTCTCCAGCGACTCCTCCATCGTGAGGACCCAGTAGAGTGGGAGGTCCGGGTCGATCCTCGCGACCACCTCACGGGCGTCCGCAGCGAAGGCGCCCGGTTCGCCACGTGTCTTCACGGTGATGCTGACGAATCGGAGGTTCTGTTGCTGGGCGATGGGCACGAAGAACTGGTCGGGAGGCACGTCGGCACCGCCCGGTCCCTGAGACGCGATGAAGATGTCGGGGACCAGCCCGACGATCGTCATCCAGGGCTGCTCTTCACCGGTGCGGAAACGGCGCCCGATGGGCGTCTCTGCTTCGAAGTGCCTGCGAGCGAAGCTCTCGTTGACGATGACGGTGGGCATGGCGCCCGCCCGGTCCTGCGGCCCGAAGCCTCGGCCTTCCACCACGGCCACGCTCAGGGCATCGAAGTAGCCCGGCGTGATGTTGTTACGGCTGGCCAAGGCCTGATCGGTGACGTCCGCGTACGCGACGCCCTCCAGCGCGACCGGGACGCGCGCGCCGGGACGCGCCGGCAGGTTGGTGGTGAGCCCCGCCGCCTCGACGCCGGGCTCCGCGTTCAGGTCCTCGACCAGGCGATCGTAGAAGCGTACACGGGCCTCGTCATCCGGATAGTCGGACTCGAACAACCCCAGGCGCGCCGTGAACACGTGCTCGCCCTCGAAGCCCATGTCGACCGTGTTCAGGTTGATCACGCTCTTGACCATCATGCCGGCCGCCACGAGCAACGCGGACGAAAGCGCGATCTCGCCGATGACGAGGCCCGTGCTGAAGCGCCCCATACGCAAGCTGGACGAGCCCCTGCTCTCGTCCTTGAGGATGTCGTGAATCTGCCCGCCCGACGCCCTGACGGCCGGAAGCGTTCCCGCCACCAGGCTGGCCACAGCGGTGATCCCGATCGTGAAGAGGACCGCTGCACCGTCCAGGCGGATGACGATCCAGTATGGCTTCTGGATGTCCGCAATGCTGGCGTTGAAGGCGGCGATCCCGTAGTAGGCGATGACCACTCCCACCGCCCCGCCGAGAGCCACGAGCACGCCTGCTTCGATCAAGAACTGCCGCATGAGGCGGCCCCGATCGGCGCCCAGCGCTGAGCGGACCGCAACCTCCTTGGACCGGACCAGGCTGCGCGCCAGAAGCAGGTTGGCCACGTTGAAGCATGCGATCATCAGCACTCCGAACACCGCGCCGAGCATCACCCACAACACGGTCCGAATCGGCCCGCCCCCCATTCGGCTCGTGTAGCGCTGCACCCAAACCCCCACGCCCTCGTTGGTCTCGGGATACGCCTCGGCGAGTCCAGCTGAAATCGAGCGCATCTCGGTACGTGCCTCTTCCAACGAACGGCCTTCCGCGATGCGCGCATAAACCGACCACCCGCCGCCTCCCCGTCGAGTTCGGACAACCGGGTCGGTCATGGAGCCGGTGAAGAGATCCACGACTCCCCTGGTGAGGCCAACCTGAGAGTCGAATCTGAATCCGGGAGCCTGCTCGAAGTCCTCGGGCAAGACGCCTACGACGGTGAAAAACCCCGAGCGGCCTTGAGTGGTGGTTCGGAACGTCCGCCCCACCACCTCCGGGTCCGCTCCGAAGTGGCTGGTCCAGACGGCATGCGTCAGGACCACCGCCCTGTCGCTCTCCGGCCGATCGGCGTCCTCTTTGATGAGCGTGCGGCCGCGAGCCGCACGTACGCCGAGCAGATCGAAGTACGACGCCGGAACCCTTTGGCCGATCACCCGTACGGGGCGTTCGCCGTGGAAGTCAGCGGCGAAGTAGCTCATGAACGCCATGTCGACGAGCGTGGATGACCTGTCCCGATAATCCACGAAGTCACCGAATGCAAAGCCCCGGTCCGCGGTCTCTCCGTCGTCACCGCGCTCCCGGAGCCAGATGGCAACCAGACGATCGGGCTCCGGATACGGGAGTGGCCTGAAGATCACCGCGTGGGCGACGCTGTAGATGGCCGTGTTGGCCCCGATCCCGAGGGCCAACGTGCTGACGGCCGCCACGGTCAGCGTCGGGTTTCGTGCCAGCCCGCGGACCGCGTGACGGAGATCCTGCATCCAACTGTTCCGCCATTCGATCCGCCGCCCCCTCTTCCTCCCGGTTTGCCGCATCTTCACCGACTCCCGTCGCCACTGTCCTACCGGCCCGAACTCGGCGCGTGCGCGCCTGCGTGCCTCCGAGGGATCGACCCCGGCGTCAATCAGGTCGCGCTCTTTCTGCTCCAGGTGGAAGGAGAACTCTTCCTCGACCTCTCGTTCCAGGGAATCACGACGAAACGGATTGACGAACGTGCGGAAGAAGCGCGACGGCATGGTCAGCCCTCCTGCCCCGAGGTGGAGAGCGCTTGGTCGATTGCCGTCGAATAGCGCCGCCACGTCTCGACTTCATGGCTGAGTCGATCTTGACCGTCTGCCGTGAGCTCGTAGAAGCGCGCGCGCCTGCCGGTATCGGAAATGCCCCAGGTGGCCTCGATGAGTCCCTTGCCCTCGAGCCGGTGAAGGGCGGGATAGAGGCTTCCCTCCTCCACGAGGAGGACTGCGGACGTTGCGCCCTTGATCCATTGGGACACGGCGTACCCGTGCCGCGCGCCCTCGGAAAGGGCCTTCAGTACGAGTACATCGAGGGTGCCACGTACGAGATGAAGGCTGGATCCTGCCATGATGTACTCCCTGCGCACCAGACACTCAGAAACCGTATCCCTACGATACCTATGGATATCCTCGTGTACAAGTCCAATGCGGAGGATGGCCGTGGCCGGATACGAGCACGTCGGGACGATGGGAGCATCCCGGACGCTGGATCGAGTCATCCGGCGTGGACATGTCCAGGGGGGACTGAAGGATCCGTGCCTCTGCCCGTTGAACTTCTCGAGAGGTTAGCGAGGCATTGGCTCAGTTACTTCGTACTCTGATCGCGAGGTTCAACTAGCTGCTTGGGACGGGAGGGGTAGTCCCTCAATGAGGACGACGGCCCCTCCGGTCACGGTGACAAACCCCACCGTCGCTGGCAGCTACCTAGTCCCCTCCCGCCATGGCCCAGCCCGGCCCACGCCGCCACCCTTCAGGGCATGGGCACACTCGACCTCGAATACAGCGACCGCGCACCCGGCGAACTCCTGGGGCAACTCGAGCGGGGCAGGCCTGGCCGAAAGGGAAACACGTCTCCCTATTCCTCCTCAGCGATGGGTCCTTGCACGAGTCACCGGGGGCATCTGTGACGCCCCCCATCTAGGCCCACGAATCGATCCTGAATCGAACTGCAATCGAAGCCCAATTCTTCGAGAAAGCCCCTCGCGTCGAATACACCGAGTACCCGAAAACTCGCACTGCCTGCACTCACCAGCGCCCCCCCGTCGAACGACGCCTTCACACAATCTTGACTCGGGTTCTCGGAAGGCAAACAGGTGAAGTTTACGAACGTGTAGGCGGGGCTCGAAGGCATCCCAGGCCGGTACGAGAAAGTGGCATAGACCGCCGACAAATCGATCTCAAAGCGGGACCGTTGCTCTCCGCGGGACCCTTGCGCTCCGGTTGTTTGGTGGGAAATCAGCTTCGACCCTGCCCTCTCCCACACGTCATCAAGCCGCCCATAACCGGAATACGCCGCGAAGGCCGCCTCGTGGTGCAGCTTTATGAGGGCGTTGATTTGGTCCAGGCTTTGGCTTTGGGCATGCTCTGGAGAGCCGGCGAAGATGGAGAGGCCAACGAGTATGACAGTGCAGCACGAGCGGACCACGTCGGGCGAGCGCATCGGTTCCGTCCTCAAGTAGGGGGAGGAGTCGTCTAAAATATTGCGCAAGCTGCGTTTTTGCCAGGTCAATCCGGCCGAGCCCCGGCGGGGAGAAGGAGCGACGATGCCGACGACCGGCACCGGGACACGGCAGCGCATCCGAACCTGCCGCTCTTCACGGCACCCCCAGGGATCAGCCCGAGAGCACCCCCGAGCGTATCAACGCCTCCGAAGTCAGTGGCGGTCCTACCGTTCGTGAACATGAGCGGCGATCCCTCCACGTCTAGGAACCTGGGTGGATTGGAGGGCCGAGCACTAAGGCGCTACTCCAACTCTTCATTGCGCTCATTCCTCAAGCGACACCCTCCATGTGTGGCCCTAAGAATGACCAGGAGGGAACTCACCATATCTCTCCCGTGATCTATTTGCCAGGGTCCAAAGGGCCACGGTCCTTGAATTATGTGATCCGGAGAGAGAGGACAACCAAAGTCGAGGTACCGTGGCAACTTAGGAACAGGGGAGTTTCGCGATCGCCTCCCTTAGACTACGTAACCGAAACGTGTAGTCGCGCGCGGCTCCGGCTCGCTGCTTCACTGATAGTGTCACCTGCCCACCTGCCAAACCTCGGTCGGTCAGGCTAGCTGATACCGATACATTCGCATAAAAACTTCCCTTGTATTTCACACCCCAGCGGCGCGCCTCAGACGGCCATTCACTCAGGAAACGCCATATCACCTCTGGTCCCCACGAGGATCTGACTTCGATGTCCATCAGGTCGAGCCCCACACGTAGCTGATCACGAATACACGTCCACAGCAGGGCAGCCGTTTGCTGGTCCGTGCGTGCGTCCCTCGAGCTCGTGAAGGCGGTGACTACATCACTCTCAAGTATTGATGTGGTTGGAAAGGTCTGCACAATGAAATCGCCCACAATCTCGCGTTGTTGAGCGTCGAGACCGCTGGCAATCGACAGACCGAGAACTGAAACCAAAGCCCAGGGTGACAGTCGTCTTGGTGGGCTATGGATGGGTGATCTACGGTACATGGGACCCCCAAGCGTGCCGAAGCCTACAGGACGGAGACGAACAAGCTTCAAGAGTAGCACGGTAGGCGCCGACACCAACGCACGCAAGGATTACGCCCAGCCCGTCCCATGTTTCCTACGTGCTTGCAAGGGTGGAGAGATCGCCACAGTAAGTCGAAGAGCCAGCCGCGGCTCGGATGGGCTGGCGCAGGAGGCGGCGAAACAATATCGAAGACGTACGTGCCTCTTTCCTGCCCGATGGATAGGCACAAGGGGCGAAGGCTTCGCGCGAGTCCGCTCACTGGGCCATGGTGCCTTCTCGGTGAACAAGTCCGATGATGATCTACTTAAGGTGACCTTCAAGAACAAGAGGGATCTTCAGATCGGCCTCACGGCAGTGATGGTGCAGTTGGCAGCGCGCCATGAAGTCGATCCGGGTAGCGTGAAGTCCTTGGCTGTGAAGAACCCTGAGAATGGGGAGGTCCTAAACGCAAGCGGCGCAGGATTAGAGTCCGGCCTAGAGGAAAGGATAGGCAAAACAAAAGCCCTTTGACGGGTCGCGATAACGTGAGGTGGAGGACCAGATCGGCCAACATGAGGCCTCACGCCAGCGCTCGACGGTGAACCGTTCGCTAAGGCCGTCGCGATGCTCGAATGGGAAGAACGCATGTGTAGATGGGCGGCGGCGGGTGAGCGGGGTGGACCCTCAAACCAGAGGGACAAAGGCACGGGGGTGTGCTCTCAGTCAGGCAGCGACTGATCGAACTCGATGGCACCGCGCGAGGAGTGGTCGGACGAGATGACCCCCGGGCTGTCCTTGGCGCCTGTTACGGTCACTGCCATCGCGGTCTCACTCGTTTGCAGCCCGTCGTCACTCGATCCACCTCACCACGAAGTGGTCGAGTTCCTTCGCGTTCGGGTAGCGCGTCTCCAGCGAATCGATCAGGTCCGTTGGTGGGTTTCCGGAGAACCCCGGAAACCGATTGATCACGACCACCCTCACCCGGCGCCGCTCGATCATGTCGAGAATGCGGGCCGTACGTCCGACCGGATCGTCCGCAAAGTCGAAGAAAGTACGGGTCAGGTTGTTGAACCCAGCCAGGAAATACACCTCCGGGGCATCGGGCGTGACGTAAATGAATCCGTCCTGCGCGTGCGCTCTGATCTCGGCTATGAGGCGTGGGTAGAGCGCGGCGTCCGTGCGATTCACCCTTATGCCCCCGCCGCGCTCGGTGGACAACACCGTCTCCCGATCGGCCCTGACGAATCGCTCTCCCATGGCCCAGATATAGCCCGGATGAATCCAAAAGACGGCGAACAAGAGATAAAAGGTCAGCGCGGCGGCGGTGAGCTTAGGCCTAACCGAGGGGAGCTGGGAGATGAGAGCCACGCCGGCCAGCAGCATCAAGGGGGCGAAATAGAAGAAGTAGATTGGTCCCGCCATGGGGAACTGCACGAGTCCGCATACGGCAGTGATGCTGAGGAGCAGCACGATTTGCTGGCGGGGAAGATCCGGAATGTCGGCAACGTCGGTGGAAACGCGGCGGCGCTCCAGATACCACGCACCCGCGACGACGGTTACCGGTCCCAGCGCGCGCATGGAATGCCACACGGTGCGGTAGACCGCTTGGTTGCCGGCAGCGAGGAGCAGCACTCCGGCCGCGATGGCAGCCGCGGTGCCCACAAGCCACGAGATTCGCCCGTGCCAGCGCGGCGCGAGACCGAACAGCGCCACGACTGGAAGTGCTGCGGCAAAAGTGTGGAGGCCCGGCATGTCGCGGTAGGCGAATGCGGCTTGGCTGGCGGGCGCCCCAAACAGGTCGTCTGCCAGGGCGGCGAGCGAGTCTGTGAGGAGGTAAGGAATCAGAAAAACCACGATCGGGATCAGGACTCCGAGCCCAAACGGGACGGTCAACCGGAGGAGGCCCGCGGCGCGTTGCGGCAGCCGTCCGCGCGGTTCCGCGTGCTCGCCCGCGAGCACCAGTACGACGATGGCTGCCCCGGGCAAAACGAAATGGATCACGGCCTCCACATTCGGGCGCATGCGCACGACAGCAGCCAGCATTCCGATGAACAGCAAGAGGCCGAACGCAATCAGATACAGGTAATTCCGACCGCCCTCGCTCGGCGCTTTCAGGGTCTTGCGCGCGAGGACCTGCTCGTGGTAGGCCAGGAACAAGAGCACGCCGGCTACATAGTACAGTCCGATCATCTTGAAGAGAATGGACATGCCTCCCAAGACACCGGCAACGAACAACCAACGTCGCTGTTCCGTTTCGAGATATCGGAACAGCGCGGCGACACCGAACACCGCCAGGAAGAGATTGTACCACGACGGCATCGCTCCCGAGTAGATCGGCAGGCTCCAGGCTGCGCAGAGTAACGCCGTCAATCCGGCGAGGAAAACGCTATCGACCTTCAGGAAGGACTGCGGTGGATTGAGAAAACCACCGGGAAGGAATTTCGGCAGGTCGGCCACGAAGCGGCGCGGCCCGGCGACCAGCCATACTTCGTCGCCGACTACAGTTGGACCAAAGAGAAGGGCGTCGGCTGGAGTCCCCGCATCGGAGTTGCCGAAGGCGTCGAGAGAATGATCGCCTGGATCAGAGAAAACCAGGATGAAATCGCCCAGATCCTCCGATCGCGCCCATCTTGAGGCAGGCGCCGCTGCACAAAAAACCGTCGAACTAAGGAAGTTGCAACCGTGCGAAGTAAACCCCCCGGATTATCGGTGGTGATCCCTGCAAGAAACGAAGTCGAAACCATCGGGTTGGTAGTGGCCGACTGCTCGCGAGTCTTGCAGGAGATGGGAATCGAATCGGAAGTCATCATCGTGGACGACGGGTCGACCGACGGCACGCAGGATTGCATCTCTGATTTCGACTGCAAGTTCGTCGTCAACGAAGGCCCAGAGCATGGCAAAGGAATCGCCCTGCGCTTGGGCTTCGCGGCGGCGCAATACGCCACTTTGGTCATGTTGGACGGAGACTACTCTCACCGTGCCGAGGACATTCCGGCACTGTGGTCCGAATTCCAGAAGGGTTACGGCCTAGTCGTCGGCGATCGGTTCATCGGCGGCAGCGACGAGTACACGTTTATCCGGAGCTTTGGAAACCGTTTTCTGACCACCGTGTTTTCCAGCATCCACGGCGTACAAATGAACGATTGTCTGAACGGCCTGAAGATGTTTGACCACCGTGTTGTCGATACGTTCGTGTATACCGCCAAAGACTTCTCCATCGAGATAGAACTGCTCGCCAACACGCGGCGTCTCAATCTAAGTGTCGGGCAAGTGCGGTCCCACGAGCGCAGCCGCGCCGGCGGTGTGCCAAAGAGCTTCGCGCTTATCCACGGCCTTTCTTTTCTGTTTCGAATTGTACTCGAACGGTTTCGTACGCCCGAACGAAGAGACTAGCTCCGGGAATGATCAGTATCATTCCCTGCGCTAGCCATGTCCCCCGCCAAGGCGCCTCTGGCGCCGGCTCGCTTGGCTCCGGGAATGCCCGTCCGAATACTCGGACGGGCTCCCAGCTCTAGCGGACCCGGCGTGCAGGAACGGCTCGTCTTGACAGGCTTCTGGTTCGTCTACTTCGCCACTGTGAACGGCAGCGTGCCCACCTGATCGTCCCAGGCGACGGCCAAACTTCCACCCTCTGCGGTCACATTCACGAACACGATAGTCAGCTGGTCGATCGAGATGTCGTTCAGCGTGAACTCCATCGGGGCGCGCAGCACGTCATGGTCGCTACTGTAGCCGTAGGCCCCCCAGGTGATGCCCTCTGCCATCTTCGCCCGATCCGGTTCTTCCATGTACTCCTGCTTC
>JADFRS010000032.1 GCA_022561145.1 Gemmatimonadota bacterium
CCGCCAGGGACAACGCTGTCCTGCCGGAGCCCTCGTGATGGACGAGCGGATCTACGGCCTCCTCCTGCGCCTGTTTCCCCGCGCTTTCCGAGAGGATTTCGCAGAGCGGCTGATGGAGCTGTACCGCTACCGCCGAGAAGACGCCAGGCGTAGGGCGGGGCCATTCTGGAGGGTACGATTCTGGGCGTTCATCAGCACGGATCTGCTCCGCTCAGCGTGGGCGGAGCGGCGTGGCGGCGGAGAGGCCCTCATCGCGCGTGGCGTGGTGACCAACGAGACCAAGGCAGGTGGCGGGATGGATGGATGGATGGGGACAGGATTTTCGGTACTCGGTGAGGCGACTCGTTCGGAGCCCGGGATTCACCATCGCGGCGTTGATGATTCTCTCGCTCGGAATCGGCGTGAACTCGACGGCCTTCAGCGTCGTGAACGCCATCCTTTTCCAAGCACCACCGTTCGAGGAACCGGAACGGCTCGTCGAGATCTTGCAGGACTCCGATGGAGGTGGGCCAAATTCGACCTCGTATCCCGCCTACCTCGACATTCGCGAACACGAGGACCTCTTCGTCGGGGTAGCCGCTCGGGCGGGCGGGAGTGCCACGCTCGACCTCGACGGAAGGCTCTATCCTCTCAATCTGGAATACGCGACCTCGGAGTATCTGCCCCTCCTCGGGCTGCGGCCCACGAGGGGACGGTGGTTCGACGAGACGGAGGATCGGCTCGGTGGGGCACCGGTCGCCGTGGTGACCCATCGGATGTGGCAAAACCGGTTCGGATCGGATCCGGACATCCTTGGCCGGACGCTCCGGGTGAATGGTGGAGCGATCACTGTGGTAGGCGTCGGCCCGGAGCGGTTCAGCGGTGGTCCCGCCGCCGGTGACATGTGGCTCTCGATCGCGGCCATGAGCACAGCCGGCGGGCCGGCGCGTTCGCTGACTCGACGGGAGGACCATCGCTTCCGGGTGGCTGCCCGGCTCGCGCCGGGTGTGGACCGTCGGGCAGTAGTGATCGCCATGGATCGGCTCGCCACTCGGCTGGCAGAGGCCTATCCCGACATCAACCGCAACCGGGGGCTGCACGTGCTGCCGATGACGGCCATCGGGGCCGAGGCACGCGGCCGTGTCATGCCGGCGGCCGCGCTCATCATGACGATCGTCACCCTGGTTCTTCTGGTCGCGTCATTCAATCTCGCGAATCTGCTCTTGGTCCGTGGCATGTCGAGGAGGCGTGAGATCGGTGTTCGACTCGCACTCGGTGGAAGCAGGGGCCGGCTGATCCGAGTGCTTTTCGGTGAGGCCCTGCTGTTATCGCTCGTCGGGGGAGCCATGGGTCTGGCGCTCACGGCCGGCCTACTCGAATTCCTCAGCCGCACCCCCATCAACCTATCCCGGCCCATCACGCTGGACGTCTCCATCGACCCGACCGTCGTACTGTTCACGCTCGCGATCTCGCTCGGCACCAGCCTTCTCGCCGGTCTGGTCCCGGCATTTCGCGCGACCGCGCCGTCGGTTACCAGTAGCCTTCGGGAGCGATCATCGCCGATTCTGCGGCGCCGCTTCGGTTTGGTCGGCTTGTTGGTGTCCGCCCAAGTCGCCGTGTCCCTGGTGCTCCTGATCGTTGCCGGGCTCTTCATCGAGGGCCTCTTGCAGGCCGATGGTGCCGACCCCGGCTTCGATCCCGAGAACCTGGCGATGATTCGACTGGATCTACGGTCGCTCGAGATGAGCCGCGACGAGATCGCCGTGACCTATGCCACGCTCGGGGAGCGCTTCAGGGCAGTGCAGGGCGTGCGAAATGTCACGTTCTCGTACTGGGCGCCCGTGGGGCAGCGCGGGACCACCACTCTGCTGGTGGGTGATTTGATCGACGGACGCCGCCAGCCGCAGGAGATCCCATGGAACATCGTGGACGTGGGATTCTTCGAGACCCTCGGTGTGCCGTTGCTGCACGGGAGGGTGTTCGACGAGCGCGACGGTCCCGACGACCCCCCCCGCGCGGTGGTGACCGAAGCGTTCGCGACACGCCTCTTCGGCCGTGCGGATATCGTAGGAGAGTCATACCGATCGGAGAGCTCTCCGGATCAGCCAGTCGAGATCATCGGCGTGGTTGGAAACGTCAAGGTGCAGTCTCTCGATGAGGAGCCGCGAGCGGCCGTGTTCTGGTCCCGGACGCAGTCGCTGACCTCGGGGGCGTACGCGCTCGTCAGGACGAGAGGTGCGCCGGCGGCCACGCTCGGTCCGTTGCGTGAGGCGGTCCATTTGGTCGATGCTCGCATCCCGATTCTCGGCATGAGCACGATGGAGGCACATCTGGGGGAGACTTTGGCCCGCCAGAGACTCACCAGTTCAGTCCTATTCGTGGTGGGGGCCTTCGCGCTCGGACTCGCCATGCTCGGGATCTACGCCGTCGTGTCCTTCGGCGTGACCCAGCGTGTGACCGAGGTGGGGATTAGAATGGCGCTCGGAGCCGAGAGTGGATCGGTCGTATCTCTGTTCCTGCGCGAATCCGCCGGAGTGATCGGGCTGGGGGCGGTCGTGGGCGCGCTCCTGGCCTGGCCGCTCACCGTGTTGATCGGGTCGGTGTTCACAGGAGGTTCCGGGGTCCCGGTCCGTGTGGTCGTGGTGTGCGTCGCGACCCTCTCCCTCGCGGCGCTGGGAGCGACGTTCCTGCCGGCGCGCCGGGCGTCCAAGTGCGACCCGATGAAAGCTCTGCGGCAGAATTGATCCGGTGCGGCGTCGGCCGTGGACCATGTCAGCCGCTGATCACCCTCCGCCACCGGCCTCGGGCCGCGGCCGCATAAGCCCCTCCTGCGCGACCGACGCGACCAGAACTCCGTCACGCGTGAATATGCTGCCGCGCGCGAACCCTCGAGCTCCACAGGCCGCAGGGCTGTCCATCACGAACAGCAGCCACTGGTCTGCACGAAAAGGACGGTGGAACCAGAGGGCGTGATCGAGGGAGGCGACCTGAATGGTCGCGTGCCAATGGGACAGTCCGTGCGGCTGAAGCGCGGTCGTGAGGAGCCCGTAATCCGACGCGTACGCCAGCACGGCCTGATGCGTGAGGCGCTCATCGGTCAGCGCTCCATCCGCCCGGAACCAGAGATGGCGGATCGGAGGCCCCGGCTTGGGGTCGATGTAGTCGACGGGCTCGACCATTCGAAAGTCGATCGGCCGGTCCTGGGTCAGGACCGGGCGGATATGCTCCGGAATGCGGCCCCCCATCTCCCTGAGCATCTCCAGGTCCGACTGGAGGTCCTCGGGAGCGGGAACGTCGGGCGGGTCCAGTTGGTGATCCGGCCCCTCCTCCTCGATCTGGAACGACGCCGACAGGTTGAAGATCGCCCGTCCATGTTGGATCGCGGTCACGCTGCGAGTCGTAAAGCTTCGCCCATCACGCAAGCGGTCGACGAAATAGACGATCGGCGCTTCCAGGTCGCCCGGGAGAATGAAGTATCCGTGCATCGAGTGGACCACACGCCCCTCATCCACCGTCCGCTGAGCCGCGACCAACGCCTGCGCGAGCACTTGGCCGCCATAAACGCGGCCCGAACCGATGTCGCGATTTCGACCGCGATAGATGTTCACTTCAAGGCGCTCGAGATCGATGAGATCGAGCAACTCCTGGACGGCATCGGTCATCGCACCAGCTCCGTTGGCTGCGGTCATCACGGGTAAGACACATCCCAGTTGAACGATACCCGCCACCCCCGGTCCCGGTCGACGGCAACGGGTGCTAGCTTCTCCACGTAACATCGCACTTCACCAATCAAGAATTCGGGGACCGGAATGAACTGGGTCGCACTCGGCGCCATCGGCGAGCTACTCGGCGCCTTTGCCGTGGTAGGCTCTCTGGCCTACCTGGCCACACAGATTATCCAAAACACGCGCGCGATACGCGCCACAACAACGGACACCGCGGTCCGGGGCTTGCGCGACTGGATCCGCCCGCTGATCCAGGACGCCGAACTCTCCCGAATCTTCCGTCTGGGCATCGAGGATTGGCACGACTTGGACAGCGACGGCAAGGCCCGGTTCTTCCACATGATGCTCGGCTTCATGAAGACACTCGAGAATCTGCATTTCCAGTATCAGAAGGGAGCGTTGGACCCGGGCGTTTGGGCGGGATGGGAGTATCTCATGACCGGCTACATTCAAAGCCCGGGTGGGCAGGCCTATTGGGAACACCGGCAACTAGCCTTCTCAGCGGATTTCCGGAGTTACATCGCCGGTCTGCCGCCCAATGAGAACTTCGCACGGGTGGCCCAGCTGACGGGCGAGGTGCTGGAGAAGACAGCCCGGCTCTAGCTCCCTGGACAGATCACCCTTCCCTGATGCCAACCCATCGGCGCCGGTCGGCCATAGGTCAGGGTACAGAACGCACCCGTCGGCAAGTGGGTGAAGATGCCCGTCCATCCTCTGGGTCCAGCATTTAGAAATCCGATACGGACGTCATCAGGAGGGTCGACTCCAAGAGCGGCGAAATCGTCCGTGTACGTCATGTTGCGAGAGTAGTTTATTTCCTGAAGGCTCGCCATCTGCTTGGGCAGGCTCGTCAGGCCCGGCCAGACTTCATCGCCCACGTCCTCATATACGAAGGTGACCGGTCGGTCCGGCGCGGATCGAATCCCGGTGAGCCCTGGCCCTACCGTTGAGCCCGCCGGCTTTTGCAACGCGTACATTCTGATGTAATTCACGTCCAGATCGTCGGACCACCGACCCAAGATGAAATCCGGCCCGATCTGGTGAGGCTCGAAGCGGGCAGGGAGCCGCACGAAAGCCCGATCCGTCCCGTCGAGTTCGTACACGTGCCAGGTGATCGAAGAATCGCGTTGAATCGGAAGATCCGTGGTCCAGAGCCGGCCCTGTTCGGTCACGATGACTTGTCGGGCCACCACCAGGTCGTCGATCTCCGGCAGCGCCATCAGGCCCGGGACAAGCCCCCCGCGCTTCTCGGGCCTTACCGGGCTGTCGATCAGGTTCCCGCCGTAAACCCAAACGTCGGCCGGGAAGGGCTCCATCTCGTCCGACTCTAGACGTCGCACCTCGATGAACGCGCCGGATCCATCATGGAGGCTGTACCGCCGCTTGCGCTGATCCCACACCTGAAGCGTGTCGCCCCGGAGGTACCGGATGCGAGAGGGATCTCGAAACTCACCCGGCCCGTCACCATCTCCACCGAAGCTTCCCAGGAACTCGCCGTTTTCACCGAAGAAGCGCACCTCGTCGGAGCCGCCATTCACAACCGCGATACGTCCATCCGGAAGCCGAACCGAACTGCTTGCGCCGTGAAGCTGATACGGCTCGTCGCCTTCAACCACCCCGATACTGACGGTCGGCTCAGGACTCAGCGCCCACTGCTCGAGCGATCGCGCCCCTTCGACGTCAGCGTCATCCTTCGCGGCGCAAGCACTCAGGGCGACAATGAACAGGGTGAAGACGGCACGCATTGGAGTCCTCCAGGAATTTGTGTACGACTGTATCGACACACAGATACAGTCGTGTCCCTGCCCCGTCAAGGCTCGCAACGAGTGCCATTAAGAAATCGGGTCAGGGTCTTGATTCTTTGCTGGAATGATCTAGCGTGAAGGATTGTCCGCCACAGTGACCCACCCATAAAATTTGGGCGCATCATGAATAGATTCGCTGGACTCGCGATTATTACCCTGTTGGCCGGTGCTTCTGGCCTGAGTGCACAAGACACGGAAGCCGGCAAGGCGAGCTTCGCGATCTGTGCCGCATGTCACGGTACGAACGCTGAGGGCAACAAGGCCCTCAACGCACCCGCGCTAGCCGGTCAGGAATCGTGGTACCTGGAGCGGCAGCTCAAGAACTTCAAGGGTGGCATCCGTGGAACTGGCGCTGACGTCCTCGGCGCGCAGATGGCTCCAATGGCGGCCATGTTGGCCACCGATGCCGACATCGAGAACGTGGCGGCCTTCATCGCGGCGCTCTCACCCGCCTCCATCACACACGACGGTGGCGGCGACGCAGCGGCGGGCCAGGCCCTCTACGCGACCTGCACCGTATGTCATGGAGCCGGGGGTGAGGGTAACCCCGAGCTAAACGCGCCGAAGCTCTCGATCCAACAGGATTGGTACCTGGTGCGGCAGTTGGAGAACTTCAAGTCCGGCGCCAGGGGCGCGCACGCCGACGACGCCTTCGGTGCCCAGATGCGCCCGATGGCCATGATGCTCGCCGATGCCGCGGCCATGAAGAACGTCGTGGCGTATATCGTTTCGCTGGGAAACTGACACGCCCACCGCGGCGAGGTAGCAAGCTCAGGAGGTTGGGGGCAGGCGTTGACCGAGCCGGTGAACGCCGCCCCCAGGCCACCAAGTCATCCCCATGATCTCCATCTCCAATCTCGGCAAGTTCTTCGGTGACCAGATCCTGTTCGCCGGCGTCTCCATACAGCTCAACGCGGGGGAGCGTTATGGATTGATCGGAGCGAACGGGTCGGGGAAGACCACCCTCCTCAATATCCTGAGCGGAGAGGTGGAGCCCAGCGAGGGAACGGTCTCCCTTCCCAAGCGGCTCCGGCTCGGGGTCCTCAAACAGGACCACTTTCTCTACGAGGATCAGGATATTCTGGGCGTCGCGTTGATGGGCAACCCCGAGCTCTGGAACGCGATGGTCGAGAAGGAGGCGCTCCTCGCGAAGGCTGAAGAGCATTTCGACTCCGACCGGTTCTCGGAGCTGGAGGAGATCGTCCAACAATACGACGGATACGCGGCCGAGTCCCGCGCCGCCACGATTCTGGAGGGCCTCGGCCTTCCAGCCGATGTACACCGAAATCTGCTCTCCACGCTTTCCGGTGGCTTCAAGCTCCGCGTCCTGCTGGCTCAAGTTCTGGCGAGCACCCCCGACGTATTGCTACTCGACGAGCCCACCAACCACCTCGACATCCTCTCCATTCGCTGGCTCGAGATATTCCTGTGCGAGTTTCCCGGACCGGCGCTCGTGATCTCACACGATCACCGGTTTCTCGACAACGTCACTACGAACATCCTCGACGTCGACTACGAGACGGTGACGCTCTACCGCGGGAACTACGCTGATTTTCTGAATGCGAAGCAGTCCGAACGGACTCGTCGAGAGAAGGAGATAACGGCCCGAGAACGCGACATCGCACATCACCAGAAGTTCGTGGACCGATTTCGCGCCAAAGCCAGCAAAGCACGGCAAGCGCAAAGCAAAGCCCGCATGATCGAGAAGAAAACGGAAAGTCTGGTCGAGCTGGCCCCCAGCTCGCGTCGCTACCCGACGTTCCGATTCGAACAGATCCGAGACAGCGGGCGCGACGTGCTCAAGATCGAGGGGATCAAGAAGGCTTTCGGGGACAACAAGGTGCTGCATGGCGTGGACCTGCTCGTGAGCCGGGGTGACCGGCTGGCGATCATGGGACCCAACGGCATCGGGAAGTCGACGCTACTCAAGATCGTCATGGGCGAGCTCGAGGCGGATGAGGGCAAGGTCGAGTGGGGTTACGAAACCCACCCGGCGTATTTTGCCCAGGATCACCAGGACCAGTTAGGCGCCTTGGGGCAAACGGCTGAGCAGTGGATCTGGGATGCCTGCCCCGAGAAAGACATCGGCTTCGTTCGCGGGCGGATGGCGCTCATGCTCTTTACGGGTGACGATGCCAAGAAGCGGCTGAGCTCGCTGTCGGGAGGCGAGGCCGCCCGGTTGGTATTCAGCCGTCTGAGTATCGGGCGACCGAACGTCCTGGTGTTGGACGAGCCCACGAACCACCTGGACCTCGAGTCTATCGAAGCGCTCGTGGAGGCCCTCGAGACCTTCGCCGGCACCATCATCCTCGTGTCCCACGACCGCTGGTTCGTGAGCCAGTTGGCCACCCGTGTCGTGGAGATCCTGCCCGACGGCATCCGGGACTACCACGGCACTTATGAGGAATACGTGCACTTCTGCGGCGACGACCACCTGGACGCGGACAGGGTGGTCCTCAAGGCGAAAAAAGAAAAGAAGAAGAAGGGCGACGAAAACGGTTCCGGTCGTGGAAGGTCACGCAAGAAACCCCGAGGCGATGAGGCCGCGCAGCGCAATCGAGCGGAGCGCCGCCAGGAGGAGTTGATGGCCCGCATCGATGTCGCGGAGTCTCGTCTCCAGGAGATCGATGCGATTTTCTGCGACTCTGCCTACTACGAGAGGACGCCACCGTCCGAGGTGAAGGGGCTCGAGGCCGAGATGGGCCGCCTCAAGAGCGAAGTCAACGATCTCATGGCCGAGTGGGAGCGTAGCGGGGAGTAGATCATACGGGGCTGTCGGCCCCTCTTGCCCTACATCTTCAGAACGATCTTCCCCACGCTCTGCCGCGACTCCATAAAACGGTGGGCTTCGGCGACGTCGTCGAAGGGGAATGTGGAACCCACGACCGGGCGAATACCGTGGCTCCGCACGAATTCGACGAGATCGCGTTGCACGCGAAGGAGACGTGCCTCGTCGGCCAGCAAGTAACCGAGGTGAGCCGCCAGGACCCCCGCCGATGCCACGGCAAGCTTCTGGATATCGGCGCGGGGAGCGTCGCGCCACGTGCGCCACCAGGTGATTGGATTCCACTTGACCAGGTTCATGCTGGCATAGCCCACCACCACGACCCTTCCGAAGGGAGCCAGCGCGTCGAAACAGCGACGGTAGACCTCGCCTCCCACCGTTTCCAGGACCACATCCACACCACGATTCCCTACCACCTCTTCGAGGCGCTGCGCGAATCCAGGCTCTCGGTAGTTGACCGTGTCCGTCGCGCCCAAGTCGCGAACCCGGGACAGCTTCTCATCACTGCCGGCCAACCCCAGCACCTCACACCCGAAACGGCTCGCGATCTGGACTGCGGCGGTGCCGACTCCTCCGGCCGCCGCCGTCACGATCACGCGGTCGGACGGGCGAAGCCGTGCCATCTCCATGAGCGCGACCCAGGCCGTCATGTAGTTGACCGGAAACGCCGCCAGTTCTTCGGCCGAGTAATCCTCGGGTGCGGGCATGGCCCCTGCCTGAGGGACCACGATGCGCTCCGCATAAGCGCCGAATTTGGAGCCCACGACCACCCGCTCGCCCACGGACCGGGAGGTGACGTTCGGGCCTAACGCCTCGATACGGCCTGCGGCCTCCATGCCGAGTACGTAGGGTAGGCGAGGCGACCACCCGTATTGGCCGCGGCGCGAAAGCACCTCCGCGTAGTTCAGGCCGACCGTCTCCACTCGAACGGCCACCTGGCCGTCGCCAGGCTCGGGCAACGGCACATCACCCACCCGCAGAACTTCGGGCGGTCCATGGCGCCGGAGGACGACGGCCCTCATTCGAGGTTTCTCACTCATTTTCGCAATTCAATGGTCAGGAGGGGCACGTGGCTCTGCTCCGGGCTTGGCGCACAAGATAGCCGCCGTGAGGGAGGCGAACCAAAGCAGGATAAGGGTTGGGCCCATGGCCCGCACGAATCTCGGCCTCACGCAGACGACCTCTCCCTTGCGGCCGGGGCCGCACGCACGGGATCTTGTCGTCCGCGGCGGGGGGGGACCCCATCAGACGGAGGCCGTTTGGACTAGGACGAACCCATCAGCCAGCAACGGAGTGCCAGATGTTCTTCGGGAAAAAGAAAGCGGTCGAAGCTCCCATCATCCACGCGAACGACGACGACTTCGACACGATCATCGCTGAGCACTCTGGAGTGACCGTTGTGGATTTCTGGGCTCCCTGGTGTGGCCCCTGCCGCATGATGACCCCGATTCTGGATGAAATCGCAATCGAACAGGAGGAGCACGGAGTTCGAGTCGTGAAGGTCAACTCGGACGATGCACCCGAGACGGCCAAACGCTTCGGCATCCGCTCGATCCCCACGCTAATCTTCTTCCGTAACGGAGAGCCCGAGTTCGAGATGGTCGGGCTGGTTCCCAAGCCCGTGCTCGAGAGAGAGATCGCGGGCCTGCTCCAGTCGGGTTGAATTCGAGCTCCGTCTGAATGCACGTGTCTCCGACCAACGACCTGACCAGACCATGACGCGCACCGTTCGGTTGTTTGGAGGAGTGGCCCTAGCGGTGGGTGTCATCGCGACGACCGCGTTGGGGCTGGACCGACGCCGCACTGTTTTGGAACTGAGAGCCCTCCAAGAGGATGTGCAAGCCACTCGGGGCTCGATCCAGTCCTGCCAGAGCCGCCTGGCCGCGCTCGAGGCATCGTTTCAGGACTTCGACACCAGGCTGAGCGCCCTCCGGGAACGGGTTGGGGCTCTCGAGTCGGCGGATGGGCCCGGGGTGCCGGCCGAGCAGTACGACGAGTACCTCACACTCTTCGCGGCCTACAACGACTCCGTGCAGGTCTGGGTGGCACGGTCCGAGGGCTTACGGTCCGGCGAGGCCGCATGTCGCACCCTGGTCGGGCGGCACAACGCGCTCGTGGATTCGTTGAAGAAGCGGGTGGGAGAGCGGGAACACTCCGGCAACCGGTAGGAGGGCGAGTCACTCCGCCGCTGCCCGGATCCTTTCCCCCGCTCCTTTGTCCGAGTAGAAAATCTATTCTGATCGGTGGCGGTGGATTCGGGGTGATGATGATGATGACGACGATGAACATTCTCAGTGACGTTCGGCCCCTGAGTCAGAAAACCAGGAGACGCACGGGTCATTCCACGATCGTGATCGCCCTGGTCACCGTCATCGGATCACGGCCGGGTAGCTGGACCTCCACGGTGAGCGAGTAGTCGCCCGGGTCGAGTTCGGGAAGGTTGATCTCGACAGCCCGAAACACCGTACCGAGAACGTCCGGCCCGGCCTCTTCCCAGGTCATGACGACCGGATCATCGGGACCCACGAGGCGCACGAGCTCCCCTAGGCGCCGCAAGAGGCCGGGATCGGCATCGTCCACTCCGATTCTCACGGTGGCCGACTCGCCGACGCGGAGCCCATAGAGTTCCCAGGCGACCTGGAAGGCGGCCCCAGCGCTGATCTGAACCGACGCCATGGCCGTCGGGATCGCCTGGTCGAGCGAGTTCGGGAGTCCGCCCCCGCCCTGGAGGATCAGAAGGTCGGAGATCGCAGCGAGCCCGGGCACCAGTGATTCCTGCCAGACGCCGTGACGCTCACGCCAAGCCCTGCGCTCCACCGACCCGAACACTTCGATCCCGATGATGTAGTGTCCGTTGGGTACCTGAAGTTCGAAGGCGCCCTCAGGCCCCTCACGGCGCACCTCACGCTGCGCGCCGGACTCCGTGTCGATGAGGAACATCCCGGACTCGACCACGGTCGACTTCTGAGGCAGGAACGGCACAGCATCCTCTTCGACAGCGAACGGATTGCCCACGCTCCTCTGCTTGTCGAGGCGCGTTACGCTACGGCGCGCCTTGAGGTCCGCGCCCGGCGGTGTGTTCCTCGGCCGAGGCGCCTGAGCCACCACTGTGGGCTTCGGCGCAGGAGCGAACGCTCCCACCACCAAGAGTGAATCTCCCCGGCGAAAGCGCGCCACCTGAGTATCCAGCCGATCGATGGTGGGAGCGTAAGGCGGCGTATAACCCGTACGCGGGCCCCGGTTCGCGAGACCCTCACGGAATATTCCAACCACGTCCAAGACGTTGACGGGCTGGGCCCCCATGTCCGCCTGGTTCAACAGGTTGGCCAGCTCGGGTGCTCCGCGAAGCTCCATTCGGGCAGGCGTGCCGAGCCTCCACTCCTCGGGCGTCGCCCGCGAGGGGTTCTCCAGCACCGCGGAGGAAGGCAGGAACTCACGTCCCCAGCGGTGGCTGACCATGCGTCGCGAATCGACCAGCGTATCACCCCGGGGCAGGTCACGCTCGCGGGACCAGGCTCGTTCAGCTCCCCACTGGAGCGTGACCTGCTCGAGGTCGTCGTCCCAGTCCAGACCCATGGCGTTGACGGCGCCGGCGCGGAGCCGAACCAACACCTGCCGAGCGTACTGCTCGGTCTTGCGGTCATTGCCGGTGACCAGGTAGAGCGGGTCCGAGAGCGTCCACAGCAAGTCCTCGAGGCGCCGCACATCCCCTGAAGCGGCGAACACCTCTTCCCCACCATCCCGCAGGAGGTACTTGGTGGTCCGCCACTTCGCCGCAGTGTCGGGCGGCATCTCCTGAAGCGCCCTGTCGAAGACCTCTTCGGCCGCGGTGAAGCGGCCGCTT
This sequence comes from Gemmatimonadota bacterium, assembly GCA_022561145.1. Taxonomy (GTDB): domain Bacteria; phylum Gemmatimonadota; class Gemmatimonadetes; order Longimicrobiales; family Gaopeijiaceae; genus JACZXQ01. Next base: position 12,139 of record JADFRS010000032.1, read on the forward strand.
CGGTGGTGCACGTACCCGAGAAGAGCGGTGCACCACCAGTGCGTCCGGCCTCCGCAGCGTTGTGCCACGCTGCTGGCCATCTGCCAGGCGTTGGCCTCGCCCAGATAGTAAACGCGCTGGCCGAGGACCCAGGGATCCCCGGGAATCTTCCGGGCGATCTGCCCGAGCTTGGTGATCGCGCGGGTTCGTGCCAACTCGAGCTCTATGGGGGCTTGGGGTGCCTCCCACGGCATTTCCTCGTGGAGCTCTTCGAACCGGAAACAGAGGCGCCCGACGATCTCGTCGCACCTGCGAACGATGCTGGCCAATTCAGGAGGGGTTCGCTGCTCCCGGTACCGCTCCACTCGGGCTTGTACGTCCCTGGCCTCTTCCAGGAGCCCGAGCGAGTCGGGGCGCTCCCCCTCTGCCTGACCACGCACCCTCACCGGGAAGCTTGCGAACGTCGCAAGCAGCATGACCCAGAGCAGGGAATCGAAGCATTTTCCGGCGGGCGATATCACGAGGGCTCCGCAGTCGTGCAGGATTTTCACTCGAAACGGGCGGACGGGTCATCCAACCGCCCGCGTACATCGTATGTGAAAGACGCTTTGAGCGCGGGCCGCGTTAAGGTCCCGCTTGCGCCGCAACCCTCCTCGGGCGGATCTTGCGCCGTCTTTCACTCCAAGGATGCCGCCGATGAGATCGACCCCTACGAGAGTCCTTCGCGCTACCCACGGAACAGCGCTCCTCGCCGCCATCCTGACTGCCGCCTGCACCGGTGAGCAAGCTCCCGAAGAGGCTGAACCAATCATGGCATCGCCCACAGCGTTCGTGCGCCTCCTTGAAAATGGCCAGCCCGTGTTCGGAATCTTTTCAGGTGATCACACACCCGAGCAGGGCGCCGTGATGGTCCAGAACCGAGAGACGGACTTCGTCTTCTACTCGCTCGAGCGTGGCCCCTTCGACATCCCCGCCATGGAGGCGTATATGCAGGGAATGGTGGACGGTGCGGGAGAGCACTCTCCGCACCCCATCGCTCTACGAATACCGCCCATTCGGGAGGACCGAGAAGCAGCGCCGGAACGGGTCCGCCAGGGGTTGGATGCCGGGGTCGACGCGATCGTCTTCCCACATGTGGAATCCGCGGATGAGGCGGCGCTAGCGGTGAGCAGCATGGGCTCGAACGTGTGGCCCGCCGCGCCCGAGGGCATGTACGTCAACATACTGCTCATCGAAGATCGAGTCGGAATCGCCAACGCACGCGAAATCGTCGGTACCCCAGGCGTGAGCATCGTCTTCCCGGGACCCGGAGACCTTCGCCGCGCTTACGAGAGCGATATGGAGGCGGTTGAGAACGCCATCCAGACCGTGCTGGCAGCGTGCAAGGAATTCGACGTCCCGTGCGGCGTCACCGCGGGTGTCGACGACATCGGGGAGCGGCTCGAACAGGGCTTTCGGGTGATTATCGTCACTGAACCGGAAGCGCTGAGCGTTGGAAGGGCCGCGGCGGGGCGGAACTAGGGCGTGGGCGTTGTTGTCTGGGAGCGTCTCGAAGAATCGCTGTACGCGGCCGCCTGCCGGAGCTAGACTTCGTCATATGCGACTTCTTTTTCGATCTCTCCAGCTCGTCTTCCTGTTCGGCGCATTCCTCGTGGAGGCGGCGGTACTCTATTTCGTGGACGAGCCCATGACGCGTGCCGTCGTGGGCGTGCTCTTGATCTTCCCGATCGTGTGGATCGTAGCCCGCACCAACACGGTCGGGACGATCTCGCAGATCCCCGACAGGAACAAGAAACGGCGCTTCAAGGGCCTGCGGTCTCGGGTCGCCCAGCTGCTCGACGAAATCCGCCGGCTGAACTGGATGGCCGTCGACGCGGAACGCGGCTTCCGCAACCGTGACGAGGCAATGCGCGAGATGGACCGTATCGAGCACCGTCTCAAGGAAATCATCTCCGAGATCAGAAGCACGGCTGGTCAGTCGGAGGCGGAGCCTGAACCGGGTGTGGAGGGCCTTGGGGCTGAAACGGAGGAGGGAGCGGACGAGTCCGCGACGCCAACTGAGGCCACTATTCTTCCCGCCGAGGAAGAGTCCAACCCGTAACCGCCGGCGAACAGGCGCTACTCGCAGCTCAAACAGTTGTGGTTGTTCTTGGCACCGAGGCTCTCGAGCAGGCTGATCGTCTCGGGGAAGGGCTGCACCCTCTGTTGCGGCCCGTTGGCCATGTCGACCGTCGTCTGGCCCCGCCTGCTCACGAACGTGACGTCGGCGCCCTGCTCGACCAGGTAAAGGATCAGCTCGTTGTCCCCCCTGGCTGCCGCATGGTGAACGGCCGAGTAGCCGTTGTGGTCGCGCGCGTTCACGTCCACGCCAAGCTCCTCCGTGAGGTATTTCACGGCCGGCAGCCACCCCTCAGGCGCGTGCCGGTGGGAGTTGCCGGCACGGGATGTTCCGTAGCCCACACCCGAAGCGGCGTGGATGGGCATGACCGCAGGACCACCATAGGGGACCGGCGGTAGGCCGGAAGCATCCTCCTGGTCGTCACCGCTCCGGCGCCTGCTCGGCGCCTTGGTAGTGGGGATGTTTCGATCCGCGCCATGCTCGATCAGTAGGCGCATGGCGGGCACGTCGGTGGCGTAGGCCGCCCGCCAGAACGAGGTCGCCCCCTGAAACTTCACACCAAGAAGGTCGAAGTTGTACGAGGCGTACCATATGTGCTTCTTCAGCCGCGTGTTCGGGTCCGCCCCCGACACCAACAGAGCCTCTAGGAGCTCCAGGTACGACAGTTTCTGCTGTTTGAACGCAGTGGGCTGGGGGTAAAGTGCCTTTGGCGCCCACCTGTTGTTGAGGGTCGCGAACAAGGGTGTGGTCCCTGCATCGCTCGCCAGGCGCGGATCGGCGCCCCGATCGAGCAGGACGCCGGCCAGGTCGTAATTGCCGTTGATCGTCGCAATGAGGAGCGGGCTGGTGTGGTTTCCCTCCGTCACTTGGTCGACGTCAGCTCCCGCCTCCAAGAGCCTCACCGCCGCCTCCAGCCAGCCGTCCCGCACGGCGTAGTGCAGCGCGGTCATGCCTCGTTGACGCCCAACCAGATCCGCGTACGAGAGCGGCTCGGGCTCGGCGGGCGTCGTGCCGTCCCCGCCCCCAACCGCTGCGCGGATGCTGTCGGCAGACGTGGAGCCACCGGTCCCCGTGAGAGAGCTGTCGGGTTCCGCACGCGCGCTGTCCGGCGCAACCGCGTCGCCGGCCACATCTTCTTCGGGCTCCGGATTCAACGCCCTGTGCGCCTCCTCTTCCGCGAGCCTCTCCGCCGCGATCACCTGGTTGCGCCGCTTCCGGTCAATGGTGCCGGCCTTGGAGCGGGCAGAAAAATCCACGACGACGGTGGTAATCGACACGTCGGCACCACGCTCGATGAGCACGTCGAGCGTGGCGACACGGCCGGCCGCGGTGGCGAACATCAGCGGGGTCTGCCCGGATGCGAATTCCCTCGCATCGACCGAGGCGCCATGGTCGAGCAGCACCTTTACGCCCTCAATGTCGCCCGAGGCCGCGGCGAAGTGGAGGGCGGTCACCCCGGTCGCGGTCAGCGCGTCGGGGTCGGCACCGGCGGTTAGCAGCGTGGCGACGGCCGCCCCATGCCCACCCTTGCCGGCCAGATGAAGTGGCGTAGCCGCCCCGAGTCTGGTGCGGGCCGCCAGGTTGGCCCCGGCATAGATCAGCACCTCGGCCATGACCACGTCGCCCCGGGCAGCGGCCCAGTGGAGTGCGCTCATGCCGTCGCCCTGGGCGGCGTTCACGTCGGCGCCGTCCCTCACGAGCGAGCGCACCAACTCTCGGTCGCCTCGTTCGGCGGCATCGGCCACGGGCGAGTCGCCGAGCCCGGCAGCGATAAGCGCCATTCCGCAAACCACGCCCAGCGCGGCCACGCGGAGGAGGTTGCCTAGCCGGGGTTTCACCGTCGCCTGCCGCCGACCCCGCGCTCTCACACCGAGAACGAGAAGTCGCCGGTGCTGTCGCCGAGACTCGTCATATCATCCATGCCCAGTTTGTGCATCAGGCCCAACATGACGTTGGCCATGGGCGTGCCATCCTCCGCCGACAGGTGGACGCCGCCTTCCAGCTGGCCGTTCGCACCACCGACGACAAACAACGGGCATCGCTTATGGTTGTGCAGATTCGAGTCGCCCATGGGAGACCCGTAGATGATCATGGTCTTGTCCAGCAGGTTCGAGTCGCCCTCCTGCATGTTCTTCAGATTCTCCAGGAAGTACGGTAGCATGCTGACGTGGTACTCGTTGATCTTGGCGAATTCGAGAACCTGTTTTTCACGACCGCCATGGTGGGAGGCCGGGTGGAACCCCGACTCCACGCCGCTCTCCGGATAAACACGCCCCGAGCCGTCACGCCCGAGCTTGAACGAAAACACGCGGGTCACGTCGGCTTTGAATGCGATCGCCTGAAGGTCGAACATCAGCTTCACGTGCTCCGAGAACGAGTCCGGGACGCCGGCAGGCGCCTCCGGCATCTCGCGCATCTCGCCGCTGCTGTTGTAGGTCTCGATTCGCTGAATGCGCCGCTCGATCTCGCGGATATTCTCCATGTACTGCTCGAGCCTGTGCCGGTCGGACGGCCCCAACTCGCGCTGCAACTGAGCCAACTCGCCCATGATCCAGTCGAGGATGCTCCGTTCTCTACGCATGCGGGTCGCCCGCTGCGCCGGCGTGCCGCCACCCCCGAAGAGCTGATCGAAGACGACTCTGGGATCACGGATCATGGGCAATGGCTGGTCGGGCGCCGCCCAACTGATCGTGTCCGTGTAGACACACGCATAGCCGTAGGCGCACCCGCCCGCCTGATCCACGTTCTCGATGCAGAGCTGCATCGAGGGGATCGGCGTATCCTGCCCGAACCGCTGCGCATAGAACTGGTCCATCGAGGTTCCGACCAGGATGTCGGACCCCTCCGTCTGCCGGGGATGGGCATGGGTGAGAAAGGTCGCGCTGGAACGGAAATGGTCGCCACCGATCTCGCGAGCCGACCTGGCCTCGGCTGCCTCCACGTCCGTGTTGCTGATCAACGTCAGGTAGTCGCGGAAGGGCTCGAGCGGCTTCAGGCTGCTCGGAGCAAGGTGGAAGCTCCGGCCCACCTCGGCCGGCGACCACAGATTCCGCGACGCACCCAACTCGTTGCTCCCTGCGGAGCCGTGCACCATCTCGATGCACACCAGTCGCGTCGGATCCATGGCGGCCCGCGCCTTCGCCTTGGCCCACGGGCCCCCGGCGGGGACCATGGCGTCCAAGAAAGGCAGCGCCACCGTCGCGCCGAGTCCCTTCAGCGCCGTACGGCGCGAAATATGCTTCCCGGTGATGATCATCTACCACCCCTTCTTTCTTCCACGCTTACGAGCTTCCACCCGCCTCGGTCACCGTGCCTTCCGCCTGGCTCATCTGGAACGCGTCGCTCTTCACGACCCCCAGGATGAGGGACGACAGGCGGCTGCCATCGACCGCGGCCTCACGGGCAATGGTCCGAACGGCGGGCATATCATAGTACTCGACCCTGCGCCCTACAGCGTAGGCCATCAGGTTCGCCGTAAAGTTGCTGATGAACGCCTCGGGGTAGCGCAACAGCGCTTGCCGAAGATCCGACGGGCTCGTGATCGGAGTGCCGTCGAACAGCTCGCCGACCGGATCGACGGGCACGCCGTTGTCCTTGATGCGCCACCGCCCGGTGACGTCGAAGTTCTCGAGCGCGAGACCGATCGGGTCCATCATGCGATGGCAGGACTGGCACTGCGGCCTCGAGCGGTGCTGCTCCATACGCTCCCTCACCGAGAGTAAACGCCCGTCCACCACTCCCTCCGTGGCTTCGAGGTCCGGTACGTCGGGCGGCGGCGGTGGCGGCGGGCTCCCGAGAAAGACCTCCATGACCCACTTGCCTCGCAGTACCGCCGACGTGCGGTCCGCGTGAGAGGTCAGCGTCAGGATGCTTCCTTGACCGAGCAGGCCCCGCCGATTCTCGTCCACGAGCGTGACGCGCTGAAACGCGTTCCCCGTGATCCCCGGAATGCCGTAGTGCCTCGCGAGGCGCTCGTTCACGAAGGTATAGTCTGCGGTAATGAGCTCCAGCAGCCCGCGATCCTCGAGCACGAGGCTGTGGAAGAAAAGCTCGGTCTCGCGATCCATGGCGCGGGCTAGCGCGAGGTCGTAGTACGGGTAGAGCAGCGGGTCGGGCCGAATCTTCTCGAGGTCCTGTAGCCGGAGCCATTGGGAGGCGAACCGCGTCGCCAAGGCCTCCGAGCGTGGATCCGCCAGCATGCGCCGCGTCTGTTGCTCCAACACCATCGGACTGGAGAGCTCACCGTCGCGTGCGAGGGCGATCAGTTCGGCATCGGGCGGCGTTGCCCACAGGAAGAACGCCAGGCGCGAGGCCAGGTCGATGTCGCTGATCCGGTAGACGTCGCCCGGGCTCACCCCGGCCGGCACCTTCTCGATGCGGAAGATAAAGTGCGGGCTGGCCAGAATCGCGTGCAGCGCTGTGCGAATACCGAGCTCGAAGCCGCCGTCTTCCGCGCCGGCCTCGTAGAACCGCATGAGGTCCGCGAGATCGTCCTCGGCAAGCGGGCGGCGGTATGCCCGGCTGCCCAGGCGAGAGACGATCTCCTCCGCACAGGGCCGCTCCTCGTCGCGCGACGTAGGCCTGCAACTGAAGATGCGGCGGCGGCTCGGCGTGTCCGACACACCGGTCACGTTGTACGGGCCCACGATGCCGAGATCGCGAAGGTGCGCGCCCGTGGTGACCCCGTACGCGTCGCCGATCTGCGTGTCGGCGAGCGTATAATCGACCGGTGTGAGCAGGTCGTCCACCGGACCCTCGAACGTGCGGATGAACGCGGCAGTGAGCCGCTGCGGACCAGCTCGCACATGGATGGGCTCGGTCTCGACCACCATGCCGGTGGGATCCGACTGGGTCATCCATCGGTCGATCTCAACCAGGGCAACCCTCTCGCCGTTGATCGAAACCTCGAGCTGATCGGGCTCTGGGACCGTCCTCCCATAAAGGAAACCTGTGGGGCCTGGATGCAACTCGAGCCTGAAGACGTAGTCCCCGTCAGCCGGGAAGATGTGCACCACTGAGATGCCGCCACGGGTGCCGTACGGTGCGCCCTCCGCGTGCTCCATCTGTGAGATGGTCTTGGACACCTTGTAGGTGGTGGACGTGGGATCGGCGTCCGGATCGCCAACCGCCACGCGGCTGATGTGGCTCGCGGCACGTAAGAACCCCTCCATTTGCGTGGCCGAAGGGATCTGGACGTCGGAGATGTTGTCGAAGTTGTTGCTCACCGTCTCAGGAGGCAGGAACGCCTCCACATCGACCTCGATCCCCAACAGATCCTGGATGGAGCGGGCGTACTCGGTACGGTTGAGCCGCTGAAACGTCCGCCGTCCGGGGCTCTGCCTGAGGGCGGCATCCTCATCGACCCGGTTCTCGAGTGTCTCCGCCAAGGTCGCCAGCGTGGCTGCGTCCGGCCGCCGCGGGCCCGGCGGGGGCATCATGCCGGCCCGTAGCTTGCGGATCATCTTCTCGGCGATTTCAGCGTTCTGACCAGCCTCCGCTACGTCGAAACCGTCCAGTCGCAAGCCCCCGTTCTGGACCCGCTGGCCATGGCAGCGCACACAGAACGTCTGGATCACCTCGTTTGCGATGCTGTCGGAAGGGGGTGCGAGTCCAGGAGCGTGCGAGGAGGTCCACGTCCCCGACGCATGAGCGCGGGCATCGGGCGCCCGGCCCGCGTCGGCCGCCAGGCCGACGAGCACGAGGCCCGCAACGAGCATCGCGGACACAAGAGTGTTCATGTTCCCCCGGGATTGCAGCCAGCGTCATAGAATACGTCTCAATGCCCGAAGTGCGCCAGGCTGGAGGGACGGCGCCACACCCGCGCGGGGAGTCCGGCGGGACTCAGCTCAATCCGTCGAAGAAACGCTCCATGCGCCTGCGCGTGCCCTCGTCGGGCAGGCGGCCGAGTCCGGCCGCCATGTTGTCGATCAGATGTTCGGGGTCCGACGTGGCCGGAATGACCACGGTGACTGCCGGATGGGCCAGGACGTACTTCAGGAAGAACTGGCCCCAAGTTTCGCAGTCGAAATCGGCCGCCCATACCGGAAGCTCCTGCCCCCGCACGGCGCGAAACAGGCGCCCGACGTTGTACGGCTCGTTCACTATGACTGCGAAGCCGCGGTCCTGGGCCAGTTGCAGCAGGCGCTCGGCGGCCTGGCGCTCGCCGAGCGAGTAGTTGAGCTGCACGAAGTCGAGGTCCTCGGCCCGCATCACCTGCTCGAGGTACTCGTACTGCCGGATGCTAGACGTGGTCACGCCCACGTAGCGGGTGCGGCCCTCCTCCTTGGCCCTTCGGATGGTCGGCAGGTGAGTTTCCACGCCCCGAAGGTTGTGCACCTGATTGAGGTCGATGACGGCACGACCCCAGGAGCGCATCGAGGCTTCTTGCTGGCGCACGCCGGCGCTTGCACCTCCGCGCGTCGAAATCTTGGTGGCGAAGAAAAGCTCATCCTGAATCCCAAGCTCCTGGACGAGGGCGCCCGCCACGCCCTCGGACGTCCCGTAGGTGGGCGCGGTGTCGAAGAAGGTGCCGCCCAGCTCGCTGAAGAGGCGGAGCACGTCCTTGACCGCAGCCCGCTCTGACCGCGACGCTCCAACGTTGAACGTGCGAGCGCTTCCCAAGCCTACCGCCGGGATCACTTCACCGGAGGACGGGATCGCACGGGTGAGGAAGGGCCGAGACTGGGCGAGCGCCGGGGTCCTGTGGAGTAACAGGGCCGCGCCGGCCCCCGCCGCGGCTTTGAGCGCGTCGCGCCGTGAGAGCGTCAGCATCCGATGGCCTCCTCAGCCAAGTGGCGCAATGGGCGGCCGCCGGGTATGCCACTCGGTGGCCGTCTGGTAGGCGTGTGCGACGCTCAGAATCGCGTCGTCCTTGAAGAGGTCACCGATGATCGTGGCGCAGATGGGCTGCTCGTGCTCGGGCGGCCGTTCGAGATTGGAGTCGCCGAAGTCGTACGGCACCACCACGGCCGGATGCCCGGTCTGATTGGTTAATCCGACCTCGCCCGAGCCACTCACGAACATGTCGAAACCCTGCATGGCCTCGGCCATCTCCTGCATTACGAGGAGCCGACGGCGCTGCGACTGGACGTAATCCATGGCCAGGACCTCACGCCCACGGCGGAAGCGGCCTCGACGTCCGCCTCGTCCGCCTCGTCCGCCTCGTCCGCCTCGTCCGCCGCCTTCGGGTGGATCGGGCGGATCGGGCAGGGGCTCCAGCACGCCGCCCGGCGCAATGTGGTAGTCGAACGCGGCAGCCGACTCGACATTGAGAGCGTTGGAGCGACCGTTCGGCAGCTCCGCCATCGGCTTGGGATCGGCGCCCAGTTGGCGCAGTTTCGCCACAAGCGCCTCGGGCGCGTCCTCCGTATAGCCGATGCTCATCGCGCCGAGATCAAGGTGCCGTTCGAACCCAAACGGCGCGGTCAATGTCGCCGGATCACGCTCGTCGGCGCCGTGGATCGAGTTGAACACGAGGGCACAGTCCTCGACGGTGCGGCAGAGCGGTCCGACCTTGTCCATGCTCCACGACAGCACCATGCCGCCGTAGCGACTCACTCTTCCGAACGTGGGACGCAGGGCGCTCAAACCGCAGCGCCGGGCCGGAGATACGATGGAGCCCTGGGTCTCGGTGCCGATTCCGAACGCCACGCACGCAGCAGCCGTAGCCGACGCCGGGCCGGCCGACGATCCGCTGGAGCCCTGATCGGTGTTCCACGGGTTCTTGGTCTGACCCCGGTACCAGTTGTCGCCGCGTGCGAACTCCCCGGTGGCGAGCTTGGCGATCAGCACCGCACCTGCCTCACGAAGCCGGATCACAACCGCGGCATCCTCGTCGATCACGCGGTCCTCGAAGTCACCCGAACCCCATGTCGTGCGCGCGCCGGCCACCGAGAACAGGTCCTTCACGCCGTAGGGGATACCGTGCAGCGGGCCCCGCCACTCGCCCGCCGCCAAGTCACGATCGGCCTGCTGAGCCTCTTCGCGGGCGCGTCCTTCGAGAATCGTGACGGCGCAAAGAAGGATGGGGTCGTAGCGCTTCAGCCGCTCGAGGTAGATGTCGGTAAGGTCCACCGAAGAGATCCGACGATCCCGGATGAGCGCGGACAAACGGTGCACCGGCAGGAACGCGATGTCCTCTGCGCTCGTGGGCACCGGACCACTCCACGGCTCCGGCTCGATGACTCGGCGCTCGAAGGGACTGCCCCCGTTCTCGCGCCACAGTTTTTCCATGAGAGAGCCAGTACCACCCGGGTAGGCCTGGAACTGCATCGCGGGCGGTTCGCCGTTACCCAGCGGAATGGGCGGTACCTGTGCCTGCTGAGGCCCGGGCCCGCCCCGCCGCTCCTGCGCTAGAGCCGCCCCGCCACTCATTGTCGTCGTCGCAGCCGCGGCCGCGGCGAGCGTCAGGAAGCGCCTTCGCTCCATGCCGGCCAACCCCGAGCCTGTCCGCTCTCCCCTCTCGGTCTTCCCTGTTCCCGCCATGCCGAGCCTCCTGTTCAACCCGCCTCCTCGCGGAGGATATGGGTCAAGTATTCGGCCCAGGCAAGAAGAACGGGCCGGTCGCATGGAAGTGACGGCCCGGGGGTCCAACGGTCAAGAAGTGGACACGGGGGTCATGCGAGCATGGATCCAACGTGATCGGTGAGGGTCGGATGCCTGTTACCCAGGACTCTTCGCAGGAAGGGCCACCATGACGTGAGAGGAGGGCTTTCCGGGCCACATCAGCCATGGGCTGCCACCGGAAGGAGCGAGTGGAAGACCGGTCGACTCCGGCGTCATGTAGGGAAGGTACATCGCATGCAACCTCCCGCCCGTGGCCGGGTCGGTGGTGGCCGGATCGAAGGTTTCGGTCGCAAAAGACAGGTTGAATACCATGGCCGCCGTCTCCGGCATCTTCAACCGACCAGCCTCGACTTCAGCCCAGCGAGCCTCTTGACGCGCCATCCCCTCCACACCCGAGGCGCTCAGCTCACGACCCTTGGACATGAAGGGCTCGAGGCTCTCGTGGTAGCAGGAGGCTTGGAATGTGCCGTCGCCTGGTCGGTCCGCAATGCAGATGACCCCGCTTCCTTCCCGAATCGTCACCAGAACACCCTCGTCGTTCCATCTCCTTACTTCTGCTCGCGCCCGGAACTCCGCAGGAGCCGCGAGCACGGCGCGCGCGATATCCAGTTCCTCGGAGTGACCCGCCCGGGTTCCTTTCCACATCACTCGGTCGTCGAGTCCGCTACGAATCTGAAACCCGGTCGCCACTCCGTTCTCGACGCTGAACTCGACCCATAGGTCCGTCTCAGTCTCAAATAGTTCGCCGTCCATCATCCAACCGGGATGGAAGACGGAACCCGTTACCGGCACCATCATCACCTCCATCTCGTCGTCCTCGGGGGAAAGGCCCGTCCAGGTGCCCATGAGATGGCTATCCGCGAAGGTCAGTTCCAGCCGGGAATACACCTGAGGCCGCTCGGCCTCTGGAGACGCTTCCATGGGAGGTCCCACCGACCTCACATCGTAAACGCCGGGATAGGGCGCTGCGGCGTCCGCGTCCATGGTGAACGTCTGCGTGGGCCGGACGACCACGCGCATCGGCACGGAGATCGTTCCCCAAGAGAACACCAAGTCCGCACCATCGGCTCTGACTTTGGGGAACTCGAAGGTCAACGCCTCGACGTGGAGGACCTCCAGCGGCGTAGCCGAGATGCGGATTTGCTCCTCCGACAGCTCAGGACGCATCGTATGGAAGACCCTGTCATTCGGATCCAGGATAATGCCCCACTCCTCGGGGTCCGGGATCATCCACACCGAATACTTGCCCTCTGGGACCGACACCCCGTTGATCTCGACGTCCTTGCTGAACTCGAAGGTGGTCGCCCAGTTGGCTCCCGGCGTCCAGAGGTGCCCCCAGTCCACGATGGTGCCGAAGACCGGCAAGCGACCGCGCGCGTGCGGACGCCCGTAATCCACGGAAATCGTGGTACCGTCCACGGTCTGCGTAACGAGGGATCTCTCGCTTCCCCTTATCTGTGCTTGGAGAGGGAGAACTGGGGCCATCGCGGCCGCGGCGGCAGCGATGAGTGCAAAGCGCCGGCTATTCATGGAACCTCCTGAAGGGCTAACCACGACCGCGGCGGGGAGACAACGCAGCCCGTGGTCGTTTATTCGAAACGAGCGTCCGTTGCGTTTCTAATCTGCTCGAGCGTCTGGCCTTCTTTTTGACGCCGGTAGACGAGGCGGGCATGATCCTGGCAGATTTCGCACCACTGAGCCATCCCACCCTCCTCGAAACAGGTGAGGAGCGAATAGTAGCCGGGAAGGTCAGCGCATCCGCAAGTGCATCGAATCCCGTCGGCCGTCTCGGGAATCTCCCGAATCATGTCGTAGACGGGCGCGGCGGCGGTGTTACCGAGTTGGTCGAGGGTGAGGACTTTGGAAGCGTCGATGCCGGCTCGGGGCACGGGATGCTCCACCTGATTGTCGCCGAGCAAAGCCAGGCCACGAAGCGGCCTCGCCCCGAACAGCAGGGCCGTAGCACCCAGGGGAAGCGCGGCCAAGAACTGCCTGCGCGATTGACGGTCTACCGCCATCTCCATTCTCCTTCGGCGGAATCGGTGTCGGTAAGTTAAGACTTGGCCGGGTAAGTGGGAAAGTCTCGAGGTCGAAGCGTCCAACTCGGGGGCGGCCACCGGCGCTCATGTAGGCTCTCGAGCGAGCTTGCTTGGGCGAGCCCGCATCGCGACCTTCGCGTCGTAGCCTCAACACGAGGGTATTTGATGGACGACATGCCATGGTTCGTCGATGAGGGACCGGCGAGCGCGGAGAGACCGTACCGTTGAAGTGGCCCGGTGGTTTCTACCTGACGGCGCTGCTCATCCTCGCGGTTCCCGGCGTTTCTCTCGCCCAATCCACGACCTGCGAGGCCGACACTCTCTCGCGCGCCGAGTTGGCGACCGAGATGCGTAGGGTCGTCGACTCACAGGCCCCCTTCGATCTGCTCGCCACGACGAACTGGATGCGTTTCCAGTCGACCCTTTTCTTGCGCCTGGTGCGGAGGGCGAGTGCGCTCAACCCAGCGGGTGGGGTGGTGTCGATTCCGGCCAAGGACCTTTTCTGGGAGTTCGTTTCGCTGGCGGGTTTGGGCATCGACGAGACTGAACGCGCGCCGGCCCACATGCTTTGGGCGCTTCATCTGGATCAAGAGACGCGGCTCGAATACCGACCGGACAGCATCGTCCTACGAGTGAAGAAGGGCCTGGAGCCTGCGCTCGCCGTGAACGTCGGCATCACCTGGCCCGACCGTGAAGACGGTCAGGACAAGTACAGCTTCATCGACACGCTATCGGTGCCCAAGCTCAAGGTGACCAACCGCCAGAAGGTCACGTTCCGCCTCCTGGACTTTGGCGACATGGTGGTCTACGACAAGATCAGCGGTACGTCGGGACGGCCCCTGAGTGGAGTACTCGGCGCCTTGTTCAAGGTGATAGGCGAAGGCGACGTAAAATACGCTCGTGCCGGCATGGCCGAAGACGGGGTTCAGGTCGTTCGCGCCAAGGCCAAGAAGCTCTTCAGCAGGACAGGCACCGTCACGATCTCTCCCGACGGGGTAGCCGAGAAGGATGTGCCGGAGAACCGCCCAGACCTGGCCGCGATCGCGGCTAGGCTCAAGGAGGATCTGGAGTTGGAGTACTATCCGTACAGGTGCTGGTGACGGGCGCTTTCAATACGCCGATCCCGTGCACGGCTTCTCCCGCCTCTGAGTCGCCACCAGCCAGCGAATCGTGAGGTTACGGTGTCTTAGGGTGGAAGGCCGCCCGCGCTTTGCGGGCTGGTCCGAGCGCCGTACCTTGAGCTTGGAGTCGGTATCTTGATGAGGGACGAGGAGGCGGGACCATGATCGCTTTCGAGATCGTAATGGTTGCATTGGGATCGATTCGCACCAACTGGCTGCGGTCGATCCTCACGACGCTCGGCGTCGTGATCGGGATCTCGGCCGTGATCGCCATGGTCTCGCTGGGGGAAGGCGCACAGCGCTCCGTCGCAGACCAGATCGACCGGATGGGCACGAACGTGCTCACCATCCGGGCCAACCAGCGCCATTTCGGAGGCGTGGCGACCGGTGACACCGAGGATCTCACTGTAGACGATGCCGAAGCCCTGCGGGACGCTTCGCGGGGCCTCCTGACCATCGTGCCCCAGATCTCATCCAGGGTCCAACTGGCCTATCTCCGTTGGAATTCGAGCAACCAGGTCGTGGGCACTTGGCCCGAGTACTTCAGCATCTACAATCACGAATTGGTACTGGGGCGCTTCTTCACTCCCGGCGAAAACCAAGGCCGGCGCAGGGTGGCCGTCCTGGGGCACGAGATCCCCGAGTCTCTCGGAACAGCCCTCGAACTGCTGGTCGGCGCCACGATCCAGATAAGAGGGCAACCCTTCAAGGTCATTGGCGTGCTCGCTGAGAAGGGCGATTCACGCGGCTTCAACCCCGACAACCAGGTCTTCATACCCATTGCCACAGCCCAGTACCGGCTCTTCGGCGGAAGGCGCCGGCTATCATCCATCCTGGCGCAGGTGACTGACATCCGTCAGATGGACCAGGCCTTCGCCGACATCGACCGTGGGCTCCGCCGCGAGCACAAGATCGCTCCAGGCTCAGATGTGGATTTCACGGTCCGCAACTCCGCCGAGCTGCTGGAGACGGCCAACGAGGCCACGGCCACCTTCACGCTGCTTCTCGCGGGCATCGCGGCAATCAGCCTGCTGGTGGGTGGCATCGGCATCATGAACATCATGTTAGTCAGCGTCACCGAGCGCACTCGTGAAATCGGCATCCGCAAGGCCCTGGGTGCCACGCGCAACGCCATCATGTTCCAGTTCCTGGTCGAGGCGACGGTCCTCTGTGGGATGGGCGGAGTCCTGGGCGTGGCGGCCGGAATCGGCGGCTCGAGAGCCATGACCCGGATCGCCAACTGGGAGACCGCAGTTTCGGGTGACGCGATACTGGTAGCCCTGGCCTTCAGCATCGCCATCGGGCTCTTCTTCGGCATCTGGCCCGCACGGCGTGCGGCCCGTCTCGATCCTATCGACGCGCTCAGGTACGAATAGCGGGAACGATCTCCTGAACGCTCTTCGTACGCGTATCATGGGCGTCGTCAACGTGACGCCCGACTCCTTCTCGGACGGCGCCGAGTTCTTGGATGCCCCCAGCGCCATAGCCTATGCGCGCACTCTGGTCGAAGAGGGAGCGGACATCATCGACATCGGAGGCGAGAGTACGCGACCCGGAGCCCAGCCCGTGTCCGCCGAAGAGGAAATGGCTCGAGTGCTGCCCGTGATCGAGGGCCTCGCGGGCCAAATCGGTGGCGCGCTCATCTCGATCGATACCTGGAAGGCCTCGGTGGCACGCCGTGCGGTCGATGCCGGCGCCCGCATCGTGAACGATGTTACCGGTGGCCGCGATCCCGAAATGTTGGGCACGGTTGCGGGTTTGGGTGCCGGCTACGTCCACATGCACATGCGTGGCACACCCGAGACCATGGCCACGTTGACCGACTATGAAGACGTGGTCCACGAGGTGAAAGACGAGCTTTCCCGAGGGATCGCGCAGGCAAGGGAGGCCGGCATCATTGAGGTGTACGTCGATCCCGGGATTGGCTTCGCGAAAACCGCCGACCAGAGTTGCGAGATCCTGCGCAGGCTCAGCGAACTGGCCGACCTCGGTGCGCCGCTCCTCGTGGGACCCTCGCGCAAGTCGTTCATCGGCCACATTACGGGACTGCCCGCCGACCAGCGCCTAGAGGGCACGATCGCCGCCGTGGTCATTTCCGTACTCGGTGGCGCCAGCATCGTGCGCGTGCATGACGTGGCCTCCGCACGGCAGGCGCTCATCGTGACGGAGGCGATCCACGATGCGTGACCGTGTCTTCCTGGAAGAGGGCCGTGTCCGTGTTCGTATCGGCGTAACCGAGGCCGAGCGGTCGGAACCCCAGCAGCTCATCATCGACCTCTCGTGGACCCCCGGCACAGGCGACGTCGCTCAGGACGAGTTGTCGGAGGTGATCGACTACGCCGCCGTGTGGGAGTCCGTGGTGGACGTCCTCGAGGCACGGGAGTTCAAGCTGATCGAGGCGCTTGCCGAGGAGATCGCCGCCGAATTGCTCAGCCGGTTCCCCATGCCGGACGTCTCCGTCAGGATCCGCAAGCCGGCGGCGCTCGCCCATCTCGACGTGAAGGCGGCGGGCGTGGAGATCCATCGGCGGGCTCTCGACGAAGAGGCGTAGGATGCGGGCCTACGTAGGCGCCGGTAGCAACCTCGGGGATCGAAAAGCACATCTCGACGGCGCGCTCGCCCGCCTGCGGGAGCGTTGTCCCGTGCGGAGCTCCCCCATCTACGAGACCGTCCCTGCAGGACCAGTCGTGGATCAGCCGCCTTTCTTGAACGCCGTGTTCGAGATGGACCTTGGGGAAAACGTGGGACCACGGAGCCTCCTGGACGAACTACTCGCCCTCGAGCGAGCGGCCGGACGCGAGCGGCAAACGCCGCAGGGGCCGCGCACGCTGGACCTCGATCTCCTGTTCTATGGAGACCAGATCCTCGAGGAGGAAGGCCTGGTTCTCCCCCATCCGCGCCTGCACCAAAGGGCCTTCGTGCTCGTGCCCCTGGCCGATCTGAACCCGGACCTCCACCACCCGGTGATGGGACGGACCGTGCGCGAGCTGCTCGACGAATCGGAGCTGGAGGGTGCGGTAATCCGCCGATGGGACCGAATGACAGACTCGGCGACACCGTGACGAGTCACCGAGACACCTCCGACGGACTGGTCCGGACCCTTGGGCCGATTGCCGCGGGCGCGTTCGTGGTGACCAACATGATCGGCTCGGGGATCTTCACCACCCCCGCGTTCGTGCGCGTAGCCACGGGTAGCGCCCTGGGCTCACTTTGGGTATGGGTCGCGGCGGGCTTGCTCAGCGTGTGTGGCGCGCTCTGTTACTCGGAACTCGCCACCCATATGCCTCGCGCCGGCGGGGAGTACCGCTTCCTCACGGACGGTTTCGGTCAGGCCTGGGGATTCCTGAGTGGCTGGACCTCGTTCGTCGTGGGATTCTCAGCCGCCGTCGCTGCCTCCTCACTCGGCGTCATGGCCTACCTCGCGCCACTGGTGGGCGGGTGGGACCCCGAGGCGCCGCTCATCGCCGGCCTGGGCGTTACCCAGGGGGCGGCCGCAGCTTCCGGCTTGGTCCTCGTCCTTACGGCGGTCCACTGCATTGGCGTTCGCTGGAGCGGCAGCCTTCAGACTGTCCTCGCCACGCTCGTGGTCGGTTCGATCGGCGTGATGGTCGTCGCGGGCTTCTCGACCGGTAACGGCGAGTGGTCCGGACTCCTGGCCCGCACGGAGCCGCGGAGTAGCTGGTGGGTGGCCTTGATCCAGGTCAGTTACGCGTACGCGGGGTGGAACGCGGCGGCCTACATCGCGGGCGAAGTTCGGGAACCGAGCAAGAACCTTCCCAGGGCCATTCTGGGCGGCACGCTGTTCGTCATGGTGACCTACCTCCTGATCAACGCCCTGTTCTTCTATGCCCTGCCGGAGGCCGAGTGGGAGCCGACGATCGCTGTGGGGCACCTGGCGGCGGAGAGGCTTTTCGGCGAGACGGGTTCACTGGCGGTGAGCGGCCTGATTGCGCTGGCGATGTTCGGCTCGGTGAGCGCCATGATGGCAGTCGGCCCGCGAGTCTACTTCGCCATGGCCAGGGACGGCGTGGCGCCCCGCTTCCTGGCCGAGCTGTCCGACAGAGGTGTGGTGCCGACCCTCGCCATCGCCGCACAGGGTGTGCTCGCGGCCGCTCTCGCGTTGACAGGTGCATTCGAGGTATTGCTGATCTACATCGGCTCCTCCTTGTTGCTGTTCAACGGGCTCACCGTGGCCACACTGTTCGTCGTCCGGCGCCGCAGACGGAGAGCCGGTGCCGACGGGTCCGCCCTATTCAGGACGCCCCTTCATCCGGCCCCCGCGGTCATCTTCTTGGCCGTGACCATCACCGCCTGGATCAACGGCCTGATCGATGCTCCGCTACCCACCGGGGCGGCCCTGGGCACGCTGGCCGTGGGCGGGACCATCTACCTCCTCGGCACTCGCCTGGGTTGGTTTCAGAACACCTAGGCAACGAGGCGGGCCCGCCTGTCGTGCCCTATATTGCGCGGCACCCCAATTCTTCGAGAAACCAAGGAGCTGACATGACCAGGCTGGCCTCTCTTCTCGTGGCACTCACGCTGCTGGCGCCCCA
>JADFRS010000192.1 GCA_022561145.1 Gemmatimonadota bacterium
GGAGCGTTGGTCGGTGCACATCATGACGAGCTGAAGGACGTTTACGTGGGGGGGTGCGTTGGCCACGTAGCAGATGGCATCGGCGACGTCGTCCGGAGTGAGGGGTGTGTAGCCCTGGTAGATCTTCTTCGCCCTTTCCTCGTCCCCATGGAATCGTACGAGGGCGAACTCCGTCTCGACGGCTCCGGGGTCGATGCTCGACACCCGGATGTTCGTGCCCACGAGATCGATGCTCATCGCCTCGTTCAAGGCATGCACCGCGAACTTCGTGGCGTTGTATACGTTGCCAGCGGGGTACACCCACCGCCCCGCGATGCTCCCGATGTTGATGACGTGGCCCCGGTCCCGTTCGACCATGAGAGGGAGGATCGCCCGGGTCATGTAGAGGAGCCCTTTGACGTTGGTGTCGATCATCTCCTCCCAGTCCTCGATGTCGCCTTCCTGGATCGTGGCGAAGCCCCGGGCGAGACCGGCGTTGTTCAGGAGGATGTCGGGGACGACTCCCCGCGCCCTCAGATCTGCGGCCAGCTCGTCGGCAAGGGCCCGGTCGCGCACGTCATGGACCCGGACGGAGACGTCCACGCCGGTCCCCGACAGCGCCTCGCGGAGGGCGTTGAGCCGTTCCTCCCTCCGGGCCAGGAGAATGAGGTTCGCCCCGCGCTCGGCGAAGAGGCGGGCGCAGGACTCGCCGATTCCGGACGTCGCGCCGGTGATGACCGCTGTCTTGCCTTCGATGCGATTCATGAAGCGCTCCCCATCGGGGAAGTCGACCGCCGGCCTGCCAGGCCGACGGAGTGCGTGGCTTCGGGTCACGGTGGGCCCTGCGACACCACGGCGTCCGAAGGTGCGCACCCGGGCTGGGATGGGCAATGGGGCTGAGGGGCGGGCGGGTGGGCGCGTGGGCCGGTTTTTTCTGGTCGGTTGGGGGGGAACACGCTCCGCCCCGGGACGGTTACACATGCGCTCCAGGGGTTCAGTCTCGGGGCAGTCCTACCGATCTTATCAGCGACAAGAATGGGGCGTAGCTCAACCGGCAGAGCGCCTGGCTGTTAACCAGGAGGTTGGTGGTTCGAACCCACCCGCCCCAGTGTTGAGAGACCGCATAGGTAAGCGGTTTCCGGGCTTCATGTAGTTTCGAGGTCCGAGGGGGTGTGTACGTTTGTGTGCACGTTCGGGATTCACTTCGCCTCCCTGAGTTGGCCTGCTTCGAGTACGACCCTCAGCATCGTGTCTGCGTCGGCCTGCTGATACGAGCGCTTCAGGGCCTGAGTGTCCGCCCATCCGCCGGCCTCGGCCACGTCCACATCGGGAAGGTGCTTCCATCCGAAGCGTTCGGTAATCCCACAGCACCGGGATCTGCGCGCTACGGCGAGGCCTTCGAACGGATGGGACTGAAGCTCTTTTCAGGAGGCGGCGGGTTCTACCACTGGTGCAGGCTGCCCCGCGGGCAGAGCGCCGCCGATCTCAACGACCGAGTGTTCCCCGAGGGTGCGGCGGTTCTGATGGGTACCGACTGCGACATGGCTCGCCGTGGGTCGGCGTCTCCGCTCGACCGCTTCTTCCGTTTCTCCTTCGGGCCTCTCGAGCCCGGCTCCTTCGACGGCGATATGGAGATCATGCGACGTGCGCTCGAGGCGTGAAGGTTCCGCTCGGCCATATATCATGTTATAACGTATAATCGGATAACTGATACAAGCGGGACGCCATGAGAACCAGAGCCGACCGATCAGGACCCCCCAGCATCGCTGTGCTCAGCATGCTGTTTGCCCTCGGCGACGAGACGCTTCACGGGTACGGGATCATGAAGAGAGTGGAGGAGCGGACCGCGGGTAGGGTGTCTCTCCTACCGAGTTCGCTCTACGCGACCATCAAACGGATGCTCATGGAGGGCTGGATCGAGGAGGTGCGAGACCAGGCATCGGATGCGGCGCCGGGACGGCCACGTAGACTCTATCGCATGACCGACCGGGGCCGGGAGCTCGCCGCTCTGGCGGCCGCGCGGTTGGCTGCGCTCCTGGACATGGCGCGGGCCACCCCGGCGCCGCGCGACTCAGCGGTTGCCGATCTGGGCTCGTGACGGCCCTGCCGAGCGCCGTTCGCATCGCGCGGGGCCTGCACCGCGCTTCGCTGATCGTGCATCCCTCCGAATTTCGACGGGAGTTCGGGGCCGAGTTGGTCGAGGCGTTTACTCTGCGCGCCGAGGAGGCGTTTCGTACCCGAGGACGTTTCGGGGTGATGGCTCTTCTGGCCCGAGCACTGCTGGACAATGTGATGACCGCGGTCTCGGAGAGAGGAACGCTGCAGGCCCGAGTGGGCTCCGGCGAACACGGATGGCGCGTCGATGAACGAGAGGGAGGTGGTGAGGCGATGGGGACGTTGATTCGAGACACACTGGTGGGCATACGCATGCTCGCCGCGCGACCAGTCTTCGCGAGCGTGGCCGTGGGAACTCTGGCGCTGGGGATCGGCGCCAACGCGGCCATCTTTTCCGTGGTGAACGGGGTGTTGCTGCGCCCGCTGCCCTTTCAGGAGTCGCAACAACTCGTGCGGCTCTACCACGTCAATGCACGCACCGGAAACAGGCGCGGGTCGTTTTCCCTGCCCGATCGTGAGGACTGGGCGGCACGTACCACGCCGCTCAGCGCGGTGGCCGTTTACTCCACTTCGCCGAGTGGGCTCTTGCTCACCGGGGGTGACGAGGCGGTCGAGGTGAGAACGGCGTATGTCTCGGCTGGTTTCTTCGACGTCTTGGGTCGCGACGCTTATCTGGGTCGCGTGCTCCTCGACTCTGAGGAGCGCGGCCAGAATCGCGTCGTAGTTCTGAGTCACGACTTCTGGGTCAGACGTTTCGGGGCCGACGAGACCGTCGTCGGGGGCGTCATCCGGCTCGACGACTCCGCCTTCCTGGTGGCCGGGGTCATGCCTCCCGACTTCGTCTACCCGACGAGGGACGTGGAGGTATGGGTGTTTCTCACGATCATCCCACCAAGCTCGATTCCGCTGGACGTCCGGGAGGTTCGGTTTCTCGAGGCGATCGGCCGTATCGAGACCGGCACGACGCTCGAGCAGGCGACCCAGGAGCTTTCGGCGGTCTCGGCCGCGCTGGTGGCCGAGCTGCCGGATGAGAACGAGGGTCTGGAAGAAGCCGAGCTGGTACCGCTCCGTGAGAGCATGACCGCTGGGGTCGAACCGACCCTGTTCGTCCTACTGGGTGCCGTGGGTCTCATCCTCCTCATCGCGTGCGCCAACGTGGCCAACCTCCTCCTCTCTCGTGGCGTCGAGCGCCGCGGCGAGCTGGTTATCCGGCAGGCGTTGGGTGCGAGCAGGGGCCGCCTCATCCGCCAACTGATGACGGAGAGCGTACTCCTCAGTGTGGCCGGTGGAGCGTCAGGCGTGGCCCTCGCCTTCTGGGGCACGGAGGCGCTCCTGAGGCGGAGCGCAGGTCTCCTGCCAAGGTCGGGTGAGATTGGAATCGACGCCCCCGTGCTGATGTTTTCGCTCGCCCTGACGGTGGGCACCGCGCTGGCATTCGGCTTGCTCCCGGCGCTGAACCTCACACGTCACGTCGGTACGGATCGTCTCCGTGGCGCGGCTGGGCGGGCGGGCGCCAGCCGACCCGGTGCGTCACGCACATGGGCAGTGTTGGTCGCGAGCCAGGTGAGCCTCGCGATGCTCATCGTGATCGCTTCCGGTCTCCTCTTGCGCAGCCTTTGGGCGCTCCAGAGCGTAGACGTGGGCATGGAGTCCGACCGGCTGGTAGCTCTGAGCCTGACGATCAACGACGCGCGTTATCCTGAGCGCTCTGATTATCTGGCGGCCTATGAGGCCCTCATGGAGCGTCTCGAGAGTCTGCCTGGCGTCGAGTCCGTAGGCTCGATTCGGTATCTACCTCTTCGTCGCTCGGGGGAGTCGACGGAGTTCTCCATAGCCGACCGGTCCGAGCCGATCGCCGGCGGTCCACAGCGAGCGGACCTGCTCCAGGTGAGCCCGGGCTTCTTCCGGGCAGCCGGTGTGCCTTTGGTGGCCGGAAGGGACTTCACCAGGCAAGACAGAATGGATGTGGCGCCGGTCGTAATCATCAATGACGCATTGCGGAGGCGATACTGGCCCGGTGGAACGGGCGTCGGCCGCTTCCTGCTCTTCGGGGGCACGCCGGCCGAGATCGTTGGAGTCGTCGGGGATATCCACCAGCAGAGCCTGGCCGAGGACCCACGTCCCACGCTCTATTTTGCTCAAGCGCAGAACCCCCGGCGAGGAATGGCTTTCGTCGTGCGGGCTGAGTCCGATCCTGAGTCGCTCCTCCCTCGAGTGCGTGCGGCGGTCCATGCCATCGACCCCGACCAGCCCATCGAGCACCTCGCCGTCATGGACGACGTGGTGTATTCCTCTACCGCCCAGCCTCGGTTCTTCTCCCTGTTGCTCACCAGCTTCGCAGTCCTCGCGCTCCTCCTGGCGAGCGTAGGCATCTACGGTGTCGTGTCCCACTCCGTGAGCCGCCGCATTCCCGAGATCGGCATCCGCGTGGCGCTTGGCGCGCCGCGCGCAGGGGTCGTCGGCATGGTCGTGGCGAGCGGCATGCGCCCCGTCCTGGCAGGCGCGATCGTGGGGCTCGCCGCATCGACCGTGGTCATGCAGGTGCTCGACACGATTCTCTTCGGAGTGCGTCCGCTCGACCCGCTCACGTTCACGACAGTGCCTCTCCTGCTCGTCAGCGTCGCGCTCGTGGCGTGTTGGCTTCCCGCGAGAAGGGCGGTTCGGGTCGACCCGACGGAAGCACTGAGGGCGCAGTGAAGACCTGATTCCCGACTAGGTGTGGGTGCTCCGCGCGGAGCATCTCACTACGTCGGGGTCGAGGACGTGGTAGCTGTCGTAGTCGGCCCCACCGGCCTGATCGCGGCGAGGATTGAGGCCACGACCTTCGAGCTCGGCCCGCACCTCGTCGGTGTCGAAGTTGTCGATGCGCCATGAAATGTGGTTGATGACGCCCGTGAGTGGAGGCCGGTTGGGTCGGCTCTCGCTGATGGGTCGTCGGCTATTGCGGATGATGATGTTGCCCACGTCACCGATCCGGAGCGACGCCTGGTTTTCTCTCTGGTCGTTGCGAACCTCCCAGCCCATCAGGTCCGAGTAGAAGTCACGACTCCTCCCGTAGTCGGCCACCGCGTACGAGATGTGATCGAGGCTGGCCGTTGTAAATCCAACGCGCGCCGCGCTCGTAGATTGAGCCGCCTGGACGGGAGCCGCGGACACCAGCGCGTGGCCCCCCGCAGCAGCGACGGCCAAGCTCTGGATCAGCTCGCGCCGGCTCATCTTTCCCTGCTCAAAGGCACTGAGCAGCTTGGCGATCAGACTTTCCATGAGGTCCTCCGTAGTAGCAGAAGAGGTCATCTTGGGGCTTAGTCGACCATGACGCTACGCGGCGAGATCGGCGAGCGGGGCAGTCACGGTGGAGCTTCCTCAGACGGCCAAGAGGCTCTGAGGCAGCCCGGGACCGCCAGTGCGACCCCTCCTCATAGGACGGGTCGTACATCTGAGCCAGAATGTACTCGTGAAGGTTTTCCATCATCCGAGCGTCACCCGCGTCTCGCTCGGCAACGCCTCTCCGCCCAACTCGCCCGAACCTTACTCCCCGGCCCATGCCACGCTACGACCTACCGCGCTTTCCCTCCCGATAGGGCGGTTGAAGCGCCTATCCTTACGACCGGGAGTCGCTCGAGGCCGGTGCAGTGTCGCCGACCTCGGGCTGAGCAAAGCGGAGGAAGGCGAGAAGCTCTGGAGGGCCGCTATCGCATCGAGTCGTGCTGAAGGCGGGATGGCGACCGGGCTACCTGTCTGTCTCGGCCCTCGACAGCGCCGGGGGGCTGCTCAGGAGTAGACCTCGAGCACAATCTCCTTGCACTCGCCACCATTGATCGAACCGCGGTCGACGGAGCAGGAAGTGGCGATCACCAGCAGGTCGTCCAGTGCCTTCAGCAGCACGTAGTCACCCGGCTTCGCAAGTGATCGACGCACCTCCAAGTTGCCGTCCATGTCGATCGCCGGTGAGTTCTGGAAGAGGTTGTGGGGCTCGGCATAGCCTCCGGGGGTGAAGTTCATCTCTTCCAGAACAGCGTTGAGGTTGCCACGGCAGCTCGGATGGTTTTCGTCGCGATACATGTAGTTGTCGCATGCCGGATAGAAGAGGTCGTGGACGCCGACGGTGTCTTCTTCCAGCATCAGCAAGGGTCGTCGCTTGATGCTGTAGAAGGGCTGGCCGATCTGAGGGTACAGTCGCCGCTGGCGTGTCATCGTCGTTCGCGGACAGAGGTACTCGTCCGGCGCATCGCGCACGAACGCGAACAGATCAGAGACCTGAACGCCTCTCGGGGTAATCACTTTGATCCACTGATCACGCTCCAAGAGGACGCCGCGGCCTGACTGCGGCGGGATCGTCACCGTGGAGACGAGGCGTCGAGCCTGCTCCTGTCGCGGCGCACCCAGCCCCACGCTGCCGCCGATCACCGCAGCTGCGGTGCCGCCTAGGAAACCGCGTCTCGATAGCGGTGCATCTTTGTTCGACATGACACCTCCTCATTGGTGATGATGAAACTAGACTAGATCGCGTTGTGTGTTGCCGTCAAAGGGCAGTCACCTGGGCAGCCCAAACGGCGATCGCGGGTCTAGCGAGGCAAATCGCTTGGCGGCCGTTCCCCTTGAGCTCAACCTGCCGTTGGTGGGCTTCGGCCAGCGTCGCGCCCCGCCTGATGTCGGCCGTCCGGATCTGCTCGCGCTCTGCTGACCTGCGCCGCATCTTGAGCGCATGAGCACAACCCACCTGAACGCAGCCCTCGAGGGCCACTACCGCATAGAGCGTGAGCTAGGTGAAGGCGGGATGGCCACGGTCTGCCTGGCCGATGACTTGCGGCATGAGCGTAAACCCGATGGAGAGTAACCGAGAATGATCACCGCCATGAACCGGATTTATGTGGTGCCGGAGTACGCCGGGCAGTTCGAGCATCGCTTCCGGACACGGGCGCGGCTGGTGGACGGGATGCCCGGGTTTATCTGGAACAAGGTACTGCGCCCAGTCAATCCGGGAGACCCATACATTGTCTTGACACTGTGGGAATCCCGGGCTGCGTTCGATGCGTGGGTAAAGTCGGACGAGTTTGTGAAAGGGCATGCGCACTCTGGCACGCTTCCGCAAGAAGCGTTCATGCAGCCGAGCCAGCTCGAGTTGCACGAGGTCTTCACGGACTCGAGCCAACCGGATCTGGAGCCGGAGCCACGTGGCAAGCCAGTT
>JADFRS010000193.1 GCA_022561145.1 Gemmatimonadota bacterium
AGGAGCTGCACGCCGAGGGCGCGACGATCTGCATGGTGACGCACGATCCTCGCTACGCCCACGTGGCGGACCGCACGGTGCACCTGTTCGACGGCCAGATCGTCGACGAAGAGGATGCGAAGCGTGCCGAGCACGCGTCCAAGCTGGAGGAGTCCGGCTTCGACATGCGGTGATGCGGCGAGCAAGCCTCCCGGCCCATGGTCGGGTGAGGGCGCCGGCCTCCTTCTTGGGGGGTCGGCGCTTGTCTTGTCCTGGTGTAGGACCCTTGTGCAAGAAATCGGAACTCGCACGTCATCATGGGTGGAGCACCGGAACAGAGCTTCCAACTCGAGTTTGGGGTATGAATGGTCGTGACCATCGACTGGGCGGAACTGTATCGCACGACGCTGCCGGACCTCGTTCGCTTCCTGCACCGCAAGGTGTGGGATCCGGAGCGTGCGAGGGATCTGGCCCAGGAGGCGTTCGTCCGTGCGTTGCGTGAATGCCCCGATAAGCCGAGGGCATGGCTGTTCACGGTCGCGGCGAACCTCGCCCGCGACGAGGCTCGCACCGCGATCCGCCGCAAGCGCCACCTCACCCTTCTCCACTCTGAAAGCGCCGATCGCGTATCTCCGGATGACCCGGCTGATGACCTCGAGCGGGAGGAGCAGTGGGAAGCGGTGCGCCGGGCGCTCGGCGAACTCGGTGAACGCGACCGAGAGGTGCTGCTGCTGTGGGATGCGGGTTGGGACTACGGAGAAATCGCAGAAGAGACCGGGCTGGCCGCGGGTGCTGTGGGGACGACGTTGGCCCGAGCACGCCGCCGGCTGGTAGAGGCACATGAGCAGGAAGAGGGAAGCAATGTCGCACATCACTGACGGAGACCTCCACGCCTATCTGGACCAGGCTCTGGACGCGTACGCCCCGGCTGAGGCCGAGCGGATTCGTGCCCACTTGGAGAGCTGTGGGGACTGTGCTCAGCGCCTCGATGCCGAGCGAGCACTACGCGAGCGGGCCACCGAGATCCTCGGAGGTGCCGATCCGGGCACCATTCCGCTCGCCTCGTTGGAGGAGCTGGAAGCGCGGGCCGCGGCTACCGCTGGGCCGACTGACCGCGCCTCCAAATCCCGCTTTTCGTTGCGGAGTCCTTACGCCATCGGAATGGGCTGGGCCGCCACCATAGCGCTCGCTCTTTGGACCGGCTATTCGGTGAAGGATTTTGCGCCCAACCCATCAGGCCGCCGCTCCCCGCCCGCGGTGCTGGAGCCGAGGCGCGAACTGGACGCCGTTTCGACAGATGAACAGCCCGCCGAGTTGGAGACAAAGGCTGACAAGTTCCGAGTTTCGGAGGTCGAGGATGCGGCCCTCAGGCAGTTGTCCTCCGCGGGGCGTGTGCGGGGTGGGGACGCCGGAGCCTCGGCCTCGGCCGACGCCGTGGCCGAGCCCGAACAGGACCAGGACTTTTCGCTCGAGGAGGAGAGGCGGCGCCGACGCGTCGCCGATGCCGAACTGCCCGAGAGAATCGCCGCCGCGCTACGGAAGGAAGCTGCGCGGGTAGGCCGTCCAACCGCGCCCGCCAGCGAGCTGTTTGCCGACGTTCGGGCGAACGAGGCCCACCGACTTTCGGGCACGGTCATCGATGCCGAGACGGGTTTGCCTTTGGCTGGGGCCCAGGTGGTGGTCACCGGCACCAACCGGGGGACCCTCACGAACCAGGACGGCCGTTACGTGGTGTCGGACGTGCCGGCCGGACAGTACGAGCTTCGGGCGGTGGTTCTCGGGTTTTCTCAGCAGACCAAGAGCATCACGATCTCCGATGACCGGGCCGTGGTGGCGGACTTCGACCTGTCGGCGTCTGCCGTTCAGCTCGACCGTATCACGGCCAACGTGCTCGACAGTGAAGAGCAGCGAGCCCGTGAGCTCGGTGCCAGCAACAGGCAAATCACGAACGAAGATATTCCGGCCGCCTCGATCACCAGCCTCGAGGACGTGCTCGCCGGTCGTCCCGAAGGCCTGGTTCTCGACGGCCTGCGTGACTCGACCGACACGGGTCAGAAGATCGGTATCGGGGGAGCGGATTCGATCAGCCTTGCGAACGAGCCGCTCCTGTTCGTCGGCGGATCGGTGCGCGTGCCCGATCTCGAGATACTGCGGACCGACCGCGTCGAGCTGCCCGGGATGGGTCAGTCCACGCTCATCGTCCAGATCCTCCCGAACGGCGGGGACCTCGAACTCTGGTCTCTCACGGCCTCCTCACTCGCTGCGCCGCCACCGAGCATCGAGCTCGAGGACCGCATCGCGCAGATCACCGCCTACTTCAGGAACTCTCTGCCCCGCGGCTGGAGCATGGCCGTGCTGGAGCGCCCGGGCGGCTACCTGGTCGCACGGGCTCAACTTCCCCAGGCCGAGCTCGACGCCCTGATGGAACGCGTGCCAGAAGGGGACTGACCACTCGCACTTGAAGGATCCCTCGATCGCCCGATAACTTGCGGTCCGCCGAGCCCCGTGGGGGCCGGCTCGACCCGATCCAGGGAGGTCCCGTGCGCACAGCCTCACCCATTTGCCCGCTCCTGCTCCTGACCATCGTGGCAGCGGCATGTGCTCCCGAGACGCCGCCCCCGGATCTGTCCGATCTCGTCACGCGGGCAGAGGCCACCGAGTTCATCGAGACCAGCAGCTACCAGGACGTGATGGACTTTGCGGCCGCCCTGGCTGAAGCGCATGACCAGGTCCATCTGACGTCGTTCGGCACGACTTTCGAGGGTCGTTCCATGCCGCTCCTCGTCATCGGATCCGACGACCCGTCTCCCGAGGCGGTGCGCGCCACCGGCAAGACGCGCATCTACCTGCAGGGCAACATCCATGCGGGAGAGGTCCCCGGAAAGGAAGCCCTGCTCATGCTCATTCGGGACTGGGTGGAGGGCGAGTATCCCGCCTGGACCGAGTCCTCGGTGCTGCTCGTGGCACCCATCTACAACGCGGATGGCAACGAGC
Organism: Gemmatimonadota bacterium; assembly: GCA_022561145.1. Lineage (GTDB taxonomy): Bacteria > Gemmatimonadota > Gemmatimonadetes > Longimicrobiales > Gaopeijiaceae > JACZXQ01. The sequence goes on from JADFRS010000193.1 coordinate 2,974, forward strand.
GCATGGAACTGACGAACCGGCCCCGGCAGAACGGTCCGGTCGGCGGCATGGGCCAAAGGCCGAACGCCCAGGGCTTCGACCTGAACCGTGACCACATGAAGCTGGCGTCCCCCGAGGCGCGGGCCGTGGTGAGCCTGATGCGCGATTACGACCCACACGTCGCCGTTGATTTGCACACCACGAACGGCACGCGCCATGCCTATCACCTGACGTACGCGCCGCCGCTGCACCCCGACACGGATCCGGGCATCATCGAGTTGCTTCGTGGCGACTGGCTCCCGTCCGTGACCCGGACGATCAAAGAGAAGCACGGATGGGACTATTACTACTACGGCAACTCCGGCCGCCGCGTGGCCGAGGGCGAGACCCCCAGGTGGGCAACGTTCGACCATCGGCCGCGCTTCAACAACAACTACGTGGGTCTCAGGAACCGTATCGCGATCCTCAGCGAGGCGTACGCCTACGCCACCTTCGAGGATCGGGTGATGGCCACGCTCTACTTCGTGGAGGAGATCCTGAATTACGCACACGAGCACGGTGCGGAGATCAGGCGAGTCGTTGCGGAGGCGGATGCGCGCTCGATCGTGGGGAAATCGCTTTCGATCCGGTCGCAGTTGGTTGCGGCGGAGGAGCCGGTGACGATCCTCATGGGCGAGGTGGAGGCCGAAGAACACCCCGAGACCGGTGAGGTGATGCTCCGGCGTCTCGACGTGAGCAACCCGGTCGAGATGATCGAGTACGGAACGTTCACGGCGATCGAACAGGAGACCGCTCCTGCCTCGTACCTCCTCCCTCCAGAGTTGTCCGAAATCGTGGATGTGCTGCACATCCATGGCGTCCAGACGGAAACCACCCGCGTCGAGATGACCCTGACGGTGCAGGAGTTCGTGGTGGAGTCCACCGAGGTGTCCCCGAGAGCATTCCAAGGCCGCCAGGAACGTGAGGTCCGAGGTGCCTATCGCGAGGTCGAGCGGACATTCCCTCCAGGGACGACGGTCATCTCCGTTGCACAGCCCCTCGGGCTGCTGGCCTTCCATCTCTTGGAGCCCCGTGCCGATGACGGGTTCGTCGACTGGGCGATGCTGGACGACTTCATCGAGGCGGGGTCGGCGTATCCGGTGGCGCGTAGCCTTACGCCGGTAAGGGCCCGCTAGGGCCCCGGGTTGGTTTGACCCCTCTCCATCGGTAGATTTATTTTCTCTGGGTTCGTGCCTGGAGGTCAGAACTGGAACGCGGCCGCGCGCGCAGCGGCTGGCTTCCCGCCCCCCTACATCTGAGGAAAATTCATGAAGCGAACGCCGCTCCACGTGCTCTTGCTGATGTCCCTGACGGCATGTGCCGACACGGCCGCGCCGGCCCGGACTCTGGCTCCCGAGGCGGTGGACGCCGCGGCCGGCACCATCACTGCCGACGACTATTTCCAGCGTCTCAGCGTCATCGCACACGACTCCATGATGGGCCGTGACACACCCAGCCCTGGTTTGGATGCAACGGCCGATTGGATCGCAGCGGAGTTCGAGCGCATGGGTATCGCCCCGGCCGGTGAGGACGGCACCTACTTCCAGCGCTACGCCATCACATCCGTGCGGCCTGATTTCGGCGGCTCGTCCGCCGAACTGGACGGCACGGAGTTGAGCTTTGGGAGTGACATGAGCTTTCCGTCCGGGGCGGTCGAGGGCGACCTGGAAGGGGAGGTGGTGGTAGTCAGCGGAAGCGGTACGCCGGACGAACAGCAACTCGCCGAGGTGGAGGGCAAGCACGTGCTGATCATCGCGAGTGCCGATGGCGGTGGCGGGGGACGGCGCGGTCGGGGCACCGGCTTCCGGACGGTGCGCTCCTTCCAGTCATCCGGTGCGCTCTCGGTGGTGCAGGCCTCCGCAAGTGATGAGGCCGCTTGGGAGAGCGACGTAAGACGGCAGAGCGCCACCGTGAGCGTGCGCTTCGGCACGAGCACGCGTGCCCCCCGCGTAAACATCCGCGACGCGACGCTGCGCCCCATTTTGTCAGCCCACGGGTTGGATCTCGATGCCATGCGCGCTGCAACAGACGGCCTCACCGCCAGGACCGTGCCGGGTCTGCGCCTTTCGCTGACCTTACGGACCGAGGTGATACAGGAGCAAACCGCACCCAACGTTGTGGGCATGGTGGAGGGCCGAGATCCCGAACTGCGCGACGAGTTCGTCATCTTCAGTGCACACATGGATCACATCGGCACCGGCACCCCGGATGCGTCGGGTGACTCCATCTTCAACGGGGCCGATGACGATGCATCGGGGACGGTCACCGTCGTAGAGTTGGCCGAGGCGTTTGCTTCCATGGATCCGCCTCCGAGGCGGTCGATGATCTTCCTGCTGGTGAGCGGCGAGGAGAAGGGGCTTTGGGGCAGCCGGTACTATGCCGATAATCCGACTGTGCCGATGGACCAAATCGTGGCGAACCTGAATGCAGACATGGTGGGCAGAAACTGGCCCGACTCCATCGTGGTGATCGGCAAGGAGCACTCCGACCTGGGCGCCACCATGGACGGGGTCAACGTCAAGCACCCCGAACTCGGGATGGTGGCGATGGATGACATTTGGCCCGAGCAGAACTTCTACGGCCGGTCCGATCACTACAACTTCGCTCGCAAGGGAGTGCCGATCTTGTTCTTCTTCAATGGAACCCATGACGACTACCACGGCCGCGATGATGAAGTCGATCGCATCGATACGGAGAAAGCGTCGCGCATCGGCAAGCTCATGTTCTACCTCGGGGTTGAGGTGGCCGAGCGCACGGCGCGTCCGGAGTGGGACTCCGAGCGCTACCGCGAGATTGTGGAAGGCGTTGGGCGATGAGTGGCGCGCTGGCTAGCCCGATGACGGGGGAGATGTTCGAGTTGATGGCAGAATGGGACGGCATCGGCGTCGTCGTCCGGCACGATGCGCCCACCGGGACCTGGATATTCATCGCGCTGCATGACGGGGATGTCTACTTAGGAGAGACTGAGTGACCACCTGGATTGCGCTCCTGCGGGGAATCAATGTTGGCGGCAGGAATGTTTTGAAGATGAAAGAGCTTGTCGTGCTGTTAAACGAGGCTTGCTGTAGCGAAGTCAAAACATATCTTCAGAGCGGCAACGCTGTATTCAAGAGCGCAGAGTCGAGTGCAGCGGCATTGGAATCCAGAATCGAAAAAGCCCTCAAGGAAGATCGTGGTGTCGACGTCCGTGTACTTGTGCTGGGCAAAGAAGAACTCAGACGGGCAATCGCCTCGAATCCGTTCCCGCAGGCGGTAACAGACCCCAAAACCTTGCACCTGTTTTTTCTATCGGAGCCGCCCCACAGCCCGGTTATCGAATCGCTGAACTCTTACAAGGCTGACAGCGAATCGTTTGTATTGACCGACAGGGTGCTCTACCTCCACGCGCCCGACGGCTTCGGTCGGTCCAAGCTGGCCGCGCGGGTCGAAAGGCTGCTCGGAGTCGATGCGACCGCTCGAAACTGGCGTACCGTTTCCAGGGTCCTGGAGATGGCGAATGACCTCGATTGACGTCGGCCGTACTGCCCCGCGTTGGAGTCTATAAAGTACTACTCCCGTCCTCGCCGTCCTTGACCCCTCTCCGCAGCCGTACCTATAATGTGGCGTACGTATCCGCGTTTGAGCGTCTCCGAGGTGACCGATGAGTGACGGGTCCAGCGTCGAGATTGTGGAAGAAGTGAAGGCAGGCGCCCTCGACGAGCTGGCGACCGCTTCCGACGAGGAGAAGCTGGAGCAGTGGAGGATCGCCTACCTGGGCCGGAGCGGCCGTCTGACTCAGGTCCTTCGAGGCCTGGGCGCCCTCGGCCAGAGCGAGAGGCGCGCGGTGGGCGCCGCGGCCAACGCCGCGAAGTCGCTCCTTCAGGACGGACTGGAGCGACGCCGAGGCGAGATCAAAGCGGCCCGGCTATCGACCCAGCTCGAACGCGAGAGGATCGACGTGACCCTTCCCGGCTGGCCGGCGCCCCAGGGCAGGCTCCACCCGGTCACTCAGACGCTTCGGGAGATCGAGGGGGCCTTCGTCTCCATGGGCTTCAGGGTCGAGGAGGGGCCGGAGGTCGAGTGGGACCGCTACAACTTCGACATGCTCAACATCCCCAAGGACCATCCCGCCCGGGATATGTGGGACACCCTGTGGATCGATCACACCAACGACCACGGCGAGCGCTCCATGCTGCTGCGCACCCACACCTCGCCGATGCAGGTCCGGATAATGGAGAAGGTCGAGCCGCCGGTGCGGGTCATCGTGCCCGGCAAGGTCTACCGGTACGAGGCCACGGACGCGA
>JADFRS010000194.1:0-456 GCA_022561145.1 Gemmatimonadota bacterium
ATGCGCGCTCAGGAGCTGATCGATGCCGGCGTCTCGCCGGACGAGGCGTGGCGCCAAGCGCTCGAAGCGTTCGGGGACCCGAAAGAGATCGAGAAGAGAGCCCGACACGAAGCCAGGCTCGGGGATGGGATGAAGAGGGGGGGAGAACTGATGGCATCGTTCGTTCAGGACCTGCGCTATGCATTTCGCTCGCTGACCGGGAACCCCGGATTTGCGGTGATCGCCATCCTTACCTTGGCGCTGGGTATCGGGGCCAACACCGCCATCTTCAGCGTGGTGGATGCGGCCCTGTTCCGGTCTCCGCCCGTTCACGAGCCCGACCGGCTGACCGCGGTCTACACGACGAGCCGGCGTGGATTCCCGAGAGCCTCGTCGTCGTATCCGGACTATCTGGATTATCGCGATCGCTCGACCCATTTCGCCGACATGGCGGCGACCTCGACGCTCGCCGCAGGG
>JADFRS010000194.1:466-7237 GCA_022561145.1 Gemmatimonadota bacterium
AGGGCTCGGCGACGAGGAGTTGGGTGCACGGTTCACGCTCGTGGAGGCGGTAACCGGGAACTACTTCGAGATGCTGGGGATCGCGCCCGCGTTCGGCCGGCTCATCCAGCCCGAGGACGATGGATTGCGGGCCGGTGTCGCGGTGGTCGTCTTGAGCCACACATTCTGGCGTGATCACTTCCAGGCCGATGCCGACATCGTCGGTCGCACGGTCCGTCTCAACGGATCCCCGTTCACGGTGGTAGGCGTCTCCCCGGTAGGCTTCACGGGCATGAGCCTGAGCGTGAGGCCCGACCTATGGATTCCCATGCAAGCCGGGGCATTACTGGGTACCGGGTCTATTGCCGATCCGGACGTATGGGAGCAGCGTGGGCATCGGTGGATAGGTCGGCTGATCGCTCGGCTCGAGCCCGGCAGCACGGTGGAGCAGGCGCGAGCCGAGATGCTCGCGATTTCAGCACAGTTGGCCGAAGAAGACCCGGAGGCGCGCGGGCCGCGGTCGGTGACGGTGGACGCCCTGCCAGGCTACGTGCTCCCGGTCGGCTCCGAAGCGGACATGACTCGGTTCGTCTGGCTGTTGTCCGGGATCGTGGGCCTGACGCTCCTGCTCGCGTGTGCCAACGTGGCCAACCTTCTGTTGGCGCGGGCCTCCACCCGTGCCCGCGAAGTGGGAGTGCGCCTCGCGCTCGGGGCAGGTCGCGGCCGGCTGGTCCGGCAGCTTCTGACGGAGAGTTTCCTGCTTGCGGTACTCGGAGGCGCGGCGGGCCTCGTGGTGGCATTGGGCGCACTCGCGCTCATGGACACCGTCCAGCTTCCAGGGGGTGTCTCGATCGGCATGTTGGGGATCGAGCTGAACACCGGTATGCTCGCCGTCACTTTCATCATTGCCGCAGTGACCGGCGTGATGTTCGGGCTGGCGCCCGCGATTCACGCCACGCGTCCCGATCTCTCCAGCGCTCTCAAAGGAGAGCCCAGGCGCGAGGGCGCCGGCCGTGGAATGGGCCTGCGAAAGTCGCTGGTAGCGGTTCAGGTAGCTCTTTGCCTGGTGCTCCTGGCGGGCTCGGGGCTCTTTCTGAGGACTCTCCAAAAGGGTCTCTCCGTCGACCTCGGCATAGACAGCGAGAAGGTGGCCCTGGCCCGTCTCCCGCTCAACCTGCTCAACTACACCCCCGAGCAAGCCTTGGCGTTCACCGACGCGTTGCATGCGCGCGCGCGCGCGCTCCCCGGTGTCACGGCGGCGGGACTGAGCACGCGCGTGCCTCTTCAACAAGGGGGCGCCCTGGGCTTCTTCTTCGAGGTGGATGGCTATCAGCCGGCACCCGACGAGGAGCTGCGAGTGGATCTGGTCCTCGTCACGCCCGGATATTTCGAGAGCCTGGGTCTGCCCATCCGCCAAGGGCGCACGTTCGACGCCTCCGACGACGAGGGACGTTCCGACGTGACCATCGTCAGCCGATCCATGGCGAACGCCTATTGGCCCGACGGCCAAGCGGTGGGCGGAACCATGCGCATCGGTGGACAACCCGCAGAGGTCGTCGGCGTCGTCGATGATGTGACGTGGAACTCTCTGGCGGACGAGGTCACCAGCTACGCCTTCGTGCCGCTCGCCCAGAGTCCGGCCCAGGCCGCCAGGTCCTTCATCACGCTGTCCGTCCGAACCAACGGAGACCCCCAGAGCCTGCTGCCCCTCATTCGCTCCGAGGTGGAGGCCCTCGAAAGAGACCTCCCCATCACGGTGCTTCAGACGATGAGGGATCACGTCAATCGTGCGATGACCACGCAGCGTATGGGTGCCGCGCTCCTGAGCGCTTTCGGCCTCCTGGCCTTGGTGCTTGCGGGAGTGGGGATCGCAGGCGTCGTAGCCTTCACGGTGAATCGCCAGAAACGAGACATTGGGGTGCGAATCGCACTGGGCGCCACCAACCGCGACATCCTCTCGATAGTGATGATGGGTATGGCCGGACCCATCCTCGTGGGTATCGCCGGCGGCCTGGCCCTGGCGCTGAGCCTCACGAGCACGGTCGAGAGTTTCCTCTTCCAGGTAAGCGCGAAGGACCCCCTCACCTTCGTGGGTATCAGCTTCGGCCTCGTGGTGGTCGCGGTCTTCGCCACACTCGTGCCGGCCCGGCAGGCCACGCGGGTAGACCCGGTGAGGGTGCTCAAGGCGGAGTAGCCGGCCTCACGAGATCGTTGACCCCGTCCCTCCGCGGGCGCAACGTGCGTCCGACCCACATTCTGGCTTCACCGGAGGGAACACCATGGGGAGCATCAACCACATGAGAGTGTTGATGGGTGGGGTGGTGGCGGGGCTCGTGATCAACATCGGCGAATTCATCTTGAACGGCCCGATCCTCGGGGGGTTGATCGAAGCGGACCTCGCCAATCTCGGCCTCGGGGCACCAACGGGCTCCGACATCGCCATCTTCGTGACCCACGGATTCGTCATCGGGATCATAGCCGTTTCGTTGTACGCAGCCATACGGCCCCGTTTCGGTGCCGGTCCGGGTACGGCGGTCAAGGCCGGCGTCATGGTCTGGGTACTCGTCTGGAGCACTTTCTTGGCCATGAATGCGACGATGGACCTCTTCTCGGACAGCGTCCAGTGGATCACCATGGCGTGGGGAGCGGTCGAGATGCCGCTGGCCACGGTGGCGGGGGCGTGGCTGTACCAGGAAGCGGAGGCCGCCACCCAAGCACCGGTTGGCGCCGAAGCTTGACCGCCTGAGCCGACCGCGCTGGGAGCGACGACGCAGCTAAGCGGGAGGTCCGCGATCAACATCACCGAGGTCCATGGTGACCTCCTCGATCAGGACGTCGACGTCCTACCCTGTCAACTCCGCCAGGAGCGCCGCCGGAGTCAAAGCCGGAATCGGAGAACCCGCGTAGTCGCGTGTGTTCCGCGTCGCGATAAATGAAGCGCCGCAGGCCCTCGCCGCCGCTACCTGCAGGGCATCCTCGAAGTCAGCCATGGGCAGGGTCGTGGCGAACCGCAGCGCCTCTGTGTCAGAGCGCGCCACCGTGACGAACCGCGTGAGATCCAGGAGGAACTCGCGCGCGTCCTGCCCTCCTCGAGTCGGGGCCACCAAGTAGTAGAAGTTCGAGAGCGAGTGCCACGCCACGAAGCTGCGGTGCGGCTGGCGCTCGAGGTAATCGACCAACTCGGCCGCGGGGCCGGCATGGGGGTGGCGGTCCAACGCCAAGTCAATGAGCACATCGGTGTCCAGTAGGATCACAGGTGCTTCTTGGCCAACGCCTCATACCGGGGACCATCCCGTTCAGCCGGGCAAAACCCTCCACGCCAGCGGGCGGAAAAGGACGGAGACTCGTCGAAAGCCAGCCGGCGAAGCCCATCCTCAACGAGCGACGACAGAGAGACCCCCTGGGACCGGGCATACCGTTTCGCCTTGGGAAGGAGGGCGGCGTCCACGGTGATGGTGAGCTTTTTCTTCATGCAGAAATATACGTATACGTATATTAGAAGTCAATATACGTATAAATCCTTGCGAATCCGCTGTTGGTTACTCGCCCGCCTCGCCTTCACCAGGGGCGTTACCACCGTACACCTCGGGTATCCAGGTCATGCTGTCGATGTCGGGCCGCCGGTAATTGGGATCCTTCTGCAGCGGAGGCAGCTCGATGGGCGGGTCCGGAAGGTCGGTGTACTCGACGGACTGGAGCAGGTGGTGTATGCAGTTGAGCCGCGCGTGACGTTTCACGTTGGCCTTGACCACGTGCCACGGGCACTCCTCGATGTCGGTGTACATGAACATCGCGTCCTTGGCACGCGAGTACTCGGTCCATTTCGCCCGTGAGGCTACGTCCATAGGGCTGATCTTCCAGCGCTTCTTGGGATCGTGGATGCGCTTCAGGAAGCGCCGTTCCTGCTCTTCGGCGCTGATCGAGAACCAGTACTTGAGCAGGATCATTCCGGAGTTCACCAGCATTCTCTCGAACTGAGGACACGAGCGGAGGAACTCCCGGTACTCGTCGTCGGTGCAGAAGTCCATCACCCGCTCCACCACAGCTCGGTTGTACCAACTCCGGTCGAAGAACACCATCTCGCCCGCCGCGGGCAGGTGCGGCACGTAGCGCTGGAAATACCACTGGCTCTTCTCGCGCTCCGTCGGGACGCCCAGCGCGACAATCCGCGCGAAGCGGGGATTGAGCGTCTGGGTGATGCGCTTGATGGAACCTCCCTTCCCCGCCGTATCGCGGCCCTCGAAGATGACGGCCACCCTGAGACCCTTGTGCCTGATCCAATCTTGGAGGGCGACGAGCTCTTCCTGGAGCCTGGCGAGCTCCTTTTCGTAGTACGCGTTGGTGATCCGGCCATCCGGCCGGTACTTCTCGCTCATCGTTGCGTTCTCCGTCAAATCAGCCCGTCGGACAGCCCTCCACCTGGGCGCCACCTCTGCGGCCCCTGAACCCACCACGGCCGCCGCCCGCTCCCACCACCGGCAACGCCTTGCGCGGCAGGAGTTCGTCCCGGTTCGCCGTCAGGTACACGAACGCCGCCACGGCAACCGCGTTGTGCTTCATGTCCACTTCCTGGATGCGCTCGTACACGTCCTGGCTGGAGTGGTGCGTGCGACTGCCATACTCGACCGGGTCCTGAATGAACTGGAAACCCGGGAGGCCGACCGCGTCGAACGACAGGTGGTCGGTGCCACCGGTGTTCCCGGGGGCGATGTGGCCGACGCTGATGCTGTCGCTGGTGAGCGCGGTCATCCACTGCGAGAAGATCGGTCCCACCGCGCTGTTGCCCTGAAGGTAGATGCCCCGGATGGCGCCGGTGCCGTTGTCCACGTTGTAATAGGCCGAGAGCTTCTCGTGCTCCGGCAGGAGCTCCATGGTGGCGCGGTCTCCAAAGTGCTCGGCGATGTAAGCGCGGCTCCCGATCAGGCCCTGCTCTTCGCCGGTCCACAGCCCTATCCGCACGGTGCGGCGAAGCGGTAAGCCGCTGGCCTTGAGGATGCGCATGGCCTCCATCATCACGGCCGAGCCTGCGGCGTTGTCCGTCGCGCCGGTGCCGGCGTGCCAGGAGTCGAAGTGGGCGCCGAGCATGACGATCTCGTCGGCCTTGTCGGTACCCGGGATCTCGGCCATGAGGTTGAAGGAGTTGAGCTCGTCGGTGTAGAAGGTGTTCCTGACGTCCAGCTCCATGCGCACCGGAATGTCCTTCTCGAGAATCCTGTAGATCCGGCCGTAGTGCTCGGGCGTGAGGCTGACCTGCGGCACCGCTCGAGCTGCGTCGGCCGCCCGGCTGCCGTTGGCGCTGACGAACACGTTCCCACCCGTCGAGTTACCGCTCCCAGGCCGAAGCACAGCCGCGACACCCTCGTCGGCGAAACACTGCGCGAGGTTCACCAGGGGGCTGCCATCCGGCGAGGCCGCCGGGGGACCGCCGAAACGACCCCGGCCACCGCGCCCTCGGCCGCCGCGCGCGCCTACCGGGAACGGGTTCGCTCGCGCATTGAGCTGATCCTGCGTGAGCCGCTGAGCCGGAGCGGTGAAGAGCGCCGGCACCTCGCTGGGCGGTTGGCTCAACACGATCTTCCCTTTGAGCGTACCGCGGTATGGAGCGAACTGAGCCGCGGTGCGGACCGTGTTCGGAACGATCACGACTTCGGTCTCGACCTTACCGTCGGTTCCGTCACTCCAGGCCGCCGGGTAGGCGACCACCGGGAACGCCACCGGGCTCGTGACCTGGGCCACCATGCGGTCGTTGACCCAGCCGCGCCCGAAGGGACCCCACCACTCGTAATGCGCGTTGGATAGACCCCACTTCTCGAACTGCTCCATCGACCAGTCGCCGGCCGCTTTGGTGATCGGCGAGCCCGTGAGGCGGGGGCCGTGCACATCGGTGAGCCAACTCATGATCTCCATGATCTGGGAGCGCTCGAAGCCCTCCTCCTTGATCTTGTCGATAGCGGCCATGTCGATCGGCTCTTGCGACCCTTGGGCGGTGGCCGGGGCTGGGCCGAGCGGGAGTGCGAGGACCAGCATCAGTATGGCGTGCATCGCGAGCGTCGAGGGCCTATGGCCCCGTGCGCGCGTGGCTTCCGGTGGATTCGAACGACGATGGATCATGGTGAGCTCCGTTTCTACGGTTCGGTTCGGACTGTGGTGCACGATGGGCCTGTTCGGATCGACGGCAACGTGGAGGCCCAAAATGTGAGACACGCACCGGCCTGCCAAGTGCTGAGCTGCCTGCCAACGCGCAGTCGGAGTGGTGCACCAGCCCCCGTCGGAGGCGGTCGTAGCCACCGAGCCGGTCCTGGAGGCTAGCCCTTCTCCTTGACAGCTTAGGTCAGTCTACCCTACTCTTTCTCCTAAGCCGGTAAGGTCAGAAGGCGTGGCGACGGCGGGACGCCGGCAATCCAAGGACGAAGGAAATCACGTGGGCGGCATCGATTCCGACACCCTGTACGGCACCCTCAACTTGCTGATTCTCCGCACCGTGTCCGACGGGGCGTTGCACGGACTCGCGATCAGCCGGCGCATCCACGACGACACGGCGGACGCAGTGCGCGTAGAAGAAGGAGCGCTCTACCCGGCGCTTCACCGCCTGGAGCGGGACGGCCTCGTCGAGGGATCCTGGGGCATCTCGGACACCCGCCGGCGGGCCAAGTTCTACAAGCTCACTCGGAAGGGCCGCAAGCACCTGGAGCGTGAGTCCGAGCGCTGGATCAACCACGCCAATGCGGTGGCCGCGGTGCTTGGGCGCCCGGGTGCCTGGTCCGGCTAGAGAGCACCGAGGCACCATGGTGG
>JADFRS010000033.1 GCA_022561145.1 Gemmatimonadota bacterium
GGCCGGGATCCCGCACTCGCAGGGGGGTGTCTCAGCGGCGCTCCAGTTCCTGGCCGCGGGAGAGGAGGGGTTGAGCTCTTGACGAAAAACGGTGCTCACGGCGGGGGCCGCGGCTTCGGGGCCGGGGTGGCGTTTTTGGCCGGCCTGGTGGCCGCGGCCGGTTGCGTTGGCGATGCCGGCGACGCCGGATCGGACGACTGGGGGCCAATCTCACTGACGTTCGGCCACGTCGGAGCCCCTGGATCGCTCTACGAACTGACCGCCAACGAGTTCGCTCGCCGAGTCGATGAGGCGTTCGGTGACCGCGTTACGGTCTCGGTGTTCGGGTCGAGCCAACTCGGCGGCGATGAGGTCCTGCTGCAGAAGCTCAAGCTCGGGACCATCGACATGGCCTTGCCCTCCACCGTCATGTCGTCCGCGGTGGACGTGTTCGGCCTCTTCGAGATGCCCTATTTGATCCGTGATCGCGAGCACATGCGCCGCGTTGAAGCTGCGATCGTTTGGCCGGTTCTGGCGCCTCGGGCCGAGGTCCGCGGCTACAGGATCATCGCCGTTTGGGAAAACGGATTTCGGCACGTGACGAACAGCGTACGGCCCATTCGTGTGCCTGCGGATCTGGCCGGCATCAAGCTCCGCACTCCGAGGGGGCTCTGGCGCGTGAAGTTGTTCCAAGCCTACGGTGCGAATCCGTCGCCGATGGCCTTCTCGGAGCTGTTCGTGGCGCTGCAGACCGGTGTCATGGACGGTCAAGAAAACCCGCTCGCCCAGATCTACTCGGCCAAGCTGCAGGAGGTGCAGACGTACCTGTCGCTCACCAGGCATGTGTATTCGCCCGCCTTCGTCACCGTGGGCGCGAGTTGGGGCCGGCTGCCCGAGGTGGTGCGCGACAGGCTCACAGAGATCGCTCGGGGCACGCAGGCCTTCGTCCATCAGGAGGCCGCGCGCATGGATGTGGAACTGCTGGAGGCGATTCGCGAGGCGGGTTTGCAGGTGAACGAGCCCGATCGCCAGAGCTTCGTGGACGCCAGCCAGGTAATTTACGAAGAGTTCGGCAACTCCGTGCCGGGCGGGCGCGAGTTGATTGCGCTTGCCCTCTCCCTTGTGGACGGCTCATAGCACTTCGGACGAGGGCACGGTGACTCCCGAGGGCGGGCCCAGATGGCGCCGGGTGTTCGAGGGTTTCTTGGAGACGGTCGTCCTGAGCCTGATGGGGTCGCTCGTCCTCATTGTCTTGCTGGGCGTCTCGTTCCGCAAGGCAGGCGCGGCGCTCGTCTGGTACGACGAAGTGGCCGGCATTCTGTTGGCCTGGCTCACCTTCTATGGAGCTAGCCTGGGCGCGCTCAAGCGCGCTCACATCGGCTTCCCGCAGATAGTCGCGTCGCTCTCGCGTCCGGTACGCAGGGCGGTGATCTTGCTCGGCGAGTTCGTGGTGATCGCGTTCTTCGCGTTGACCGCATGGGCGGGAGTGCGCGTCATCGTCGTGCTCGGCGGCGACACGCTGACCAGCCTTCCCTGGATGCCGCTCAGGGTGACGCAGTCGGTGATCCCTATTGGCGCGGTGCTCTACATCGTGGCCCAGCTCCTGACGCTTCCCGAACGGTGGAAGGGGGCGTCATGACGTTGTTGGCCATGTTCGTAGGGCTGGTCTTCCTCGTATTGATCGACGTGCCCATCGCGGTCGGTCTGGGCGTGGTCGCCATTCTCGCCTTGATTCTGACCTCCGGGCTGGCGGCCCTCCCGAACGCGGCGATCGTACTGTTCTCCGGGTCCACCCTGTTCCCCCTGATCGCCATCCCACTGTTCGTTCTCGCGGGTGCGATCATGAACGCCTCAGGAATCTCTCAGCGCCTTATCGGATTGGCGTCGTCGGTCGTGGGCTTCGTCAGAGGCGGGCTGGCCATGGTGAGCATCAGCGCCTCTCTGTTCTTCGCTGAGATCTCAGGCTCAGCTGTAGCAGATGTGGCGGCGCTGGGATCGATCCTGATACCCGCCATGAAGGAGCGCGGGTATCCGACGCCATTCGCGGCGGCCGTGACTTCGTCCGCTGCGACCCTGGCCGTCATCATCCCTCCCTCGATTCCCATGATCCTCTATGCGGTGATGTCGAACTCGTCGGTCGTCGAGCTCTTCGTCGCTGGCATAGTGCCCGGCGTGCTCGGCGGGCTGATGATGATGGGTGTGGTATACGTCATGGCGATCAGGAACGGGTTTCCCGTAGAGAGCGCCTTCCGGCTCCGGCGGGTGGGGGCGGCCCTCAAGGAGGCGGGCTGGGCGCTTCTGCTGCCGGTGATCATTCTGGGCGGGATATTCGGAGGTTGGGTGACGGCCACCGAGGGTGCCGGGCTCGCGGTGATCGCCGCCCTCGTCATCGGTGGTCTCATCTACCGCGAGCTGAGTCTGCGGAGCCTCAGAAAAGCGATGATAGAGGCCGGCGTGCAGACCGCGGTCGTCATGCTCCTCGTCGCCACCTCTGCTCTCCTGGGTGACTACCTGACCGAGGCCCAAGTGCCGCAGCGGGTCGCTCAGGGCATCATGGACCTGACGGATAACCGCCTCGCCATTCTCGCGCTGCTGAACGTGTTCTTCCTGGTGATCGGGCTGTTTCTGCACTCGGCCGCGGCGATCATCCTGGTCGTGCCCGTCGTCATGCCGTTGGTGCAGGCAGCCGGCATCGACCCGGTTCATTTCGGGTTGATCGTAACGCTGAACCTCGGGATCGGGCAGCAGACGCCACCGGTGGCGAGCGTGCTCGTGACCGCATGTTCGATCGCCAAGGCGGACATCTGGGAGGTGAGCAAAGTCAACGTCTACTTCGTGGCGGTCCTCTTGGCCGTGCTCCTCCTGGTAACCTACGTTCCGTCGATCCCCATGTGGCCGGTCAACTTCTTCTACCGCTGAGGCCGGCCATCCGCCAAGGAGTGCCCATGTCGGAGAGAGTCAGGGTAGCGCGGGACGGCTCCATCGAGGTGGTGACGCTGGACTATCCGAGCCGTTTGAACGTGCTGGACCGGGCCGGTTGGGAAGCGCTGGCCACCGCCGTGCGAAGGGCGGCCGAGGATGCAGAGGTGCGCTGCATCCTGATCCGTGGTGCGGGCAGAAAGGCGTTTTCGGCCGGCTCCGACATCTCGGTCTTTCCAGCCCAACGATTCGAGGGCGAGGACGTACGCTCGTACGGTGCGGTGATCGAGTCTGCGCTTACGGCCATCTCGGATTGCCCCGTCCCGACCGTGGCGATGATCGAGGGGGCGTGCGTGGGTGGTGGGGTCGAGATCGCAGCCTGCTGTGACCTTCGCATATGCAGTGCGTCGAGCCGTTTCGGGGCGCCGATCAACCGTCTCGGTCTCACGATGTCCCACGCGGAACTCAGGCCACTGGTACGTGCCGTCGGGTCGAACGCCACGCTCGAGATCCTGCTCGAAGGTGCGATTTTCGGCGCGGCCCGCGCGCAGGAGATGGGACTGGTCAACCGAGTCGTTCCCGACGCCGAGCTGGAGGTCGAGGCGATGAACGCCGCACGCCGCGTAGCGGCTGGCGCGCCACTCGTGAACCGCTGGCACAAGAAATTCGTTCGGCGGCTCGCCGATCCCACCCCCTTGTCGGAGGAAGAGATTGCCGAGGGATATGCAGCGTTCGACACGGAAGACTACCGCACAGGAGTGAGGGCCTTTCTCGAGAAGGAAGACCCGGAGTTCGAGGGCCGATGAGCGACGTCATGTGGGGCGGCCCGCCAGTGTCCACCGGCGGCGATGAGACAGGCGAGGGCGGTAGACCCCCGCTGACCGGCCTACGGGTCGTGGAGCTGGCGCACGTCATGGCGGGGCCGGTCTGCGGGCGCATGTTGGCCGACATGGGTGCGGATGTCGTCAAGGTCGAGCGCGTCGATGGTGGTGACGACAGTCGCCGGTTCGTGCCCCCGACCATTTCCGGCGAATCGGCCGCATTCATGATGCTCAACCGCAACAAGCGAGGAGTCGCGGTAGACCTGAAGATGGAGGCCGGCCGGGAGGCCATTCTCCGGCTCATTGACCGTGCCGACGTGGTCGTGGAGAACTTTCGCAGCGGCACCATGGAAAAGCTGGGGCTCGGCTACGAGACGTTGTCCACGCGCAATCCCGGCCTCATCTACTGTGAGATCTCCGGCTTCGGCCGCACGGGGCCCCTCGCCCCACTGGGCGGATTCGACCTGATCGCACAGGGATACAGCGGCCTGATGAGTGTCACGGGGGAGGGTCCGGGACGTCCTCCCGTAAAATGCGGGCCGCCATTGACCGACATCACCGCCGGGATCCTCGGCGCCATGGGTGTGCTGGCGGCTTTCGTGCACCGGCTTCGGACGGGGCGCGGACAGCGGGTCGACACCTCGCTCTTCGAGGCGGGCGTGACCCAGACGTATTGGCAAGCCGCCATCGCCCTCGCAACGGGCGACTCACCGGGTCCGCTCGGATCGGCCCATCCTCTGAGTGCGCCTTATCAGGCGTTCGAGACGTCCGACGGGTGGATCACCGTGGGCGCATCCAGCCAAGCGAGTTGGGAGCGATTGCCAGAGGTGGTGGGATTACCTCACCTGCGTGAGGACGAGCGCTTTCGCGAAAACAGCGATCGTATGGCCAACCTGGATGCTCTCCTTGCGCTTCTGACGCCCAAGTTCCGGGAGGACTCCACGCGTTTATGGCTCACGCGGCTCGAGGAAGCCGGCATTCCAGCCGGGCCTGTGGCGTCCGTCGGCGACATGCTGGCGCATCCGCAGACCCGAGCTCGTGGCATGGTGAGAGAGGTCGAGCATGCGGTGGCCGGCACGGTTGAGACCCTGGGCTTCCCGGTAAAATTCTCGGCGACGCCCGCGACGATTACGACGGGTGCTCCAGTTCTCGGGCAGCACACCCGAGAGGTCCTCGGCGAACTGGACTATACGTCCGAGGAAGTCGATGCCATGATCCTGGCCGGGGCGGTGGTCGCCTGGGATGATCCACGAACGGGGAGCTGAGTGGTCGAAGACCGCGAACCCTAACCTTTGTCCGGGTCCGCCTCGCCCAGCTCCGCTGCCCTGAACAGGTCGCTGATGGCAGGCTTGGTAACCTTCCCCATAGTGTTCCTCGGCAACTCATCCAGCACCATCATGCGGCGGGGCACTTTGTAGGAGGCGAGCAGCTCTTTGGACCAGCGGCGCAGCTCGAACGGATCGAGCGAGGATCCAGGTTCGAGGACCAACGCCGCGCATACCAGATCACCCCACTCCGGATCGTCGATCGCCACTACGGCACAGTCGCACACCTGTGGATGCTCCCGGAACAGTTCCTCGATCTCGAGCGCCGACACCTTGTAGCCGCCACTCTTCAAGATGTCGATGGACGCCCTTCCCAACAGGCGGAACTGACCGTGGTGGACCACAGCCACGTCTCCGGTACGGAACCAGCCCTCGTTGAAGGCGGCGGCTGTTTCGTCGGGCCGCCTCCAGTATTCGAGGAATACACCGGGACCTCTGACCTCGAGTTCGCCCGGACCTTGTGTAGAATCCTGCACCTGACCGGCCTCGTCCACTTGCCGAATCTCCACTCCCGGCAGCGGCGTGCCGACGTGCCCCGGTACACGTTCACCGCGAAGAGGATTCGAGAGCGCCATTCCGATCTCGGTCATGCCGTAGCGTTCCAGCAAGGTTTGGCCCGTAATCTCCCTCCAACGCTCCAGCGTTCGCACTGGCAGCGCAGCGGACCCGGAGACCATGAGCCTGAGTTTCTTCGCGCCGCCGGACCATCGCATCTTGTCTTCGTCCGACCCTTCTTGCCATGCGCCGATCAGCTTCGTGTAGATCGTCGGGACGGCCATGAACAGGCTCAGGTCGCCCTCGGCAAATCGCTCCCATACTTTGCGCGCATCGAAGTCTGGTAGAACGTGGCAGCTCGCGCCGGACCAGAGTGCGCAGGAGAGGGCGTTCACAATTCCATGAACGTGGTCGAGGGGCAGGACGTGCAGGATCCGGTCCTCCTCCGTCCATTCCCACGCCTCCACCAGAGATCGCACCTGTGCCTCGATATTCGCGTGCGTCGTAACCACGCCTTTGGGGGTGCCGGTCGTTCCGCTCGTGTAGACCATCAGGGCCCGATCATCCACACCGACGTCCGGATCCCGCCAACCGTCGTCGCGGTGCCTCATGAGCGCCTGGGCCGTAAACACCGGGACACCGCGATTCGTCGCGAGTCGCTCGACGCTGTCCAGGAAGCTGGCGTGAGCGATGATCGCCGCGGGGTCCGCATCGTCGAGGATGTACGCCAACTCTCTCGCCGGATGGGAGGGAGCCATCGGTACGCCCACTCCGCCCGCCCGCCAAACGCCCCATTGAACGGCGGCGTAGATGCAGCCCGGGGGAACCAGGTAGGCCACCCTCCCCTGATCCAACTGGCCGCACTCGGCCGTGAGAGTGGCGGCGACGTTCGCCGACGCGTTCAGGAGGTCACCGTAGGTGAACCGTCCTCCAGGCTCGACGATAGCGGGGCGTTTCGCGTGAGCGAGCGCGCGCTGGACGATCGGGAGCAGAGATTCTGTCGTCATGATCCTTGTGCTGGGCTCACATCACTTCTTAGATTGTACCATCGCTGGTTCGCCCGGCTCGCGACGCCTTCCTAGGCGGTAAGCGTTGTCGGAGGCTGCGTAGGGAAGAGCCTCTTCCTAACCGGCGCCAAATCGCTGTAGTTCCTGGAAAATATGCCCCGAGACCTTGGTTTGACCACAAGGCCGTTTTACGGCTATGTGCTGTCAGTAGCGCGCCAAACCGGGAAAATACGGCCTCACTATGAGGCTGACGATGGCATATCGATATCTCGATGGCCAGGGGAGCGAGGTCTCATTAGCAGACCGGCGGGCCCTAGCTCATCGAATCCAGCTCGGCGAGGTCGCGGCCTTCACCCTGATGTTGGACGAAGATCGAGAGGAATGGGTTCGCGCCGCGCAACATCCCGCATATCGGGAGTTGGTAGAGGGTGCATCGGGGGATGGGATTCGCCCCGCGGAAATTGCCGCTGGGGCCCCCTCTGCCAACTCTGTCTTTCACGAGCCATTCGACGCGGAGATGCGTATCGCTCACCGCGGCGGAAAGGCTCGATCCCATGCGGATTCGAGTGTGTCACCGGAGTCGGTTCGGGCCACGTGGACTTCGTCCGCGGATCCGGCTTCGGTGGCCTCTCGATCCACAGCCTGGCGGCCTGACCCGCCCTCGATTCGGCGGGTCGCCCGACGTGGGTTGGGTCTGCAGCGGGGCGCTCGGCGTGTGGCGGCCGCCGCTACCGTGCCACTCGGAGGACTCTTCGCAGTAGTGCTCCTCGCCAGCTTCTTGCTGGAGCTGCGCCCCATTGATGGTGCCGCGGCGAACCTCGGACCAGGCGAACCACCCATCGGAGCGCTTTCGGGGCTGACCGCCTCGAGGGAACGGTATTCCCCTCGCGTCGCGGAGCTTCGCAGCGAGTTGGGACTCACCACCACCCCGCCGGCCATTTGGTTGGATGGCGCCTACCTGGCCCACCCCGGACGTTACCCGGAGGTGCTCGAGTATTGGGACGCATTTCGCGCGCTGGTGCAGGCGCTGAAGCGAGAAGACATGCTGCTCTACCGTTCGGGGCTCGAGGCGCATCTTCGCGCGAGCGAGCTTTCAGACCAGGAGCGGGCCCGTGCCTGGCTTTGGGTTGTCCGAACCTACGATCTGCGGCGCGAGCGACGTAGGGAAATCTTCGATGAATTCCAGGAACTCGCCGCGGCGGCCACGGATCTCCACATGCTCTTGGTGAGGTATGGCGGACAGATCGAGTATGATCCGGTGGGGCGAGCCGGAGTGTCGCGTAACCCCGTCCTCGAGTTTGTCACCAAAGACGAGGTGGTGGCGGGGGCCTTGGCCGAGGGTCTGGATCGGGTTCTCGACACCCTAGGCAAGGTCCATGGCTTCGAGCCAGTTTCGACGGAAAGGCTCACGGGAGAGCTTCTAGATAGGCTCTGGGCCGCTACGGCGCTCGCGGTTCGCCCGTCAGTGGTTGCCGTCCGCTAGTTGATCGTGGTCGTTTGGCGCCGGTCTTCCTAGGCCGGCGCCAACGCTATCACACGTAGTGGACTACCGCTTCCGTCTACGATCTTGAGCGGCGCGGCGATCACGATGGAGCCGGTGGCGGGCAGGCGATCGAGGTTGCAGAGGCTGGCCAGTCCGAGCTTCCCCGCGCCGTGCATGATCGTGTGGTTCGGGAATGGCGGATCGAAGCCTCCAGCTTGGCCGGCGTCTGTCCCGACTGTTTCGACGCCCACTCCCGTGACGTCTCGGTCGTGGGCCAGCATCTCCGAGGCGGCCCTGTCGAAGCCAGGCGAATGTGGCCCATCTTCGGCCACATTCAGGAAATCTTCGGCAGTCGTTCGTCGGCTCCAACCCGTGTGGAGTAGGACCCAGGCTCCGGACGGAATGCGTCCGTGCTCTGCTTCCCAACCCTCTATACGCTCGGAAGTGAGCAGGAAATCTGGGTCGGCATCTACGTCGGCCGTGACGTCGATGACACACGCCGGCCCTACGAATCGGCCCGGCGGAAGCGTGTTGCAGGAGCTGTTGGGTAGATCCTTGCCTGTGATCCAGTGGACCGGCGCATCGAAGTGCGTTCCAGTGTGTTCTCCGAAGCTCAACGTATTCCAGTACCAGGCGGGTCCTGCGTCGTCGTATCGGGAGATCTGCTCTATGGTGACGCCGGGTGACGAGGCGAATATGTCAGGCAGTCCGATTACCGGCGTATCCGGACCGAGCGGCTGGGTGAGGTCGACCACCTTGACACGGCCGGCGGTGAGCTCTTCGACGAGCTGGCTCAGTACTGAAGACATGATGGTTGATCCGGGTCGCGAGTGAGGTCTCTTCCGCGTTCACGGCTCCTCGCACGTGGTCCGGTGAGTCCAAACGCCAGGGGCCCCTCACCGTATCGCACCCGTACCAAATGTCAAGGAAACGGCCCGAACACCGTGGGGAGAATCCCCGCGGGAGAATCCTCCTACTCCCGGTCCATTCAGGAAACAGGGAGCTGTGTACCGTCACGGCGCCAGAGTAATTGGTCCATGCGTTGGCGTGTGATGAAGAGGGCCATGCCGCGAGCCAGGACTTCCAGGTGGGCCAGCCCGACGAGGCTGAGGAGTCGTATGCGTCTTCGAACAGAACACCGGGTGGGCGGAGCGAGTGGGGTCGGTCCTCTCCCATGCTACATCGTGGGCCCTTCAAAATAGGGATTCTCGCCGCTCGAATGGTCGGTCACGTCGTGGATCTCGGTGATCTCGGGCACCGCCTGGCGCACCATGCGCTCGACTCCCTGCCGAAGCGTCATACGAGACATGGCACAGCCCTGGCACCCGCCGCTCATCTCCAGATAAATCTCGGTGCCCTCGACCCCCACGAGGTCGATGACTCCACCATGGGATGCGATGGCCGGATTGATCTGTTCGTCCAGGACCTGCTTGATGCGATCGGCCATCGGGCCGGTCGGTGAATCGATCCGTGGCTTCGCGTCGTCGCTGCCGGCGTCGAGGAGAACCTCGAACCCACTCTCGTTCACGTGCTCGACAAAATCGATGGTCGCGCCCTCGAGCGCGCTCGTCTGGGCTGCGTCCACCAACACCGTTAGGCCGTCCACAGCTACGTGGGTCTCGTTCTCTTTCGCCTCGGAGGCGTCCACGAGCGTGAGCGCGAACTCCGGCTTCCCGGGGTTGCCCTCGAGCGTGACACGCAGCGCAGTATGCTCGCCGTCGCTCGCGTCGATGTACGTCTGCACCATCGCGCGAGCCCTCTCAGTGAACGTCAGCATGACATGTTCCTCACGGTCGCCCTCAATCACCGGCCGGCCGCCATCGGCCCGACAAGGCGCTCTTACCCTCCATTCGGTCGGTTGCTCCCTCTCATGGCCTCTTCTACCTTCCTGCCTTCCTGCTTCCACTCAATCGACATTCGGGATCGAATGGACAAGCTCACTTCCCTGGCCAAGCGCCGGGGTTTCATCTTTCAGTCCTCCGAGATCTACGGCGGCACCGGGTCAGTATGGGATTACGGACCTCTTGGAGTCGAGCTCAAACGCAACGTCAAGGATCTCTGGTGGAGCACCATGGTCCACCAGAGGGACGATGTCGAGGGCCTAGACACCGCTATCCTGATGCACCCCAAGGTTTGGGAGGCATCCGGTCACGTCGAAGAGTTCACCGACCCGCTGGTCGAGTGCAAGAGCTGCAATCGGCGCTTTCGCGCGGATCTCCCTGAGGTGGAAGGCGGGCAGTGTCCCGTCTGTGGCACTAGGGAGGCGTTTTCGGAACCGCGCCTCTTCAACCTCATGTTCAAGACCTTCATGGGGCCCGTGGAGGAAAACGCGTCCGTGGTCTACCTGCGGCCGGAAACGGCCCAGGGGAGCTACGTGAATTTCTTGAACGTACAGACCGCCGCACGCCAGAAGATCCCGTTCGGGATCGCCCAGATCGGAAAGGCGTTCCGGAACGAGATCACACCCGGGAACTTCATCTTCCGCACCCGCGAGTTCGAGCAGATGGAGATGCAATTCTTCGTCGAACCCGGCACCGACGAGGAGTGGTTCGAGTACTGGAAGGCCCAGCGGCTCGACTGGCACTTGTCGTTGGGGATCAACAAGGAAAAGCTCCGATTCCATGACCATGGGCCTGACGAGTTGGCCCATTACGCCAAGACCGCGGTCGACATCGAGTACGAGTTCCCATTCGGTTGGAAGGAATTCGAGGGAATCCACAACCGCACCGACTTCGACCTGTCCCGGCACCAGGAGTTTTCCGGCAAGCGGCTCGAATACATCGATCCCGTTGGTGGCAAGCGCTTCCTGCCCTTTGTGGTCGAGACCGCGGTGGGCGTCGATCGCACGGTCTTGGTCCTCTTGGCGGATGCCTACCACGAAGAGGAGATCGACGGCGAGGAGCGAGTTGTCCTTCGGCTGAACCCACGCCTTGCGCCCATCAAGGTGGCCGTCTTCCCCCTGGTCAAGAAGGACGGGCTGCCCGAGCTGGCCATCAATCTGCAGAAGGATCTGCGCGCCGCGTCGATCCCGTCGTTCTATGACGCCGCGGGCTCCATCGGACGCCGCTACAGGCGGCAGGACGAGGCCGGAACGCCTTGGTGTGTCACGGTCGACGGCCAAACGAACGAGGATGCCACGGTCACCATTCGGGACCGTGACACGCTCCAGCAGGTGCGCGTGGCGGTCGACCAGGTCGAGACCTGGATACGCGAGCGTCTATGAGTTCCTAGCTCGCGATTGTCAGTGAGCGAGCGCCGACTATCTTCTCCCGGTCCAAGACCCGGTGCATCGCGACGGCCCTGATACGCTCATCCACAGGAGGTGCTGTAAGTGGCATCGAAATCCGAAGTGTTCAGCTCGCGGTGGGGGATGCTCCTGGTCATGCTGGGCATGGCTGTCGGAACCGGGAACATCTGGCGATTCCCCCGCATCGCGGCCTCGAACGGAGGCGGGTCGTTTCTGGTGGCTTGGGTCGTCTTCCTCCTCCTTTGGTCGGTACCCCTGCTCATTCTCGAGTTCTCGATGGGCAAGGGGACACGAAAGGGTGCGATCGGGTCCTTCATCAAGACGATCGGCCCCGGTTTTGCCTGGATGGGTGCCTGGGTGGCCTTCGTGGCCACCGCGATCATGTTCTACTACAGCGTGGTCATGGGTTGGACGATCAGGTTCTTCGTGGCCACACTCACCGGTGATGTTCCTGGGGCGACGCCGGGCGCGTTCTGGGAGGGTTTCGCGGGCTCTCCAGGAGCGGTTGTCACCCACGTGGTTGCGATGTCCCTGGGCATATTCGTGGTTTCCAAGGGCGTCAAGGGGATCGAGACGGCCGCTCGCATCTTGATTCCAAGCCTCATCATCCTGCTCGTCGTGCTCGCCATCAGGGCGGTCACGCTTCCCGGCGCGGGCGCGGGGCTGGCGTTTCTGTTCACGCCCAACCTGGCCGACCTCGCCGACGTCAATATCTGGCTGGAGGCGCTGACACAGAACGCCTGGGACACGGGTGCGGGGTGGGGGTTGGTGCTGACGTACGCCATCTACATGCGGCAGAACGAGGATACCGCCCTGAACGCGTTCGTGATCGGGTTCGGGAACAACGCGATGTCACTGTTGGCCGGGATCATGGTGCTGGCCACGGTCTTCTCCATCATGCCGAATGCGGCGAGTGAGATCGTGGGCGCCGGGAACGAGGGCCTGACATTCATCTGGGTTCCCCAACTGTTCGCCCTCATGCCGGGCGGACGCTTCTTCATGGCGCTGTTCTTCATGGCGCTGGTGTTCGCGGCGTGGACGTCGCTGGTCGCGATGATCGAGCTGGCGAGCCGGATCCTCATGGATCTGGGGTTGCCACGCGGTCGGGCGATCGGAATGGTGGGCGCGGCCGGCCTCCTCTTCGGCATCCCGAGCGCGCTCAACATGGACGTATTCGCCAACCAGGACTGGGTCTGGGGCGTCGGGTTGATGCTTTCGGGCTTCTTCTTCGCGTTCGCCGTTCTCAAGTTCGGAGTGACCAAATGGCGTGAAACCTTCATCAACACAGGTCATTCCGACATTCACATCGGGGCGTGGTGGGACTGGGCGATCCGCCTGATCGTGGTCGAGGCCGTCGTGCTGATGGTCTGGTGGTTGCTGCAAGCCAGGGGCGAGACCTTTGCGGAGACCTGGACGCTGTTCTCGGCGTTCAACGTGGGCACCGTGTTGATCCAGTGGGCGATCGTGCTGGTGTTGTTGTTGGCGCTGAACAGGTGGTTGAGTACTCGAACATCCCTGGAATCCGACACGGCCGAGGCCTGACCATGCCCCGAGAATCGAAGCCCAAGAAACGAGAGCGTGCCGAGGAGGTCTACGACCTCCTGAGCGAGGAGTACCCGGAGGCGACTTGCGAGTTGGACCATGTGGACGCCTACCAACTCGCCGTGGCCACGATCCTGTCCGCGCAGACGACGGATGTGCGGGTGAACATGGTCACTCCGGGCCTCTTCGAGCGGTACCCCACCGCCACGGACCTGGCGGGGGCCCGCAAGGAAGACGTGGAGGCGATGGTCAAGTCAACGGGCTTCTTCCGAAACAAGACAAAAAACATCATCGGCTTTGCCCAGGGCGTGGTCGAAGACCACGGCGGCGAGGTTCCACAGACCATGGCCGAGCTCACTGAGCTCCCGGGCATCGGGCGCAAGACGGCGAACGTGGTGCTTGGAAATGCGTTCGGCGTCAACGAAGGCGTGGTGGTCGATACCCACGTCAAGCGCTTGTCGAGACTGCTGGACTTCAGCGCGGAGAAAACGCCGGAAAAGATCGAGCGGAACCTGATGGCGCTCTTCCCGAACGAGCGTTGGACGATGCTCGCTCACCTCCTGATCTTCCACGGACGCCGGGTGTGTGACGCGCGCAAACCGCGCTGCGAGGCATGTGTGGCCTCGCACCTCTGCCCGTCGTCCAGGGTATGAAGGAAACCCTTGCACGCCGAACAGCCTTGAAAGGATTGGGGGGCATTCGAGTATGGCGCTTCCGGATAGGGCCGAGGGGCTCGCTCTTCTCGAGTCGTGGGTCGAGAACGAGGGACTCAGAAAGCACATGCTCGCGGTCGAGGCGGTGATGCGGCATTACGCGCGAATACTCGGTGAGGACGAGGAGCTTTGGGGCCAGGCGGGTCTGCTCCACGACTTGGATTGGGAAAAGCACCCCGACGAGCATCCGAACCGCGCCATCGCAGAGTTCGAGAGCCGGGGATATCCGCCGGAGTTGGTGCGTGCGGTTCAGGCCCATGCGCCCGAGCGTACCGGGGTGGAACCCGAGGCAAGGCTCGAAAAGGTGCTGTTCGCCTGCGACGAGCTCTCGGGGTTGGTCTACGCGTGCTGCCTCGTGCGGCCCAACGGGATCGACGATCTGAGCCCGAAGTCGGTGACCAAGAAGCTCAAGGACAAGGCGTTCGCCGCCGGGGTCAACCGCGACGACGTGGCACGCGGGGTCGAACTGATGGAAATGGAACGGGCGGAACACATTCAAAACGTGATCGACGGAATGCGTGACGTCGCGGATACGCTTGCCATTCGAGCGGAGGACCGGACCTGAACCGATGACCGTCGCAGCCCGTGTCGTATTGCTGACTGCCGTCCTCGCCGTGGTATCCCCACGCTCCGGCGTGGCCCAGACCGATGTGGAGGTCCTCGCGGCGATCTACGGAACCCGGGTTCCGGACGGGTACTACGACGTCCTGCGGGAGAATCCTGACGCGTTTCGGTTCCAGCATGGATGGAGAAGGCCACTGCGCACCCGTCAGCCTCCTGGGTTGAATAACCAGTTGGGTGGTTTGGCCCGGGTTCTCGGACCCCGGCCGTTACCCGCGCTCGGCACATTCAGATTCCCGGTGATCCTTGGACTCTATTCGGACTCGGACCCGGAGCTCGGCGAGGCGCCCTTCACCCGGGACGAGCTCCAGGCCCACTTTTTCGACGGCCCGAACCAGCATGGGCTTTCGATCTCTGAGTATTACACGGAGAACTCGGGTGGCCGCGCCACTCTGGTCGGCGAGACGCGAGATTGGGTGAAGACCAGCCGCTCGGCGGCCGACGTCACCGGTAACTCCAACGCCCTCGACTCCTCAGGTGACCTGACGGGCTTCATCCTGGAGATCCTCGGGGTGGTGGACGACGGTTCCATCGATTGGGGCACCTACGACAACGACGGGCCGGACGGCAAACCGAACTCGGGTGACGACGACGGTTTCGTGGATGTGCTCTCCGTCCTACACCCCACCGCCGGGGCTGAGTGCACTAGCAACGCCCTGCACGTTTGGTCACACCTGTGGAGCCTCCTAGGCCGGAGCGGCGTCACGTATTCGACCACGTCGCCTTCGCGCAACGGCGGGCAGATCATCGTGAACGACTACACGATCACGCCTGCGCGCGCCTGCAACCAGGTCACGATCAACGAGATCGGGGTGTTCTCACACGAGCTGGGGCACGGCTTCGGATTGCCAGACCTCTACGCTGTAGGAGGCCGGCACGCAGGAATCGGCCAGTGGGGCCTCATGGGGTCGGGCAACTTCGGCTGCAACCAGGCCGCCATCAACACCGCACGGCCTTGCCACATGTCCGCGTGGAGCAAGGAGGCGCTGGGGTGGGCCGACATCGAGGTTCTCGCACCAGACATGGATCATGGTGTCCTCACGCTCGACCCGGTGGAGACCGGTGGCAAGATCTATCGGGTAGACGCCAATGACGGCTCTGGTGACTACTATCTGCTCGAGAACCGCCAGCGGTTGGGAAGCGACATCGACTTGCCGTCGCCTGGGTTGCTGATCTGGCGGATCGATCCGGCTGTGGCTGTCGGTCAGTGGACGGCCAACCGCGTCAATTCGGACAAGGACCGCATGGGGGTGTGGCTCCAACAGGCGGATGGAGAGAACGATCTGGGCCGAGCGGGCCATGGACGCGGCGACCCGGGTGATCCCTTTCCGGGTTCTACTTCCAACCAGGTCTTCCATGCCGCCTCGAGTCCCGCCTCTGTGACGCACGAGGGCGCAACGGCAGGTGTCACGGTCACGGAGATCACGACCGTCGGCCAGCAGATCCGATTTCGTCTGCTCACTCGATTCCAGTCGATCAGTGTTCAATCGGTGGGTACAGCCAGGGGTGGGAGTCTTTTCACGATTGATGGTGTGCCCCAGGTGGCCGACCCGTTCGTCTTCCAGTCGGCGCCGTTCCAGGCGCACTCGATCGAGGCGGCGGGCGGCGACCCTCCCGTGAATGGCATCCGCAATGGTTTCTCGTCGTGGGACGACGCATCGCCGCGTTCACGGGATTGGGTGACGGGCACCGACAATGGTGTGCTGATCGCGTCGTATGCTTCTCCGGAGGTGCAATTCGATGTCGAGCTCGTCACCCCGTCCGCAGGCGTGTCGCCTGGAGCCATTGTGAAGTCGCCGTCGTCCGAGCCCGGATGGATCTTGCTGGGTGCCCCCGTGAGCGTTCTAGCCGATGCGCGTACGGGGTTCGCATTCGACTCCTGGACGGGGGAACTCGCCGGAATGCCCAACCCGGTCGTGGTGACGCTCAACACGCCGACCACTTCCGGCGCCGTGTTCGGTTTGACCTACGGGTTTGGCGACGCCACACCATCTGAGCTCAACCTGAACGCGGTGGATGCCGTCGAGGTGACCTTCGAAGTCGTGAACGGCAACGCGCCCGTGCGCTGGGTCGCCCAAGGCACGTTCCCAACCGGACTCGCATTCGATATTGATGCGGGGATCCTGTCGGGCGTACCCATCGTCGACGGTGACTTCCCGGTAACGCTGAGGGCGATCGACGCGATCGGCCTCCAGGCGGTGCTCGACCTCACGATCCGTATCGGACCGCCCGCCGCTACCCTCCAGGAAATGGCGGCGCCCTTCCTCCAGGCGGGGCAGGTTGATCCCAACCTGGCGCTTTACCTGGATGGAAAGGGCAATCAGGACGGCATATACGACCTGGGAGATTTCCGGGCTTACGTCCTCGTTGCCCCGCCGAGCGCGTCCCTGCTGCGATCGCCTGGGCCGGTCGAGATGGTGATCCCTGTCACGCTCTCGAAGGACGGGGGAGTCCCATGAGGCGGCCAGCAGCGATGCTACTCCTCCTGGCGGCTTTTGGGCTCCAGGGCTGTGGCGATTCAGGGCCTCAGGGTCCGGGTGCGCTTTCGGCGGTCGTGGAGAGCCGGGACGCATCCGTCGGCGCCGTTGTGCTCAGCGTCTCGGGCCCGGGTGTCACCGGCTTCCAGGCGGTGGGGTCCACCCGGCTGTTCAGTTCGGGTACGCAGCGGGTCGTGCTCGTGGGGGCGGGGAGCGGGCCGCTACAGTTCAACATCTTGGTGAGCGACCGAGCGGCAAGCGCTCCTACGGTTGGGGTGGTCGAGGCCGTCGATGTGACCAATGCGAGGTTGGGCGTCGCCGGATTGAGTGTAAGAGTGGAGCGCTGAGGATTCTTGGAAGGGAGATCAGGTGACGACAAAAACCATCGTGACCATGGTGGCAATCATGGCGTTCGTCTGGGGTGGGTTCGCTCTGGCGCTGCTGACCGCCATTCGAAAGGAAGCCGGCAAGGGAGAGTAGGGGACCTCGGCGGCGGCGCTACGGCGCTGCGGTGGTGAGCAGCGGGTCCGTCACACCAAGCCCATAGATGGCGAGGAGCCCGAGCAATCCGATCATGATCAGGTAGTAGAGGGTCGGTAGGATGGTCTTCCGGAGCGTCGAGCCCTCGCGGCCAAGGAGCCCGACGGTAGCGGAGGCGGCCACTACGTTGTGGATGGCGATCATGTTTCCGGCAGCGGCTCGCACCGCTTGCAGAGCTACGACCATCACGCCGGAGATCGCAAGTCGTTCGGCGACGCCGTTTTGGAAGGCGGCGAACATCAAGTTGCTGACTGTATTCGAGCCGGCGATGAACGCGCCGAGCGCACCTGTGACCCCGGCAAATACGGGCCAAACCGGTCCTACGGAGGTTGCGACCCATTACGCCATCGCCACCGGCATGCTTGCGAGCCCCGCGGCATTGACCCCCGAGTTGATGTGGACGCGGACCATGGGCACCGTGAAGACGAGTACGAACCCCGCGCCCGCCAGGACTCGCGTGGAGTCCACCACGGCGCGGCCTAAGGCCCGACGGCTCATGCCGTGGAGGAAGAACGTGATTCCCACAACCGCAATGAGGATGGCGCCGGGCAGATAAAGTGGCGTCGTCGTGGCTGACACCGACGTACCGAAGATGCTGGGCCATTCTATGCTCACCGACCTCAGCAGAGAGCCCAGAGGCAACTGAGGCAGCTGTGTCAGGACCAGGAGCCCGGCAAGCAACAGGTAGGGGGTCCACGCCATTACCGTGGACATCGGCCGTTCGACGCGGGCCCGTTCTATCTCGTCTTCCGTGCCGCTGACCCAATCCTCCGGCCATGAGTCACGCTTCGGGAAGTCCCACGTGTCCTGAGGAATCAGAAAGCCTCTTCGCGCCGCCGTTACCACGACAGCGAGTCCGATGAGTGCGCCGAGCAGAGACGGAAACTCCGGTCCGAGGAGCCAGGCGGTCAGCATGTAGGGCACCGTGAACGCCACACCGCCAAATAGGGCGAAGGGGACGATGGAAAGCCTCTCGGTCCACGAGCGTCGCTCGCCGAAGAAGCGCGTCATCATCATCACCATGAGCGTCGGGATCAGGATGCCCGTGATGCCGTGGAGCACGGCAGCCCTGGTGGCAACGAGGTGGAGGTACTCGTCCATGCCGATGCCCGCCGAAGCCAAGCGCTCGAGGAAGGCTTCGCTTCCAACGCCACCCCGGACACCCACCAGAATGGGCGTGCCGACGGCGCCGAAAGTGACAGCCGTGCTCTGGATCATCATACCCAGCATGACTGCGGCGGCGGCCGGGAAGCCCATCGCCACCATCAGTGGGGCGGCAACGGCCGCCGGCGTGCCGAAACCCGCGGCGCCCTCGATGAACGAACCGAAGAGCCAGCCGATGATCACCACCTGTACGCGGCGATCGTCGCTGATGGTCCGGAAGCTCGAGCGTATGGCAGAAACCCCGCCTGATTGTTCGAGTGTGTTGAGGAGCAGGATCGCTCCGAAGATGATGACCAGTAGATCGAACGTGAGAAACAGGCCCTGCACCGATGAGGCTGCGACCTGAAGGAACGCCATCTTCCACGCGGCCAAGGCGATGACGACGGCGGTGATGTAGACCACAGGCATGGCCCACGCGGCCGGTACGCGGAAACCTACGAGGAGGACTCCCGCCAAGAAAATCGGCAGGACCGCGAGCGCCGCCTGTAACTCGAGACCCAAGAACCCCTCCCCATGGATGGCCGAGGCCACAACATGTGCTTGTCGCGCGGGGAACGACAGGCCTTCTGGGGCGGCGTCGCGGGCGGTCGCTCGTGAGGTCGTGCCCCCGCTCTACAGCGTCTTGCCGGTGTGCGCAGATTCAGTAGCTTCTTCCTCAATGTGCATGATCTGGATCTCCCGGCTCCGACGACCAATTGCCTAGACGCTCCGACCTCCACTCCATCCTCATCCTGGGCTCTGGCCCTATCGTCATCGGTCAGGCGTGCGAGTTCGACTATTCCGGCACTCAGGCCGTTAGAGCACTCAAGGAGGAGGGATACCTGGTCGTCCTGGTGAACTCCAATCCAGCCACGATCATGACGGATCCGGATCTGGCGCACCGCACCTACATCGAGCCGCTCACCCCCGACTGGGTCGAGCGGGTCATCGAGCGCGAGAAGCCTGACGCGTTGCTGCCGACCATGGGTGGGCAGACGGCCCTCAACATCGCGATGGAGCTGCATGAGCGCGGCACGCTCGAAAAGCACGGCGTCGAACTGATCGGTGCCGACGCGCGCTCAATCAAGATGGCGGAAAACCGCGAGGAATTCGCCGCAGCGATGGCCCGCATCGGGCTGGCGGTTCCCAGTGGCGGGTTCGCCAAGACGGTGGACGAGGCCATGGAGGTCGTCGATGGTACCGGTTACCCGGCCATCATACGCCCATCGTTCACACTGGGCGGCACGGGCGGCGCCATCGCGTACAACCGCGACGAATTCCGGGAGATGGTGCGGAAGGGCCTCGACGCCTCGCCGACCACGGAAGTCCAGATCGACCGTAGCGTGATCGGCTGGAAGGAATTCGAACTCGAGGTCGTGCGGGACCGGTCGGATAACGTGATCATCGTCTGCTCCATCGAGAACTTCGACCCGATGGGCGTGCACACGGGGGACTCGATTACCGTCGCCCCCGTGCAGACGCTGACGGACGTGGAATACCAGGAACTGCGGAACGCATCCATCGCGATCATTCGCGAGATCGGTGTGGAGGCGGGGGGGTGCAACATCCAGTTTGCGGTCAACCCCCGGACCGGCGAGATCCTGGTGATCGAGATGAATCCGCGGGTCTCTCGGTCCTCGGCGCTGGCGTCCAAGGCGACCGGATTCCCGATCGCGCGCGTTGGGGCCAAGCTTGCCGTGGGATACCTGCTCCACGAGTTGCTCAATGACATCACCAAGACCACCCCGGCCTCGTTCGAACCCGCTCTGGACTACGTGGTTGTCAAGTTTCCCCGGTTCGCGTTCGAGAAGTTTCCGGAGGTCGATCCGACCTTGGGCGTGCAGATGAAATCGGTCGGCGAGACCATGGCCATCGGTCGGACCTTCCGTGCCGCCTGGCAAAAGGGCCTACGCGGCCTGGAGATCGACCGAGAGGGTTGGGTGACGGCCGAGCGCCTGGCCGACGACGGCCTCACGGACGATGACCCGGAGACCTTGCTGGCCGCGCTACGAAGGCCCACTGCCGAACGGCCCTTTCAGATCAAACGCGCCCTGTTGGGCGGGCTCGGCGTGGAGGAGATCAACGATGCCACCGGCATCGATTTGTGGTTCCTGAGGCAGCTCGAGGAGATCGTCGAGCTGGAGGTCTGGTACGCCGGACTGTCCGACCCGGGATTCGCCGAGGTACGTGAGATGAAGCGCAACGGCTTCAGCGATTGCCAGATGGCGGAGTTGAGGGGCGAGGGGGAAGACGCCGCGCGCCAGAGGCGCTGGGACCTGGGCATTCGGCCGACCTATAACGTCGTGGATACCTGCGCGGGCGAGTTTCCCGCGGCGACCCCCTACTTCTATTCCTCGTATGAGGACGAGGATGAATCGACCCGGTCGGATCGCAAGAAGGTCATCATCCTCGGCAGCGGCCCGAACCGAATAGGGCAGGGAATCGAGTTCGACTATTGCTGTGTGCAGGCCGTGCTCGCTCTCCGCGAGGCCGGTTTCGAGACCATCATGATCAACTCGAATCCGGAAACCGTCTCCACCGACTTCGACATCAGCGACAAGCTCTACTTCGAATCGCTCACGCTCGAGGATGTGCTCGAGATCATCCACAAGGAGGATCCCGAGGGGGTGATCGTGCAACTCGGCGGCCAGACCCCCCTCAAGTTGGCGAAGCCGCTGGCGGCGCTAGGGGCGACTATCCTGGGCACGTCGGTCGACGCTATAGACCGCGCCGAGGATCGCGAGCGCTTCGACGAGGTGTGCAGAAAGATCAAGGCCCGCGTCCCAGAGAACGGCATCGCCACCAATGTGGAGCAGGCGATCGGGGTCGCCGAAGGCATCGGGTACCCGGTGCTCGTGCGCCCCAGTTACGTGCTCGGCGGCAGGGCCATGGAGATCGTCTACGACGAACCCTCCTTGAGGGATTACTTCGACCGCGCCGTGCGCGCGTCACCCGATCATCCAGTGCTGGTCGATCGCTTTATCGAGGATGCCTTCGAGGCCGACGTCGACGCGCTTTCGGACGGGACCAATGTAGTGATCGGTGGGAT
This sequence comes from Gemmatimonadota bacterium, assembly GCA_022561145.1. Taxonomy (GTDB): domain Bacteria; phylum Gemmatimonadota; class Gemmatimonadetes; order Longimicrobiales; family Gaopeijiaceae; genus JACZXQ01. Next base: position 21,362 of record JADFRS010000033.1, read on the forward strand.
CATGCAGCACATCGAGGATGCCGGTGTGCACTCGGGTGATTCATCGTGCGTGTTGCCGCCGTATCTCTTGGGCGCCGACGAGATCGAAGAGATCAAGACGCTTACGCGGCGGTTCGCGTTGGAGTTGGGTGTGGTCGGCCTGATGAACGTGCAGTTCGCCATCCGCGATGGGGTCGTGTACGTGTTGGAGGTGAACCCACGAGCCAGCCGCACGATACCCTTCGTCAGCAAGGCTACCGGTGTGCCTCTGGCACGGCTGGCAGCGCGCGTGATCATGGGCGAGAGCCTGGTCGAGCTCGATGTGCCCGAGGAGCTGCCGGTGGCTGGGGTGGCGGTCAAGGAGGCCGTTTTCCCGTTCGACCGGTTCGAAGTGGACATCTTGCTCGGGCCCGAGATGCGGTCGACGGGGGAAGTCATGGGCTTCGACGACTCATTCGGAATGGCAATAGCCAAGGCACAGGCGGCGTCCGGCAACCTGCTGCCGGTCAAAGGCGGAACGCTGGCGGTTACAGTCAACGATCGTGACAAGCCGACGGTGACGCCCATCCTCCGCCGCTTCCACGACATGGATTACAAGATTCTGGCGACTCGGGGAACCCATGCCTACCTGACCCGCCTGGGAATTCCGTCGAAGTTGATCTACAAGGTTGGAGAGGGCCGCCCCCACATCGTCGATGCGATCGTGAGTGGGGAGGTGAACCTGCTGATCAACACGCCGATGGGCAAGAAATCCCAGTACGATGACTACGCCATGCGGCGTGCGGCGATCACGCACGGCACGCCGTACTTCACGACGATGTCCGCAACGAGCGCCGCGTGCGACGCCCTCATCGCCTTGCGGTCGCGCACCTATCAGGTGCGCACTTTGCAGGAACGCATCGAGGACGCGAGGCAACAGGCGGCCTTGGTCTCCGCGGACTAGCGGACTTGGTTGTGCGCCAAACCGGTTTTCTGCTCCATCCCGCCTCTGCCCTCCACGACACCGGGTGGAATCACCCCGAGCACCAAGGGCGCCTCCGAGCGCTGTCGTCAACGGTCGGCGAGGACCTGCTGACCCTCCACCAGGCGGTGGTACAGGTCGACTGCCGGGAGGCCTTGGAAGAGGACCTCCTGCGTGTCCACACGTCCGCGCAGGTGGAGTTGGTACGGGCGGCTGTCGAGCTGGCCAAAGCCGAGCACATCCGGACGTTACTCACCGAGGACACGCCCGTCTCGGCGGCGTCGTGGGACGCCGCGGTGGGAAGCGCAGGAGCCGTGATCACGGCGGCGGGTCTGGTGAGCGACGGTACTCTGCAGAACGCCTTCGTGGCCGCGCGTCCTCCGGGGCATCACGCTACGCCGAGCCGGTCCATGGGGTTCTGCCTGTTCAACAATGTTGCCGTGGCGGTCCGCTGGATGCAGGACAAGGGCCTCGCCGAGCGAGTGCTGATCGTGGATTGGGATGTGCACCACGGCAACGGTACCCAGGACATCTTCTACGCGGACCCCACAGTCGTGTACGTCTCGTTGCACCAGTATCCGCATTACCCGGGAACGGGCGCGGCGGAAGAGAAGGGAGAGGGGGGCGGTTTGGGCGCAACGATCAATGTGCCGTTGCCGGCGGCCACCCCTCCCCACCGTTACCACGAGCGGTTCATTACAGCATTGGACGAGGCGTGGGCCTTCGCCCGCCCGGACTTCGTGTTCGTGTCGGCGGGGTTCGACGTCATGGCGGGCGATCCCCTGGGTGGGCAACTCCTCGAACCTACGGACCTCCATGCGCTCACGCGAAACCTCGTCGAACGGGTCGAGGCGGACGGCATTGGGCTCGTGGCGGCGCTCGAGGGCGGCTACGACCCCGCGCGTACGGGGCAGGGGGCGGTGGCGGTCATAAGAGCTCTGGCTGGGCTAGAAGGCGCATCCGGATGAAGTTCGTGGCTCAACGACCGGCGGCTGGGGTATTCGGCCTCGAGCACAATTTGCATAGGCTCGACCGAGACCGTGAGGCAGGGCGGATCATGAAACCTACCAGTCCGCTGGAGAACTTCGGGGCTCTTGTGGCGTTCGTCATTGTGGTGGCGTTGGTTCCGCTCGAGCTGGCCGGCCAGACCACCGCGCGCACAGCGATCGAACCCTTTGAACCACAGCCCGCGGCCGAGAAGGCGATTTCTGTCCTGAAATCGCCATATTGCCCCGGCCTCATGTTGGAAGTGTGCTCGGCTTACGCGAGTGCGCTGCTGCGCGACAGTCTCCAGAACATGGCGGAAGAGGGGTGGAGCGCGGACAGTCTGGTCGATTGGGTGCTCCTAACCCACGGCGATAGCTTGCTTGCCCTGCCGCGCGCGTCGGGACGTGGATTGGTGGCCTGGGTCGTGCCTCCGGCGGCTATCTTATTCGGACTAGGGATGGTCGCCCTCTTCCTGCGCGCCGTAATGGCTCGCAGTGTGGCTGTCGCGGGCGGGTCGGAGAACCTTTCCGAGGAAGAGGAAGCCGCCCTCAAGGATGCGCTCCGAGAGTTGGACGTCGGCGAGGAACCCATCTTCTAGGGTCGTCATCCTGTTTGACCTCCCAGCGACGTCGAGCCTAACTTCTTCCATGCCTCCAGACCCTCAGCGTCGGGAACCGCGCAGGGCGGACGTGCCGTCGATGCTCGACCTCGTCCGTCTGAGTCGCCGACCCCTTTTCCCTCCCGGTGGCGCCGAACTTTGCCGCCAGATCGCGCTCCTTACGGACCTCGCTGAGGACCGAGAGGTGCTCGTGGCGTCCTGCGGCTTGGGCATGATGCCGGAGTTTTTCGTTCGGGAGTATGGGGTTCTCGCTTCGGGCGTGGATGAAGACCCGCGTATGATCGAGCGAGCCGAGGACCGGGCACGCATCGGGGGTCTAGCTGATCGGCTGCACTTCCAGCATGGGCCCATGGACGATCTTCCTTACCGTGACGAGATCTTCGATGTGGCGGTGGGAGCGCTGGGCCTGACAGCCCACTCGGACCCTTGGGACGCGGTGCGTGAGCTGGTGCGGGTCACCAAACTGGGTGGCAGTGTGGTGTTGGTGCAGCCCGTGTGGAAGGCTCCGGTGGATGAAGCGCGGCGGAACGTGCTTGCGGAGCATCTTGGCGCCCGGCCGCTGATGCTGGTCGAGTGGAAGCGGATGATGCGGGAGGAAGGGTTGCACAAACTCCATACCGAAGCTTGGTCCGACGAGGAGACCGCGTTCCGCCCCCACGTCAGCAAGCCGTTTCCAGACTTTGCCGAGTTGTTTACGGTCTCCGAGAAGCTTGGGATTCTGCGACGGGCCTGGAAGGAATGGGGTTGGCGTGGTGTTTGGGCCGCCCTGGCGCGGGAGCGTGAGGTACACAACCTCCTGACGCGAGAGCGCATCCTTGGCCTCGATCTGGTAAAGGGGGTCAAGGGAGTTCTCGCCGGCCAGGGGGCGCTCATGGATGTGACGGCCGAAGACGCCGGCCCTGTGGACGACGAGGCTGGGGGCGCCCCGGAGTCCGGCGGGCAGCTCACGGGTCTTCCCCTGTTCCGCAATGGGGAAAAGAATTCATGATCATGAAAGAAAGGGTGTTTGCGTGGGCACTGAAGCACTGTTGACCGTGGCAGATCGGGTTTCCGAGGTGCAGGCTGCGCTCGCGGAGTCGGACCTCGATGGATGGTTGCTGTTCGAATTTCACGGGCAAAACCGGGTCGCGGGCGCGCTCCTCGGGCTCGAGACGACGATGCGGCGCTCCTTTACCATGGTGCCCGTCGACGGTGATCCCGTCGCCTTGATCCACGCCGTGGAGCCTTCTTCGTGGCGGCACTGGCCATGGCGCACGATCGTCTATTCGGGCTGGCGTGAGATGGAAACCCGCTTGGCCGAATTACTGGAGGGCAAGACGCGGGTGGCGATGGAGGTCTCGCGACGTTCGAGCGTGCCGACGATGGACATGGTCCCCTCGGGCGTGGTGGATCTGGTGCTCGATTCAGGCGTCGAGATCGTCAGTTCGGGGAACCTGATTTCGACGTTCTACTCGGCCTGGTCGGAGGAACAACTCGAAGAGCACAGACACAGCGCTGAGGTTGTGAAGGCTGTAGCGTGGGACGCGTTCGAGCGGGCGGCGGAGGCAGTTCGGTCGGGTAACCCACTGAGCGAGGGCGATCTCACGCGGTGGATCGAGGCGGAGTTGCCGTCGCGCGGGCTCGGTCTGGGTGTCGGCTGCATCGTGGCGATCGGGCCGCGCGCGGCGGATCCGCATTACGAGCCTGGGCCGACCGGCGAAGTCATCGGCCAGGGAGACCTCCTGCTCATCGACCTCTGGGGCAAGGCCACGGAGGGGGGGGTGCCGGCCGACCAGACCTGGATGGGGATCTTGGATGATCATGTGCCGGAGCGGGCGCAGGAGATCTGGGAGGCGGTGCGCGACGCGCGAGACGCCGCGGTCCAATTCCTGCGCGACCGTTTCGAAGAGGGCTCCGAGGTGAAGGCGTTTGAGATCGACGACGTCGCTCGGGGTGTCATTCAGGAGCGAGGGTACGGTAAGTGGTTCGTGCACCGCACCGGGCATTCCATCGACCGGGAGTTGCATGGCAGTGGCCCTAATCTCGACAACCTCGAGACCCGTGACGACCGGTTGCTCGTGCCGGGCGTGGGCTTCTCGATCGAGCCGGGCATCTACCTCGCGGATGACATTGGAATTCGTAGCGAGATCAACGTGCACTGGGGTGTCAACGGCCCCGAGGTGACGCCGGTTGAGCCCCAGATGGAGATCTTCACACTTCTTTAGATGGAGTCCCGACGGCATGGGTATGCGGGAGCGGAGATCTGTTTGTGCCGAACTCAGCACGTAAGGCTTCCATGACGCCCGACCCATGCTTCGCGAAGGTAGCGCTCCCGTTGCCCTTGGACCGCACCTTCACGTATTCCATTCCCGGCGGTCGGGTCCCCGCCTCCGGCACGAGAGTGCTGGTGCCCTTTCGGAAAGAGCAGCGGATCGGTTGGATAGTCGGCCCGAGTGACGCTGATGGACTCGCCAATGTACGCCCGGTTCTCAGCATACTGGATCAAGAGCCGTCGGTGCCTCAAGAGCTCGTCGCCCTGGCCCGATGGCTGTCGGACTATTACCTGACTTCGCTCGGTATAGCGCTTCGGGCCATCGTTCCCGCAGTACTTTGCGATGTGTCACGCCACAGTCTCACGCGTATCAGCGATCCGCCTTCCGGGTTGCGGACGCGTGAGGCACGCCTGCTAGAGGCCCTGGATGCGCGCGGCGGAAATGCTGGTGTACGTACGCTACGAAGGGCCTTGGCCATGGGCTCGATCTGGCCGGAGATCAGGAGCCTCGAGGCGCTGGGCGTGGTCTCGCACACGCTGAATCCGCCCAAGCCACCTTCCGTAAAGATCCGGAAGATCGTGACCATGGAGCGCTGGATCTCGTCGCTCCAGGAGCTTGAAGAGTTGTTTGCGAGGGCGCCTCGCCAGCGCGAGGCCTACGATAGGTTGGCTGCCATGGGTGGGTCGGCGGAGCTGAGTGGCCTCCTCGGCGCTCACGGCTTCTCACGCGCGGTGATCGGTGGCCTCGAAGAAAAAGGTGTGGTCCGCGTCGAATCACGAGAAATGCTACGCGACCCGTTTGCGGGGGAGCAGGTACCTCCTCCGGTTGAGATGACTCCCACGGAGGCACAGGCCACTGCCATCCGTGCTTTGATCTCGGCACTGGATACCAGCAAGCCTAAGCCGTTCTTGCTGCGCGGCGTTACCGGATCCGGAAAGACGCTCGTCTATATCGAGCTGCTGCGAGCTGTACTTGAGCGGGGCAAGAGCGGGATCGTGCTCGTACCCGAGATCGCTCTTACGCCCCAGACGGTGTCCCGCTTCCGGACACACTTCGGCTCCCAGGTCGCCGTGCTTCACTCGGGCTTGTCGGAGGGAGAACGGTACGACGCGTGGCGCCAACTCAAGGATGGAGAGCGGCGCATCGCCGTGGGGGCTCGATCTGCCTTATTCGCGCCGCTCTCGAACCTGGGCGCAATCGTGGTGGACGAGGAGCACGATGGCAGCTACAAGCAGGGTGAAGCCCCGCGGTACCAGGGGAGGGATCTGGCCGTGGTACGGGCGGCGCTTTCGGGTGCGGTGTGCCTATTGGGGAGCGCCACGCCCTCACTGGAGAGTTGGGCCAACGCTCAGAGCGGGAAGTTCGAGCTGCTTACGCTTCCGGATCGCGTGGGGGGTGCCAGTCTGCCTGTTATCAAGATCATCGACCTTAGGGAAGTGAAGAAGGCGGCACGTTCCAGCGACCGAACGGCCGCAACCAGCGAGGGGGGCACGGTGCTCTCCCCCCAGCTCTTTGACGCGGTGACCACACGGCTCGAGCGGGGCGAGCAGACGATCCTCCTCCTCAACCGGCGCGGTTATTCGTCGTTCATACAATGCCGGGATTGTGGAGACGTGGCCTCGTGTCTGCGCTGCTCGGTCTCGCTCACCTACCATCGTACCCATCGACGGCTACTCTGCCATCATTGCCGGCACGAGGAGCCAGCGCTCACGCGGTGTCCGCGGTGCGGCTCCACGGATCTATCGCTCAGGGGATTGGGCACCGAGCAGGTGGAGCGGGTCGTGGCCGAGACGTTCCCGCAGGCGCGTCTTGCCCGCATGGATGTGGACACGACCTCGGGCAAGTGGTCTCACCGTGAGATCCTGGGTAGGGTCGAGAGGGGCGAAGTGGACATCCTGCTCGGCACCCAGATGATCGCGAAGGGGCTCGACTTCCCCAGGGTTACGCTCGTAGGCGTGGTGAACGCGGACGTTGGGCTGCATCTGCCGGATTTTCGTGCCAGCGAGCGTACGTTCCAGTTGCTCAGCCAAGTGGCGGGGCGAGCCGGGCGGGGTGCGCTCGGCGGTGAGGTTCTCATTCAGACATCCGTTCCGGAACACTACGCCGTCAAGGCGGCGGTGGCACACGACTACGAGGCCTTTGCGCGCCGAGAGCTTCAAGGCAGGGTCGATCCCCTCTATCCGCCGAACGTCAGGCTCATCAACGTGATCGTCAGCTGCCCGGACCAAGAGATCGCCGCGCGAGAAGCCGACAGCGCGGCGCGCTGGGTCGAGCGGGAAGCCATCGAGGGACCCGCCACCGTGGTCGTGGGCCCGGCACCCTCGCCCATCGAGCGCCTGCATGGCCGCTGGCGCTGGCATTTCCTTCTGCGTGGGAAGCACGCGGGCGAGCTTGGCGAAGTGGCGCGCCGATTCATGCACGGATTTCGGCCCCGCGGTAAGGATGTACGGATCATTCTGGATCGAGATCCCACCGCGCTCATGTAGGCTGCTCCCGAGCCGGAGTCTCGCTCGAAGGTCATTGCAAGGCGCCCCTGGAAAAGGGTAGGTTTGAGAATGGGATGCTTGACCCTTAACGCCTCGTTTGAGCCGTTGACGATCCTCACGGCTCGGCGCGCGGTCCGTCTGGTGTTGGACTGTAAGGCAGAGATTCTCGAGACAGACGACGCTCGTTGGTTCCGCTCCGAGCGCCGGAGCATCCCCTATCCGATCGTTATCCGCCTGGTGCGGTTTGTCCGCGTGCCTCGACAGTTTCGCCGGCAGGTCACGAACACATTCCTCTTCGCTCGAGACGGGTATTGCTGCCAGTATTGTGGCCGGCACCGTAGCCTGTTGAAGGGGCGGCAGTTCCTGACCCGGGACCACATTCTTCCGATTTCGAGGGGCGGTGGAAATACGTGGGACAACGTGGTGACCTCGTGTTCGCCATGTAACAACCGCAAGGGTGACAGCATGCCGTCGGAGGTGGGTATGAAGCTGCTATGCACGCCACGCGCACCAAACCACGTACAACTGGTTTGGGCTGTGCGCCGGGTGACACCGGTGCAGGTGAAGTACATCCGGATGTTTTACGGAGAGGATGCGCTACGGGCACTCACCGGCGGTAACGACGGCATAGCAGAGTTGCTACGTCAGTCCTCCAACCAGGCGTAGGGTCGTTCGTAAAACTGGCCGGAGCCGCGCACGGTACCCCACTCGGTGTGTTCCTTCCAGCGAATGATCCAACCGCGGTTCTCGTCCTGGATCACTGTGTAGGAGAACCCCGGAAGCTCGGAGCGTTCCGCAAGGAATCGTGCAAGGGTTGCGGGGAGGTTATCCGCACCCTCGACCGAAACCTGGCCTAGATTGTCGAGAGGATCCTCACGAAGGTCCGCCTCACTCATCTTGCAGGCTCGAATGGCCTCCTCGACGGCGGTAGTGACCTCGCCCATCGCCTCGGCCGGAGTCGATCCGGTCCGTTGCTTGATGGCCTGGAGGATCTTCGTGGTGCTCGGAGCCCGCAACTCACCAAGCACGACCTGCAACTGCTTCAGGAGGCGCTCGTGAAGGCGGAGTAGCTGGGCGTACTCGCGCTTGGCCTTATTGTCGCTAACGGTTGGGCCCACCATTTGGTCTCCGGGCGAAGGTGGTCTTCGAGCTCGCGCGTGGTCCTCCATCTGTTATGACTTCACCGCTACCTTCGCTCCGAAGGTTCCTCGTCACCTAGAGTTGGCCTGGGGGATGGCACTTGAATCCATCCGAAAGATTGCCCCTGGGCGTGACTCTCGTCGAGGCTTACGTTTTCTCGTGGGCCGGATAGCAGCCATCAGCGTAACGCTTTTTCAACGCGAACACCATTGTATGTGGTACGATTTGTGGTTTACGGCAGGCTGCGGTCCGTTAGAACTTGGAGTGAGATTCCCGGCGCCCAAGGATGGAACCTCGAGCCGCTCGGGCCTTGCGAGGAGAACCGTAACGTGAACGATCATGGCTGAGGAGACACGTCGGGACGCGCGTGCCGAGAGGCC